>JAKFDW010000034.1:0-31279 GCA_036675955.1 Orrella sp. | reverse complement strand
CCGGCGGTTCGAACTTTGCCGTTTCCCGCAGCCAGTGCAGGCACCGTCCAATTTCCGCCTCGGCATCGGGCAGGGGCTTGCCCTGTTCCCGGGTCAACAGGGCGGCAAAGTCGGCCTTGTGTGTGGATAGCAGGTCTTCCATTGCGCGCAGGAGCGCCTGGCGCTGCTCCAAAGGCGTGGCGCTCCAGCCTTCGAATGCGCGCCGGGCTGCCGCGACGGCCGTGTCGAGATGTGCACGTGAAGCCTCGGGAACCTGGGCAATAATCTCTTCCGTAGCAGGGTTGACGACGGCGAATGTTTCGGACGACGCGACCAGGCTTCCGTCTATCGTCATCGCATAGGAATTATCGAATCTCATCAGTCGCCTCCGGGGTCGGTACTGCTGAAGGCCGGCCGGCCTGCGGCTGCAGGACCAGTCGTCCCGTCACTTTTCCCTGCTCCAGCTCGTTCAAGGCGGCTTCGGCCTCGTGTAGGTGGCGGCAGGTCGTTGGTATGGGAGGAATGCGCTGCGTACGCACCAAAGCCATCAGTTCTTGCAGTTCCGCAATGCTGCCCACGTATGAGCCTTGAATGCTCAGGGCGCGGATAGGGATTATCGGCGTCGACAAGGCAATCTCGCCGCCAAACAGGCCGACTTGTATGAGTTGTCCGCCTTTGACCAGCAGGTCGAGCGCCATCTGCACGGTGTGGGCTGAGCCTACGCAATCGATCACCGCCCATACGGATCCCCCGGCGGCCCGCCTGATGGCGGAGGCCGCATCCCCAACGGTCGGGTCTATGGCCTCGATAGCGCCCGCCTGGATTGCTGCGGCACGCCGCGCCGCGTTGGTCTCGGCCACGATCACGCCTGCGCTGCCCAGGGCCCGAAGCAGGGTGACACACATCAGGCCCAGGCCTCCCGCGCCAATGACCACGATTTTTTCATCTCGCAGCACATCGGGATCGATCTTCTTGATGGCACTGAACGTAGTCAGGCCGGAACAGGCATACGGCGCAGCATGTTCCGGCAGGATGTTTCCGATGTCCACCAGATGTTTTGCTTCAGGCACCAGCACGTGGTCGCTGTAGCCGCCTGCGCGAAATATGCCCAGGAACCGCGGCGTGGGGCAGAGCTGTTCTTTTCCTCGGCGGCAAACCTTGCATGCGCCGCATCCTATCCATGGATAAACGAGCGAGCGCTGGCCAATGATTGCTCCCGAGGCGGTGGGGCCCAATGCGACGACTTCGCCGACGACTTCGTGGCCCAGCGTCAGCGGAAGCGTGACACCGCGATCACCCATCGTCAGGCGCTTGCCGCCTCCCAAGTCATAGAATCCGTGCCAAGTATGGATGTCGGTGTGGCAGACCCCGGCAGCCAGAACCTTGAGTAGAACTTCCCCGCCCTGGGGGACCGGCGCGGGGCGTTCTGCATAGGCGAGGGGAGCGCCGAATTCCCGGACTTCATAACTGATCATGGCCGTGCTTCGTCATTGAGTTGATCGGTTGAGTTCTTACTTGACCAGCCGGCACCCGCCCTTGTCGAGAGGACGGAAGGCCTGGTCGCCGGGCGTGGTGCCCATGACCTTGTAGAGATCCCATTCGCCCTTGGACTCTTGCGGGGTCTTCACCTGGTACAGGTGCATGTCGCGTACCACGCGGCCGTCTATGCGCAGTTTTCCGTTTGTGGTCATGAAGTCGTTGATGGGCGTAGCCCTCATCTGCGCCATGACCTTGTCGGAGTCTTTCGAACCGACCGCCTTGACGGCGTTCAGATAGTGCATTACGGCTCCGTAAGTGCCTGCTTGCGTCATCGTGGGCATGGTGCCGTTGCGTTTGTAGAAGCGCTGCGACCACTCACGTGTCTTGTCGTTCTGATCCCAGTAAAACGATTCGGTCAGATAGAGGCCCTGGGCAATGGGCAGCCCGATCGACTTGATGTCGGTAAGAAACGTAAGCAGGGAGGCGATTTTCTGCCCGCCTTGGCTCAGGCCAAACTCCGATGCCTGCTTGATGGTGGTGATGGCGTCGTTTCCGCCATTGGCAATGGCAACCACCTTGGCTTTCGAGCTTTGCGCCTGCAGCAGATTGGAGCTGAAGTCCGGGGCCCCGAGCGCGTGTATCGAGGTGCCGACCACCTTGCCGCCCATTTCCTTGATCACTTCTGTCGTGTCGCGTTCCAGAGCCTTGCCGAAGGCATAATCGACGGTGATGAAGTACCAGGAGTCGCCGCCTTGCTTCATGACCGCGGCGCCCGTGCCCCGGGCCAGCGCATAGGTGTCGTATGTCCAGTGGACGGTGTATGGGGAGCAATTCTTGCCGGTCAGGTCGGATGTGGAAGCGCTGGTGACCAGAACAATTTTTTTCTTTTCCTCGCCCAGCATGCTGACTGCCAGGGCCAAGCCGGAGGATGGCAGGTCGGTAACCATGTCGACGTCTTCGGTGTCGAACCACTTTCGCGCCTGATTTGATGCGATGTCCACTTTATTTTGGGTATCGGCATAGACCAGTTCGACGGGCTTGCCCAATACCTCGCCGCCGAAGTCTTCAATAGCCATGCGGGCTGCGTCGATAAGTCCCTTTCCGCCGATTGCGGAATAGATCGAACTCAGATCGCCGAGCACGCCTATCTTTACCGGTTGGGAGGCGGCCTGTGCAGTACTTGCGGCCATGCCGAGCATGGTTGCGACGCTCAAGAGCGTCAGATGCCGGATTTTCATTGTTGTCTCCATGTTTATGGCTCTTTTGCCGATCATAGAGAAGTAGCAAGGGTGGCGTCTAATACTTTATGGCGAAGTGGCGATAGGATTTCGGCATCGCCAGATTGCTGCGATGTCCGGCGCTGGAGGGAAGGGCGGCCCAGGCAAACGGCTCTTCAGTGTCTCGCTATTTCGCCTGGCGAACGGCTGTTTCGAAAAATTTGACCCTTGTAATTCCTCCATGACAGAATGACGCGTCACTGGAGCTGCGGCCGTTATGGCAACGGTATGCTCGTGGCGGGAGACACAGAGATGAGTCAGGAAATACGCATGGCGGACGGCAAAGAAAAAAACACAGACCGTCAGTTCGTCAACGCACTGGCGCGAGGGCTGGAGCTCTTGCGTTGCTTTCAGCCAGGCAAGGCATATTTGACCAATGCCGACCTGGCGCGCGAGACAGGGTTTCCCAAACCCACTGTGTCGCGGCTTACCCATACCCTGAAAAAACTCGGTTACCTGGAGTATTCGGAGAGCATGGGCAAGTATCTGCTCGCTTCGGGTGTATTGGGCCTGGGTTATTCCATGCTGGCCAATCTGGACGTCCGTAATGTTGCGCGGCCGGCCATGCAGGATCTGGCGGAATACTCCCGTGTGTCGGTCGCCATAGGGGTGCGCGACCGTCTTGGCATGATCTATGTCGAGACATGTCGCAGCAGCGCGCGAGTCACCTTGCGCCTCGATGTAGGATCACGCATTCCCATTGCCACGACGTCCATGGGCAAGGCATTGCTTTGCGGTATGCCGCAGATTGAGCGCGACGGAGTGCTCGACGAGATTCGCCGAGCCGACAAAGAAAGCTGGCCGCGCATCAAATCCGATCTCGAACATGCGTTTGCACACTACGAGTCCCATGGGTTCTGTATAGCGATGGGCGAGTGGCAGCCGGAAATCCGTGCGGTGGGCGTGCCGCTGATCGGCGTCGGCGGCGACAAGCAAATGGCCTTCAACTGCGGCGGACCTGCGTACCTGCTGCCTCATGACAAACTGGAAACCGACCTGGGCCCGCGCCTGCTGGCGCTGGTCCGTGGTGTGGAAAAGACTATGGGGCGATCCGTATGACGACGATGGACGTCCAGGCTTTGCTATCCGGCTTGCCACAGCGGTTGAGCGACATTCCGCGCTATTGGGCCGGCAGGACGCCAGAGGCGGTAGCGCTGTCGGAGAACGGTCGGCAATATAGTTTCAGCCAACTGGACGAGGCCGTTGATCAGGTGGCGGCGTTCCTGGTCCGGCATGGCGTTCGGCCCGGCGACAGGCTGATGATCGTGGCCGAGAACTGCGCGGTTCAACTGGTGTTGATTTTTGCAGCGGCGCGCATCGATGCCTGGGCGGCCAACGTCAATGCCCGTTTGTCGGCATCCGAGATCGACGCCATACAGGCGCACTGCCAGGCAAGGCTTGCGGTCTACACTGTGGGAGTATCTGCCGAGGCCGGTGTTCATGCCCGGCGCCAGGGTGCGCTCAATATGGATCTGTACGGCATGGGCGACATTGCCATTGGGCCGGTCAACGACAACTGCAAGCCCGAGCCTGTCGATGCGGATGGAGACAAACAGGTTGCCGCGCTTCTCTATACTACCGGGACGACCGGCCAGCCCAAGGGCGTGATGCTCACCCATCGGAACTTGCTCTTCGTTGCGGCAGTGTCCGGCCAGGTGCGCGGCCTGGTCAATGCCGACCGCGCCTACGGCGTACTGCCGATCACGCACGTATTTGGATTGGCGTCCGTGGCAATGGGCACTCTGTACGCGGGGGCGTCGCTGTATCTTGCCGCGCGCTTCTCGCCCGCTGCGCTGATCGCCGCGGTGCGCGACGATAGTCTCACCATATTCCAGGGCGTACCGGCCATGTATGCGCGCCTGCTCGAATACGACTGCGCTGGCTGGGATCCATCCACGTCGTCATTGCGCTTCATTTACGTTGGCGGATCCCCGCTGGACGCGACGCTTAAAGAGAATGTCGAGCGCCTGTTCAAGCGGACTCTGCATAATGGTTACGGAATGACGGAAAGCTCCCCGACAATCAGCCAGACCCGGATTGATGCGCCGCGCCGCGACACCTCGGTAGGCTCGGTGATTCCCGGCATCGATATCCGTATCGTCGACGCGGCCGGCATCGACGCCCCGGCGGGCGAACCGGGCGAGCTATGGGTGCGCGGCCCCAATGTCATGAAAGGCTACTACCGGGAGCCTGAACTCACGGCTGCCGCCATCGACTCCGATGGGTGGCTGAACACCGGAGACATTGCACGATGCGATCCTGACGGCGCGTTGTTTATCGTTGGGCGCACGAAAGATCTGATCATCCGTTCCGGGTTCAATGTTTATCCCATCGAAGTCGAATCTGCCTTGAATTCGCATCCGGCAGTCGTGCAGTCCGCAGTGGTGGGGCGCCAGTTGCAGGACGGGAATGAAGAAGTAGTGGCTTTTGTGGAGCTCGATCCCGCTTTCAAGAGTATCGGGCCTGACGATTTGAAGATGTATCTCGAGCCGCTGCTGGCGGCATACAAGCGGCCCGCGCAGATTGTCGTAATGGATGCCATGCCTGCTGCGGCAACTGGCAAGATTTTGAAGGGACAGCTCAAACAGCTGTCGCAGCAACTGAGCGGTGAGCCGCAGGTTGGAAAGCTCGATGTAGCGTAGTGACTGGTCACGTGGCCGATAGGCCAAGAAAAACGGCTCCATCCGGAGCCCATAACATCCCCCAAGAGGAAAGAGACAATGAAAAAACTTTATAAAAGTATCGGGCTGCTTGCCCTGGCGCTGTCCATGCATGGCGGCAACGCATGGGCCGAAGAGTTTCTGGTGGGCGAAGAAGAGCCTTTGACCGGTCCGCTGGCCCGTGTCGGCACGGGGATGCATGAAGGCATTTCGGTGGCGGTCGAAGTTTTCAACAAGACCAACGGCAAACACACCATCAAGGTGCTGACCCAGGACGATGAGTCTTCTCCCGCCAAAGCCATTGCCGCGGTCGAAAAGCTGGCGTCCCAGGGCGTCGTCGCTTTCACCGGCGGCTATGGCTCCAATAATATTGGGCCGGCTTCCGATGCCGCCAATAAGCTTGGCTTGCCCTACATTACCTCGGGTGGCGTCGATAACAGTCTGACCCAACGCGGCTATAAAACCTTCTTTCGCATCAATAATACGGCAGGCTACCAAAAGGCCATGGTCGGGATTCTGGGCGACATGAAAATAAAGTCCGCATCGGTCATCTATTCCACCAAGGAGGCGACTGCCCACCTTGCCGAAGACGTCGAAAAGGACCTGACCGGCAAAGGGGTGAAAGTCGGGATGCACCCCTTCGATCCAGGTATCTCGGACTTCAAGCCCATCGTGAACAAGGTCAGGCTGCGGGACAAGTCGGAGGCCATCCTGATGGTGGGATATGAGAACGACTACGTCGGTATTCTGCGAGCCGCCAAGGTGCTCAAACCCGACGTGAAGGCCATGATAGGCGTGTGGTCGCTGGCCACGCCCAAAATGGCTGCCGATTTTCCCGATCTGATGCCCAAGGTGTACGGCACGGCCCTGCTGCCTTATCCGACCACCTTCAAGACGGAAGAGGGTAAATTGTTTTCCGACACCTACAAGAAGCTCTATAACAAAGAGCCGGATTACCTTGGGCAATTCGGCTATGTGCAGTCCATGATTCTATTCGAAGCCATCGCCCGGGCCGCGGACAAAGGCACCATCAAGAATGGCGGCATCGCGCAAGAATTGGCCGCCACTGACCGCAATACGCTGATAGGCCGTATTCAGTTTACCGACGGCGACAATCTCAATTTTGTCCATCACATGGGCCAGCATCAGGGCGACCGCATCGAGATCGTATGGCCGGCCGATGGCGCGACAGCAGAAATGAAGTTCCCGGGCGTGCCTTGGTAACGCGATCATGACTGAACTGATACTGCAGGCGCTTTACTCGGGCCTGCTCCAGGGAGGCTCATATGCCTTGATCGCCCTTGGCCTGGCTCTGGTGTTCGGCACGATGAAAATCATCAACCTGGCGCATGGTGAGCTTGTGCTGTTGGCCGCCTATGTTGCTTATACCGTGGAGTCATCGTTCGGACTGAATCCCGCTCTTGCAATTCCGGTAGCCCTGGTAATTGTCTGCCTGTCGGCTGTGATCATGTATTTCCTTGTCAGTTTGATCAAGACGGACCGCGAGCTCAATTCCCTGATCCTTACCTACGGCATAGGCGTCATCCTGACCAACGCCATCTTGCTCATCTGGTCGGCCGACATCAAGTCAACCTCTTCCTCGTGGTTGCAGGAAGCGATTGTCGTCGGCCCGCTATACAGCATGCGCAGCGAACCATTGTTCTTCCTGGTCAGCGTTTTGTTGATGGGCGGATTGTGGTGGTGGCTTTCCCGCAGCTGGTACGGGCGGGCGGTGCGCGCGGTCGCGGGCAACCGCGATGCGGCGCGCCTCATGGGCATCAACCCGCGCCGCACTGAACTCGTGTCATTTGTCATCGCGGGAATTCTCGCTTCATTTGCCGGTGTAGCCATATTCAGCTATGGCGTGATCCAGCCTTCGCTGGGCCATGTGCTGACCATCAAGGCTTTCATCATCACCGTTCTGGCGGGCATCGGATCGATTCCCGGCGTGCTGGTGGGCGCCGTGCTGCTGGGACTGGCGGAAGCGCTCACGATTACCTTGGCCAGTTCGGCCCTGCAGGAGCTTGTCGGAATGGTGTTGTTTCTGTTGGTGCTGTTCGTATTGCCTAACGGCTTGTTTGGTGCGGCGAGGAGGCGAGGATGAAAAATGGCAAGATTGCGCTGGCAGCGATACTGGTCGCCTATATCGGGGTGCCGCTCGTCCTGGGCCATAACAATTATGTAATGAGTCTGGTTATTGCGGCGCTCGTCATAGGCGGCGTGGCGTTAGCCTGGGCCCTGCTGGGCAACCTGGGAGGCATGGTCAGCTTCGGTCATTCCGCTTTCTTCGGCGTCGGCGCCTATGTGTCGGCCATTCTGACTGCACAGGGCGGCGTTCCCGTGGTTGTCGGCCTGTTGCTGGGTGGTGTCGGAGCTGTTGTCGCATCGGTGGTGATGCTGCCGGTACTGCGCCTGCGGGGCCCCTATTTTGCGCTGGCCATTCTGGCTTATGCGCATATTTTCAAGATCATCGCGGTCGAATGGTCATCGGTCACGGGCGGCTCGGGGGGCTTATCTTCCATTAGTCCCTTTCCAGTAGTGTTCGGCGTGGACTTCTCAGGGAAAACAGGCAGCTATCTGATCATTCTTACTATTATCCTGGCCTTTGTCCTGTGCTATCGAGCCATACGGTCCAGCTACTATGGCATTGCCTTGAAAGCGATGCATGACAGCGAGGACGCCACGCGTGTGGTCGGTGTAAACAGCACGTTGCTCAAAGCCGCGATGCTGTTCGTGTCTGCTTTCATGACGGGAATTGTCGGCGCGTTCAATGTCCACTACATCAGTTTTCTCGAACCCGACTATGCTTTCAATGGCGTATGGGTGACCTTGCCAATTATTGCCGCTATTTTCGGCGGATATAGAACGATCATGGGCCCGCTGATCGGCGCGCTCACGGTATACCTGGTCGATCAGTTGGTGTTCAAAAATCTTATTCCGTCCGGACATCAGTTGATACTTGGCGGCATCCTCGTTGCCATGATCATTTTCAGTCCTCGCGGCTTGCTTCCCTTGCTGTCCAAGAGTTTCAGGAGAAAACATGTTGCAGCTTGACGCGCTGACCGTTCGCTTCGGCGGCCTTACTGCGGTCGATGCAATAACGCTGACGACTGAAAAAAACGAGGTGCTGGGGCTGGTGGGGCCTAACGGCGCGGGCAAGACGACATTGTTCAACGCTGTGTCGGGTCTGGTCAGGCCTTCGGCCGGTCGCATTGCATTCGACTCCGTGAATCTGCTGAATGTCCCGTTGCATCGGCGTGCGCGCATGGGGATAGGGAGAACATTTCAGATCCCCCAGCCCTTGCATGAGCTGACGGTACGCGAGAACCTGATCGTTGCTCAGCGCTTTGGTACAGGGCGTGTCGATGAAGCGCGTATTGACGAGGTGCTCGACTTCACCAATCTGGGAGGGCGGGCGCAGCGCAATGCCGCAACGGAACTGGCGCTGACCGAGCTAAAGGCGCTGGAAATCGCCAAGGCCCTGTGCACTGATCCGAAGCTGTTGCTGCTGGACGAGGTGCTTGCCGGCCTTGAGACCAGCGGCAAGAGGCGTTTCATGAAAATGCTTCAGGATATGCACGAGCGATTCTCCGTGGGTATCCTCATCATCGAACACGATATCGAAACCATCAGTCGGCTATGTGATCGGGTGGCTGCGCTGGATTTCGGCAGGCTCATCGCCTTGGGTACGCCCGATGATGTGTTCAACGATCCGGACGTCGTCAGAAGCTATACGGGAGGGGCGGCATGATTGAAGTCGAAGGCGTGCGTGCCGGCTACGGTGCCATCAATATTTTGTGGGATGTGTCGATTTGCGCCAGGAAGGGAGAATTGACCACGATAATCGGACCCAACGGTGCGGGGAAAACGACCTTGCTGCGCGCCATCATGGGCCTGATTCCTCTTGGTACAGGATCGGTGCGCCTGGACGGCAAAGTCCTGGACGGTACGCCGACCTGGAAAATGCCCGATCTCGGTATGGTCATGATCCCTGAAGGAAGAATGATTTTCAAGGACATGACCATAGAAGAAAACTTGATGCTGGGCGCTTTTTCAAAAAGCCACCGCGCCGGCGCTCGACTGCAGTGCGACAGGGCATACGAGATGTTTCCAAGGCTGGGCGAGCGCCGCGGCAAGCTGGCAGGTACATTGTCGGGCGGCGAAGCACAGATGCTGGCCATGAGCCGGGGCCTGATGTCCGATCCCGACGTCCTGCTTATCGATGAACCTTCGCTGGGCCTGGCTCCCGTCGTGGTCAACGAACTCTTCGAGACGCTGGCGCGCCTGAAGAACGAGGGGCGCACCATTATCCTGGTTGAACAGAGTACCCACCGGGCCGTGGGTGTGGCCGACCATGTGTATCTCATGCAAAGCGGCAAGGTGGTTCTTTCGCAAAGGGCGGGCGACGTTGATATGGAGCATTTGCACGATTTGTACTTTGCGCATTAAAGCGCCATAGCTTGTCCGCTTATATTCCTATAATGACGGTTTTCGCGCCTGCCATGTCATCAGCCCCAGACCATTCCTTTGCATTGCCTGCCCACGCGGTTGCTACCGAGCTTGTTGCCGTGCTGGTGGCGGTGACACAAGGTCAGCCGCGCGTGCTGACCCGGAATCGCGCGCATGCCTTGCCGGCCGGCCCGTTCGAGTCATCGCATCGCTCGCTGCAGGCCGGCTTGCGCGCGTGGGTGGAGACACAAACCCATCATCCGCTCGGATATGTCGAGCAGCTCTATACATTTGCCGATGGCGACCGGGCCAACCAGCAAGGACAGCGAATTATTTCGGTCAGCTATCTGGGGCTGGCCAGGGAGCTCGAGAATCCTGCTATCGACACGGTGGGATGGCAGGACTGGTATCGCTATTTTCCCTGGGAAGATTGGCGCGACGGGTGCCCCGATATTATCGAGAAACGAATCCTGCCGGCTTTGCACCGCTGGTGCGGCGTTGCGTCAACGGCCGGCGCCAAGCGCCAGCGCCGCGGCAGGGTTGACTACGCTTTCAGCCTGGATGCCGCCTCCTGGAGCGACGATATGGTGCTGCAGCGCTACGAACTGCTGTTCGAGGCCGGCCTGATTCCGGAAGCGGTCCGGCGGTCCGGTTTGCCGCTAGCTGAACCGCTGCCCGGCGACGCCATGCAGCACGATCATCGCCGTATTCTGGCGACCGCAATGGCGCGCTTGCGCGCCAAAATACGGTATCGGCCCGTCGTTTTCGAATTGATGCCGCCGGCGTTTACGCTTTTGCAGTTGCAGCAGGCATTCGAGGCAGTCGCCGGACGCCGCCTGCATAAGCAGAACTTCCGGCGGTTCATCGAGCAGCAGGCCCTGGTCGAAGAGACGGGACGCATGACCCAGGGCGCAAGCGGCCGGCCCGCAAAGCTGTTCCAGTTTCGCGGCGATGTCTTGCAGGAGCGTGCTTTTGCAGGCAGCAAGCTGCCATTGGCAAAATAAGCGTCGCCACCCACGCCGGCCGCATTATGACATCTGCTGCGCCGGCCCCAGGCATTTTCCGCTTGACGTTTTATTATGCTCAGAGTTAGCATAAGACGGCTGGTGTTGCATCAGGACTGGGCGATGCGGCGGAGTGGACTTCTGGCAGTTCCGATCAATTTTTTATCTTTTAATACTCATAATGAGCATAATTAATAATACCCAACTGGAAAACAACGCCAACGCGTCGGCATCGGCAATCCCGCCTTTGCCGACAGTGATCCTGGAACCATTGGTGCGCGGCGCGCTGTGCGAGGACCTCGGGCGGGCGGGCGATCTGACTTCCGACGCGATCATTCCCATGACGGCGCGCGCGCATATGCGCCTTGTAGCGCGGCAGGCGGGAGTGCTGGCAGGGCTGGATCTGGCGCGGCTCGCCTTCCGATTGATGGACGAGAATATAGAAATGCAGGCATTGCGCGAAGATGGCGCCCGTCTGGCTCCTGGCGATGTGATCGCAGTCCTGACGGGACCCGCGCGCGCCATGTTGAGCGCAGAACGCACCGCCTTGAACTTCCTGGGACACCTCAGCGGCGTGGCGACAGCCACCGCATCCATTGCCGACGCTATCTGCGGCTATGGAACGCGAGTCAGCTGCACGCGCAAGACCCTGCCCGGATTGCGCGCCATCCAGAAGTACGCAGTGCGGGTCGGCGGAGGCAGCAATCATCGCTACGGCCTGGATGACGCTGTGTTGATCAAGGATAATCATATCGCTGTGGCTAGAAGTGTAGGCGAAGCTATTTCACGCGCGCGGGGCGGTGTTGGGCATATGGTGCGCATTCAGCTGGAAGTCGACACGCTGGCGCAATTGAAGGAGGGGCTGGATCAGGGTATAGACGCCGTCCTGCTGGACAATATGTCGCTCGACACTCTGAAAGAGGCGGTGCGCCTCGTGGCGGGCCAGGCGGTAACCGAAGCTTCCGGTCGCATTACTCCCGCAACCGCTGCCGCCGTTGCTCAAACCGGCGTGAATCTGATTGCGGTCGGCTGGCTTACGCACAGCGCGCCGGTTCTTGATATTGGCCTGGATGCCGACTATGCATAGGGCCGCCGCTTTCTTCTCCCTATGCCTCGGCGCGCTAAGCATTGCCAACGCCGCAGGCACGGCGTCCCTTGCGGAGCCGATCGAGTATCCGGTTCGGCCCATCACCATGGTGGTGACGTTTCCCCCTGGGGGCGGCACCGATCTACTGGCGCGGCGACTGGCGGCCGGCCTGGAGCGGGACCTGGGGCAGCCGGTGGTGGTGGAGAACCGGTCGGGCGCCAGCGGAAATATCGGCGCGCAGGCAGTCGCGCGGGCGAAACCCGATGGCTATACCTTGCTGGTGGTAAATAGCACCTATGCGATCAATCCGGGCGTGTACCGCAGTCTTGGATTTGCGCCGCAGAAGGATTTGACAGGCGTAATCAATGTGGCATTCGTACCGTCGGTCTTGGTGACCGCGGCGGACTCGCCATGGCGAACCATGCGCCAAGCCCTGGATGCCCGCGGTGGCGGGCCCGATTCATTGCCGCCGGCGTATGCGTCCTGCGGCAGCGGCACGCCTCAGCATCTCGCCGGCGAAATGCTGGTGCGGCGCACCGGAGCAGTGTGGCTGCACGTGCCTTATCGCGGTTGCGGCCCGGCCTTGGCCGGCGTGCGGGGGGGAAATGTAGGGTTGGGATTCGTCACGGCCTCGAGCGCCTTGCCGTTCCTGAAGGCCGGAACGCTGCGCGCACTGGCTGTGACGTCGCCTCAGCGCTCGCCATTGTTGCCTCATGTGCCTACCGTGGCCGAGCAAGGCCTGGCTGGATACGCGCTGGACCAATGGCATGGTGTGCTTGCGCCAGCGGGCACGCCGACCGCCATTATCGAACGCCTGAATAGTGCGATCGCTTCTATCGTGCAGCGCCCCGATATGGCGAAAGGCCTGCACGCATTGGGGTACGACACCACAGTCAGCAGTCCACAGGATTTCCAGGCGATGATCCTGCAGGACATGGAGCGGTTTGCCCTGTTGACCGAACGCATGGGGCTGAGAGTGGACTAAGGTTCGCGAGCCGCTCATCTATGGTTTCGGTGGCCATGGCCCCGGCGGTCGTGGTGCGACCGTTGCCGGACATTGCGGCGTTCCGCCCGGTGATGGCCGCGGCTGCGGTCCCAGTTGCGGTGGCGGCGATCGCTGCGCTCTTCAGTCAGTACATTGCCGAGCAAGCCGCCTGCGGCCGCGCCGCCTAGCGTGATGAGCGGATCGCCATCCGTGATCAAGGCGCCGGCGACGGCGCCCAGGCCTGCACCGATGATTGTATTGTTGGTCCGATCGGAAGCCGAGGCTGGGCTTCCCATGGCCATTACAAACAGGCTGGCCGCCGCAAACTGACCGAAATAGACGCGTAATTTCATAGATCGTCCCCTGGACTCTAATAGATGCGTCCAGCGTAGCGAGGTGATTCGACATGCGCAAGCCGCTGCCGGCGAACTTGAAGCGCGCTGAAATATCTGGCGTCCATGGCGGGGTTTTCGTTACTTCTTGCTTCATGTGCCCAGGTCTGCACAGGCGAACCAATGCCACGCGGGGCGGGGCCGGAAGCGGCATCGGCTTGTGCTACCGTACGTCTTTCTGTTGCTCGGCTCGGCTTTTTTCTCTCTCATGTCTTCTTTTCGCGTAGCCGTCGTCGGCGGTGGGCCGGCTGGATTAATGGCGGCTGAAACATTGGCCGCCGCTGGCGTGCGTGTGGATATCTACGATGCGATGCCGTCGGTCGGGCGCAAATTCCTTTTGGCCGGCCGCGGCGGCCTGAATCTTACTCATAGCGAACCGTCGGCCGCTTTTCTGTCGCGCTATGGCGGGCGAGCTGAGCAGGTCGCGCCCTGGCTTGAACAGTTCGACGCTGCAGCCTTGCGGCAATGGGCTGCGGAACTTGGTGTTGCAACCTTCGTAGGGTCTTCGGGCCGCGTGTTTCCGAACGAAATGAAAGCCGCGCCGCTGCTGCGTGCCTGGCTGCAGAGACTACGCGCCAGCGGTGTGCAAGTGCACGCCCGCCATGTGTGGCGCGGCTGGGCGGATGATGGTGCTTTGAGGCTGGATACCCCACAGGGCAGCGTGACCCGGAAAGCGGATGCCGTGGTCCTGGCGCTCGGCGGCGGCAGTTGGTCTCGCCTGGGATCCAACGGCGCATGGCTGGGCATTCTTGAGCAGCAGGGCGTGGCCGTGGCGCCATTGCTTCCGGCCAATTGCGGCTTTCAGGTGGACTGGAGTCCTTATTTTGCGCAGCGTTTTGCCGGTCAGCCCTTGAAATCAATAGCGATGGCGCCTGAAGGCAGCGCGGCGGCGATGCGCCGGGGTGAATGCATGGTGACGCAGGATGGCCTGGAAGGCGGCTTGATCTATGCCTGGTCGGCCAATTTGCGGGATGCGCTGCTCGCGAACGGAACTGCCGTACTGCATATCGACCTGGTGCCCGCACATGATGCGGCCCGGGTATTGGCTGAAGTGACGCGACCGCGCGGGGCGCGATCATGGTCCAGTCACCTGGATGGCCGCCTGGGCTTGCGCGGCGTCAAGGCCGGGTTGCTGCGCGAGTGCATGCCCAAAAACATATTCGAACAACCTGATGCCCTTGCAGCGGCGATCAAGCGTTTGCCCGTGCGTCTACGTGGAATACGCCCTATGGATGAGGCAATCAGTACCGCAGGCGGCGTGCGCTTCGAGGGTGTGGACCGCGATCTGATGTTGCGCGGTATGCCGGGCGTGTTTTGTGCGGGCGAAATGCTGGATTGGGAAGCGCCAACAGGCGGTTATTTGTTGACGGCCTGTTTTGCGAGCGGTCGGGTGGCGGGGCAGGGCGTGTTGCGGTGGTTGAACGGCGCGCACTGAGACTGGACCCTCTAACGCCGGGCCCGGATTTTGGCGCGGCGCCTGGCCAAATAGGCCCGGTCATCCACAGTAGAAAAAATCAAGGCAAACACAATACCCAGCGCCGCGCCCACGATGGTGTCAAGTACACGCTCGACCGGCATGTTGGACGCGGCAACAGGCGACGCCAGGTGAGTCATCAACAAGGCCATCGGAGTGATCGTGATCTGCCCCAGGGCGTAGTTATAGCCAATCACGACCTCGGTGATGAACTGGAAAAGAACGATGGCCGCGGCCATGACCCAGAAATCCGGGTCCTGTGCCAGGATGGCCCATACGATACAGGCGCCTGCGACTGTTCCCGCCATACGCTGTAAAGAACGATTCATGGTCACATGCAGGTGGGTCCCTTGCATCACGGCCGTGGCGCCTATGGCGGCCCATGCCGGATAATGCCAGCCCGCTGCATGGGAAATGCCCGCCGCGATGGCGGCACCCAGGGTAATCCTTCCGGCGACAACCAGTTGGTGCGACATCGGGGGCGCTTTTGCGGCCGGAATGGCTGTGCCCGCGGCTTCGTGTGACCGCAGGCAATCCGTCAATGTGCATATTAAAAAGGCAAGCAGCGCTCCGGATCCGGTCGCCACAGTGCGCTCCACCACAGTCTGCCATGCGTCGACAGGGCCCATCACCGCACCCGCCGCGAACACGAAAATGACCGCCCCCGGTCCGCCCAATCCCCATGTCGAGACCGCTATGGTGAATACCCCGGCGCTCAGTGCCAGGACCAGCACCATGGCCGCAGAGGTGGCTCCGGCTAACGAAATCAATGAGGGAACAAGAACGCCTGCCGTCAAAAGGGCGCCGCAGAGGAACACGATACGCCTGCGCCGTTGCAGCGATGCGTAGCGTCCGAATAATGCGGCGAGGGCGCCCAGGGCGGGGAAGCCGACCAACTGAGGCCAGGGCGACAGATGCGTAACGGCAAGCGCAATCAGTATGGTGAGTGCCGCCTGGAAGCCGGCGACACAGGCATTGCGCAGCGGTGGCGGCGTGGCCACGATCATGCTTTCTTGAAGCTGAGAGCGCGTCAGCAGGTGTCGTGCTGACCCTCTGCGGGTTGCGTGCAAGCGTGTGCCGATTACTTTTCGGCTTCCCGTGAGTGAGGACGCCTGAACAGGAGCTTTTCGTTTGAACGGCATTGGAAATTTTCGGTGCTGGAGCATGCATGATACTCCGCCATCGCGCCGGTTAGTCAAACGATCGGCGTTCGCTAGAGGCCGACCCATCTTAGTCACAGCCGTAATCCTTATCCACAAATAGGCGGCGTCCAATCGCTTCACTTTATTGACAATGTGTTGATGTGACCTATAAAATGGAACGAATGTTCTGTCTATCAGAACATATTATAAATATCAACGAACCTTTGCATAAGGCAGGAGACAAGAATGAAATTATTCAAGAAAATCGCGGTTACCAGCTTGTTCGCAGCATTGGCCGGGATAGGTGTCGCGGCGCAAGCGGCCGACTATCCAAACCAGCCGGTAAAGCTCGTTGTAGGTTTCAGCCCTGGAAGCACCATTGACACCGTAGCGCGCATTATTGGGGAAGGGTTGTCCCAGCGCATGGGAACGACCTTCGTGGTCGACAACAAGACAGGCGCCAACGGCGCGATTGCGGCGCGTACCGTGGCGCAGGCCAAGCCCGACGGCTATACGCTTCTGGTTAGCAATTCCAGTTCGATCACTGTCAATCCATTGCTCTACTCGGATCTGCAATACCACCCATTGAAAAATTTCGCGCCCATATCCACGGTGGTTTCTGTGCCGTTTGTGCTGGCGATCAATCCAGAAAACAAACGCATGTCATCGATTTCCTCATTGAAGGAGCTGGTGGAGGCAGCAAGCAAGGACCCGGGCCGCATCACCTACGGATCGGCCGGAAATGGCAATCTGATGCATCTGGCCGGCGCGCAGCTCGCATCGATGTCCAAAACCGAGATGGTGCACGTGCCTTATCGCGGGGCGGCGCCCATGGAAGCCGCTCTATTGGCGGGCGACATCGATTACGGGTTCGATACGCTCTCGGGTGTGCCATTGATGAAATCGGGCAAGCTTAAGCCCCTGGCGGTATCGACCAAAGAGCGTTGGCGCGATCTGCCCGATGTCCCGTCGGTGGCCGAACAAGGCTATCCCGATTTTGATATTTCATTCTGGGTAGGCACATTTGCGCCTGCCGGAACGCCGAAAGAGATCGTTGATCGCCTCAACACAGAGATTGCGGCAGTCGCCAAGGACCCGAAAATCCAGCAGAAACTGATGGCTCAAGGCAACGTCCTCACACAGAGTCCCGAAGGTTTTGTCGAAAAAATCAAAACTGAACTGGATCAGAACCAAGAGCTGATTCAGCGCGCAAATATCAAGATAGAGAAGTAGAACCAAGAGGAACAGTGGCCGGCACGGTGGCGGAGATTCCTGCGCCTTCGTTCCGAATCTTTGTATTGAGGAGTATTGGATGTCTTGGCAGAAAGAGCTGGATGAACTCGCGCGGCGCAGAAGATTGGCAGAAAAAATGGGCGGGCCCGAGAAAGTTGAGCGGCATCGCGGAATGGGCAGGTTACCCGTGCGGGAGCGCATCGAACGACTGGTGGACCCGGGTTCATTCAAAGAGGTGGGTGCGCTGACCGGCAGCGGAGAATACGACGAGCATGGCACGCTGGTCGATCTGACTCCATCCAATTTCCTGACGGGACGCGCACGCGTCGAAGGCCGTCCCATTGTCGTTGCCGCCGATGACTTCACGGTCCGGGGCGGCGCCAACGACGGCGCGGTCGGGGACAAGCTGCTGGCATCCGAATGCATGGCGCGCGACCTGCGCCTACCGCTGGTCAGGCTAGTCGACGGCACCGGTGGCGGTGGGTCGGTCAAAAACATCGAGACGAAAGGGTATTCCTTGCTGCCCAAGTTGCGGATGTGGCCTGCCATGGCGCAAAACCTTGCCACGGTGCCTGTGGTATCGCTGGCTTTGGGTTCCGTCGCCGGCCTGGGGGCCGCCCGGGTAGCTACCAGCCACTATTCGGTGATGGTCAAGAACACGTCGCAGTTGTTTATAGCAGGGCCTCCGGTCGTGGCGCGTATTGGCCAGGTATTGGACAAGAATGAGCTGGGCGGAAGCACCATACACGCACGCAACGGCGTGGTGGATGACGAGGTCGCCACTGAGGAACAGGGCTTCGAACGGGCGCGTCGCTTTCTTTCTTATCTTCCGCGCTCGGTGCATGAAGAGGCCCCGCGTGCGCAGCCCCTGCCGCCGGCATCGGCGGATTACAACTGGCTGCGTTCCGTTATTCCGTCGGAGTCACGCTTGGTATACAAGATGCGCCCGATCGTGGAATCCCTGGTGGATCAGGATTCCTTCATGGAAATCGGAAGCAAATGGGGGCGCTCATTAATCGTCGGCCTTGCCCGCGTAAACGGCTGGCCGGTAGTCATGTTTGCCAGCGATCCCTATTATTATGGCGGCGCATGGGATAAACAGTCGTCCGAGAAATTCATCCGGATGCTGGATATCGCCGAAATATTCCACTTGCCCGTTGTGAACCTGGTTGATGTGCCCGGATTCCAGATAGGACTGAATGCCGAGAAAGAGGGGGCAATGCGCTACGGTGTTCGGGCGCTGACGGCCGTGGCTCAATCCACGGTTCCATGGTGCACGTTCATTATTCGAAAAGCGTTCGGCGTGGCCGCCGGCGGGCATCAAAGCGACGGGCGATTCAATTTCCGCTACGCCTGGCCTTCGGCGCAATGGGGCTCGCTGCCTATAGAGGGTGGCCTCGAGGTGGCATACAAGCGCGAGATCGAAGCGGCCGATGATCCCGCAGCGAAGCGGACGGAGATTGAAGAACGGGTCCATGCGCTGACCTCGCCATTTCGTAGCGCGGAAGCTTTCGTTATCGAGGACATTATCGACCCGGTCCAGACACGATCATTGCTGGAAGAGTTCGTCGATGTGGTGGCGCCGTTGCGTGGCAGCGGCCCTCGTGGATTTGGATTCAGGCCTTGACTATGCCGCACATCACAACAATGAAGCGAATATTAATCGCCAATCGGGGCGCTGTAGCAGCTCGAATTATTCGGGCGTTGCGCAAGCTGGATATCGAATCTGTCGCTGTCTATTCTGAAGCAGATAAAGATCTTCCTTATATTAAGGAAGCCGATGCAGCGGTGTGCATCGGGCCGGCATCGCCTATGCAAAGCTATTTGAACCAGCAGGCGTTGCTGGATGCGGCCAGGCAGTCCGGCGCTGACGGCGTGCATCCTGGCTATGGGTTTTTATCCGAAAACGCTGATTTCGCGCAGAAGGTGGAGGACGCCGGCCTGTGCTTCATAGGGCCTTCTCCTGCGCTGATCCGTATGCTGGGACACAAGACCCAGGCGCGCGACGCCATGCGCTTGCACGGCATGCCTATGGTGCGAAGCAGCGACGTGCTGGGCGATGACCTGGGCCATGTCCGCCATGTTGCGCAGGCGATGGGATTCCCATTGCTTATTAAGCCGGCTGCTGGCGGGGGCGGGATAGGCATGTTGCCCTTGCACAGTATCGATCAGGTCGAGTCGGAATGGACGCGCGCCCGGGCCATCGCCGAGCGCAGCTTCGGCCGTGCCGATCTATACCTCGAGCAGTTGATTCAGTCACCGCGCCATATCGAGTTTCAGTTTCTGGCCGATCGTCACGGTGGTGTCCGTTGCCTGTTTGAGCGTGATTGTTCGACGCAAAGAAGGCATCAGAAAGTGGTCGAAGAGGCGCCCGCGCCAGCACTTGACCGCCAGGCCGTGCAGGCCATGGCAGCCCAGCTCGAGTCGATATTGACCGCCATGCGCTACGACGTCATCGGAACAGTAGAGATGTTGTACACCCCTGAGCGGGGATTTTCATTTCTGGAAATGAACACGCGCTTGCAGGTGGAACATGCCGTCACCGAAGAAGTGACGGGCATCGACCTGGTGACAGCCCAGATCAGGCTGGCTCGCGGCGAGCGCATAAACGATGTGTTGCCGCAAACCATAGCAGTCCGGGGTTGCGCCATCGAAGCGCGAGTCTATGCAGAGGATCCCATACGATTCCTGCCGTCGCCCGGGTTGCTCAAAGAGTTCCAGCCTCCGCGAATGCAAGGTATACGGGTTGAAACAGGCTACCAGCAAGGCTCTCGAGTGACGAGTCATTATGATCCGATGCTGGCCAAGGTGATTGCAAAGGCTGATAGCCGGGAAGAGGCCATTCAGCGATTGACTGCGGCGCTCGAAGCATTCCGCATTGAAGGGCTGAAAACGAACATTCCTTTTATCTTGCGTGTCCTGGCTGACAAGGATTTCGGCCAGGGAAGGATATCGACCGATATCGTTCAACGCATGCTTGCTGAACACAGCGCATAACAAACCAATCTAACGAACAGGAGCACATGATGGAGAAGATCGAGGCAACGGTAACAGGGCGCGTCTTGGAGATACTTGTACAGGTGGGCAGCAAGATCAATGTCGGCGACGACGTAGCGAAAATAGAGTCGATGAAAATGGAGATTCCCGTTAGCACTGAATATGCCGGCACGGTGACAGTTGTTGCGATTTCAGTCGATGACAGCGTTGAAGAAGGACAGGTCATTATCGAGCTGGAGGCCTAGCCATGATTGCTTCGCATACCGAGACTTTTCCTCAGGGGACCGTGGCCGTCCTGACCATTGATAATCCGCCCGTGAACGGTATTGGCAGCGGAGTAAGGATGGCCTTGGGTAAAGCGCTGGATGAGGCAATTGAAAATCCCGCGATCAGCGCGATCGTCATTACGGGCGCGGGAAAGTTTTTCTCCTGCGGGGCTGATATACGTGAATTCAACACACCCATGTCCCGGCAAGAGCCCAGTTTGCGTGCGATTATCGAGCAGTTGGAAAAATCGCCCAAGCCAGTTGTCGCTGCGATACACGGGGCGGCATTGGGCGGCGGCCTGGAGTTGGCCCTGGGTTGCCATCATCGTGTGGCGCAAGCGAAGGCGTCTTTCGGCCTGCCGGAGGTGAAGCTTGGAATATTGCCTGGTGCGGGCGGTACACAGCGGCTCCCGCGTTTGATAGGCATAAAGCCCGCGCTGGAAATGGTGGCCGGAGGCGACTCGATAGATGCATCCAAGGCTTGTTCCCTGGGGCTGGTCGATAAGGTCGTGCAGGGCGATCTTGTGTCGGAAGCATGCCGTCTGGCGCTTGAGGCTTCCGTCCGAGCAGACGCCTTGCCGCGTTTGTCCCGCGCACCAATCAGTAAACCCGTCGATGGCGCGGTCTTCGACGAGGCGCGTAAACAGGCCGCGAGGCGCTACCGAGGATGTGTGGCTCCCCTGGAATGCATCGCATGCATCGAGAAAACGCTGACTGCAGATCTGGACGAAGGCTTGGCGTTTGAGCGGGAGCGTTTTCAATTTCTGGTCAACGGCGACCAGTCCAGGGCTCAGCGCCATATTTTCTTTGCCGAGCGTGCGGCCATGAAGCTGCCGGACGCCAAGGCGGAATTGATAGCAATCCGCAAGGTAGGTGTGATTGGAGCCGGTACGATGGGCAGCGGAATCGCCATGAGCATAGCCAATGCCGGGATACCGGTCGTGATGGTCGAGCGTGACCAGGCCGGGCTGGATCGTGGCTGGGAAGCGATTAACGGCAATTATGCGTCAAGCATGAAGCGCGGAAAGTTGAGCGAGTTCGACATGAACGCGCGTCTGGCGCTGATAAACCGCTCGCTGGACTATGCCGCACTGGCGGATGTTGATCTGGTGGTTGAGGCCGCATTTGAGGACATGGATGTCAAGAAAGAAATATTTGCCAAGCTGGATGCTGTTTGCCGGCCCGACACCATTCTTGCTTCCAATACCTCGCGTCTTGACATCAATGAGCTGGCAGCGTCCACATCGAAACCTTCCCAGGTCATTGGAACCCACTTCTTCAGTCCTGCGAACGTCATGCGCCTGCTGGAAGTCGTGCAAGGTACGCTGACTTCAAAGGAAGTGATCGCCACTCTGTTTTCCTTCGCTAAAAAGCTGGGAAAGATTCCCGTCCTTGTAGGCGTGTGCGATGGCTTTGTCGGCAATCGCATGGTCAGTCCTTACACACGCGAAGGGCATTTTCTTCTGGAAGAAGGCGCTACGCCAGAACAGGTGGATGGTGCGTTGAGGCGTTTCGGCATGGCGATGGGCCCCTTGCAAATGGGCGACATGGCGGGGCTGGATATCAGTTGGGCTGCACGCAAGCGCATGGCGCCGACAAGGCCCGCCCACATCCGCTATAGCCGAGTAGCGGATCGGATTTGCGAGCAGGGCCGCCTGGGGCAAAAAACCGGTGCTGGATTCTACCGCTATGAACCTGGCAGCCGTACGCCTATACCGGATCCGGCCATTGATGTTTTGATCGCCGAGTGCGCCCGCGAGGCGGGTATCGAACGGCGCGAGATCAGTGAAGAAGAGATCATCCAGCGGACGATGTATGCCTTGGTCAATGAAGGGGCGCGCATTCTTCAAGAGGGTATCGCGCAGCGGGCTTCCGATATCGATGTGATCTATGTGGCCGGCTATGGCTTTCCTGTGTTTCGCGGAGGGCCAATGTTCTATGCGGATACGGTGGGACTGCCCAAGGTCCTGGCAACGATCGAGCGTTTTCATGCGCAGCATGGCGAATTGTGGACGCCGGCTCCTTTGCTCAAAGAGCTGGCCGAGAGCGGCCGACGCTTTTCCGATTTGTAGCCTCCGCCCGTGAGGGCGTCCAGGCCAACCCGAACTAATGACAGGACAAGAGGTAGAGATGGATGAACAGAACAGTGCTGCGGAAGCTTCCGGCCCGCAGGCCCGCTATTTTTCACGATTGAGCCAGGGAATATTTGAAATCCAGCGCTGCCAGGCGTGTCTTCGGCACCAGTTTTATCCGCGTGTCCTTTGCCAGCATTGCGGTTCAACTGCGCTGGAGTGGACCAGCCCCAGCGGCAAAGGAAAGGTGTACTCATTCAGCGTGGTGCGCAGAAAGCCCGAGCTTGGCGGCGACTACAACGTGGTGCTCATTGAACTTGAAGAAGGCGTGCGCCTTATGAGTCGCGTCGAAGGCGTTGTCCACGATGAATTGAGGATCGGCATGGCGGTGTCGGCCCGGGTCATCGACCAGGACGGCCAGGGGCTTGTTGTTTTCCACGTTGAGGAAAAATCATGAAGGTGCTTGATGCAGTGCGTTCCAGGGTTGCAATCGCCGGGATAGGAGTGGCCGGCCTAGGTGAAGCCCATGGTTATACAGAGCTCGAAATTCTTGGACAGGCGGCCACCAGGGCGGTAGCGGACGCCGGCTTGACCATGCGCGATATCGACGGTGTGGCCACCTGCAGTTCGTCTGCCACGATGTGGGGCATGCCTGTCGTGGAATACCTGGGACTGCGTCCCCAGTTCATTGAAAGCACGATGCTGGGCGGATCCAGCTTTCTGGCTCATTTGCTGCCGTCTATCCTGGCGCTTGAATCCGGCCAATGCAATGCCGTGCTGGTCTGCTATGGCAGCACGCAGCGTACCGCCACGTTTGGCCGTAAAGAGGGCGTGAAGGCCAGAAGCCTGTTGGATCCGCAGCCTTTCGAGCAGCCATACGCGCCAATACAGCCTATTACTTCATACGCGCTGGCCGCGCAGCGGCACATGCATGAGTTTGGAACCACACGCCGGCAATTGGCGGAGGTGGCTGTGGCCGCGCGCAAGTGGGCCCAGCTCAACCCGGAGGCGGTAATGCGGGACCCGCTTTCGATCGACGATGTGTTGAACGCGCGTATGGTGTCCGACCCGCTTTCGGTGCGCGATTGCTGCCTGGTTACCGACGGAGCCGGCGCATACGTACTGGTGAGGTCGGACAGGGCAAAAGACCTTCCTCGCAAGCCGGTTTATGTTCGAGGCAGCGCTACCGCGGTGTGGAACAGGCAAATCTCATCGATGGGCGATCTCACCACGACGGCGGCGGCCGAGTCGGGTGCGCGGGCGCTGAGCATGGCGGGCGTAGCCGTCAAGGATATCGACGTCGTCCAGTTGTACGATGCCTTTACGATCAATCCCATTCTTTTCCTGGAAGACCTGGGCTTCTGCAAGAAGGGCGAAGGCGGTGCGTTTGTAGAAGACGGGGCGATCGCGCCCGGAGGCCGCCTGCCGGTCAATACGAACGGTGGAGGACTATCCTGCGTGCATCCCGGTATGTATGGAATATTCCTGTTGATTGAGGCCGTGCGCCAGCTTCGCGGCGACTGCGGTGCAAGACAGGTTGCCGACGCCGAACTTGCACTCGTGCATGGCAATGGCGGAACGTTGTCCAGCCAGTCGACAGCGGTGCTTGCTACCGAATCCACGTGCTGAAGGAGTGCTGCTGTGCTTGACAAGACCGTTGCAACGTTTGCGGAGGCAGTATCCGGTGTACAGGACGGATCGACGATACTGATAGGCGGGTTCGGTGCGTCGGGAGTACCCACCGAGCTCGTTTGCGCCTTGCTGGATCAGGGCGCCACCGACTTGGTGGTGGTAAATAATAATGCCGGCAATGGTCCCATCGGCTTGAGCCAGCTTGTTGCGGCAGGGCGCGTGCGAAAAATGATTTGTTCGTTTGCGCGTTCGTCGAATAAAACTCAACCAAATGCGGTCGCGTTCGCCGATAGCTATCGCGCGGGCAAGATAGAGCTCGAATGTGTTCCCCAGGGAACAATGGCCGAGCGCATGCGCGCGGCGGCTGCCGGTATGGGGCCTTTTTTTACACCGACTTCTTACGATACCGATCTTGCCAGGGGCAAGGAGACCCGGGTCATAGACGGAATCGGCTATGTACTCGAGACACCGTTGAAGGGTGACATTGCGCTGATCAAGGCGTTGCACGGAGACCGCTGGGGGAATTTGACGTATCGGTACGCGGGGCGAAATTTCGCGCCCGTCATGGCAATGGCCGCCGCCACGACGATAGCCCAGGTGGACCAAATACTTGAGCTGGGCGGCATCGAGCCGGAGCGTGTCGATACGCCTGGAATATTTGTTCAACGAGTCGTGCAGTCAGGAAACAATAAAAATGCTTAATAAGTTGACGCGGCTCCAGATTGCCCGACTGGTCGCCAACGACATTCCGGACGGGTTCTATGTCAATCTCGGCATAGGCATACCAACCCTTGTCGCCGGATGCCTACCCGGCGACAAGGACATCATCCTGCATACCGAAAACGGTATTGTGGGTATGGGTCCTGGCGATCCCGATGCGCCCCTGGATCTGGATCTCATCAATGCCAGCAAAGAACCTGTAAGCCTGTTGCCGGGCTCATCCATTACCGACCATGTCGTATCTTTTGCAATGATGCGCGGCGGTCATCTCGACCTGACCGTGCTTGGTGCTTTTCAAGTATCGGCCGCAGGCGACCTTGCGAACTGGGACACCGGTGCGGCCGATACAATACCTGCTGTGGGGGGCGCCATGGACCTGGTTGCTGGCGCCAAGCAGCTATTTGTGACCATGGAACACGTCACCAAGCACGGTGAGCCGAAGATCGTTCCTCAATGTACATATCCTTTGACGGGTAAAGCAGTGGTCAATCGCATTTACACTGATCTGGCGGTTATCGATGTTCTCGATGATGGCCTGCTGGTCACCGCAATGGTTGAAGGCATGAGCTTTGAGCACCTTCAAGCATTGACGGCAAGCCCGTTGCGTCTCGCATCGGGTTATAAGGTGCTGACCGTAGCGTAACGCGCGGATACGAACCGATTACCAGCGATACCGCAAGCTGGCCCGTATGCTGCGCTGATAGCCATACCAGCACCACTCTTCGGAATAGCATGAAGCAACATATTCTTTGTCGAACAGATTGTTGATGTTCAGCGCCACGGACATGCCCTTCAACGATGCGCTGGCGCGCCCAAGGTCATAGTCGATAGCGGCATCCACCAGTGTGGCGGCCGGTACCTTGAAGGCATCGTGTGTGCCGCCAGAGCTGCTGCCAAGATAGCGCGCGCCCGCTGCCATGCCCAGCCCGGAAAGCGGGCCGCTTTGCAATTGATAACGTGCCCACACGGATGCCTGGTGCTTGGGAATGCCATAAGGCGTAGTGCCTTCCAGGCTGGGCCGGGTGGGCGTCGCATTATCTTTGGTGTATTCGTTGGCGATATAAGAGTAGTTCGCGATCAGGCTCAAGCCGCGGGCAAATTCGCCGCGCGCCTCCAGTTCAAGGCCTTGCGTGCGCAGTTCTCCGGTCTGTTCCTGGCAGCGCGAACCCACGCAACCCGGTATGGTCGTCAGCATGTTCTTGCGACGGGTGTCGAAGGCCGCCACGGAATACAGTGAGTTAGTGCCTGGCGGCTGGAATTTCACCCCCACCTCATATTGTTCGCCCTCCAGTGGATCAAAGGGCTTGTTATTGGCATCGGTGCCCGATTGCGGTTCGAACGATTGGGCATAGCTGATGTAAGGTGCGACGCCGTTATCGAAGTTATAGATGACGCCAAAGCGGCCCGTAAAGGCCTCGGCCCGTGTTGCACTGGAATTGGGGGTTGATGTCGTCAGGTTGACGCCGTTGGAAACCGTACGGGACCAGTCGTAGCGGCCGCCAAGCAGCACTGACAGGCGATCGATCTTGATTTGATCCTGCAAATACACGCCGGTCTGATACTGGCGTTGATTCGTGTCGCTGACCCAGTTCAGCGGACCTATATCCTGGTAATAATCGGGATTGAATACATCCAGCGGCAAGGTGGCATCGTAACTGCTGGAAAGCGTGTCGGAATCCAGGTGCGCAAAGTCCACGCCCGCGACGACAGTGTGCTGCATCGCACCGGAAGTGAATTTTCCCTGAAGGTTGTTATCGATTACATAGGTGTCCATAGACACGTCGGTGCCGCCCTTGCTGCGCCTAAGCAGCCCGTAATTGGTGTTCGGGACGTAGCCGTTGGAATAGACCGATCGATAGATGCCCTCGGCGTGCAGATAGCGCGCATTGGAGCGCACCGTCAGGGCATCGTTGAATCGATGCTCGAAATCGTAGCCTATGGAATGATTGCGGCGGTCGCTGGTTTCGAAGCCGGCATCGCCATCGTAGAAGTCTGGCCCGAGCCTGTAGCCGTCGGGTGCGTCGACCAAGGTGCGCACTCGGGGCAGTGACCCATAGGATCCCATGTCGGGGTCGTGCTGCAAATTGGCCAGCAGAGTCAGGCGGGTGTCGCTGGATGGCTGCCAGGTAAACGATGGGGAAATAAAATAGCGCCGCTCCTCGGTCTTATTGAGCTGGCCGTCGGACATATAGCCGGACCCTGTCAGGCGGTACAGAAACTCGCCCGATTCGTCTACCGGACCCGAAAAATCGAAGTTGGCGCGCCGGTAATCGAAATTGCCGACCTGCAATTCCACCTCATTGCGCGCATCCGAAGTGGGGCGCTTGCTGATCTGGTTGACCACGCCGCCTGGCCCACCTTGGCCAAACATGACCGAGGACGGCCCCTTGAGTACGTCGACCTGTTGCAGGCGGTAGGCGTCAACCTGCGGCAGGGCATCGCGTGAGCCGAATACGCGCAAGCCATCGAGTAGCGTGGTGGCTGAGAATCCGCGGACAGTGAACTGGTCCAGGCGCGACGCCGTAGCGCCGCGTGTTTCCGGTGCGATGCCGGAGGTATAACGCAGCACTTGATTGAGTGTTTGCGCTCCTTGCTCGCGCATCTGGTCTTCGGTGATGATGGAGATCGATTGCGGCACTTCGATAAGCGGCGTATCGGTTTTGGTGGCAGTCGACGTCTCTTCCGCAACATATCCGATGGCTTCGCCGCTGGACCCCACGACAGTTACCGGAGCAAGCTGTGCAGCTTCGCTGGCTTCCTGGGCGTAGACAGGCACGCCTGTCCCCATCGTCAAAATGATGACCGCCAGGGCCGTCGGCCGGCTGGGGTGGTTGAACAGCGTCGCCATCTAGTGCTTCTCCGAGGATATTAATAGGAGGGTGGAATAGTAGTTTATTAATAATAATGATTATCATTATCGATCTCATTTTCACAGAAAGTGATGTGTTTATGCAACGTTGGTATGGAAGGCCCAGCAATCTATCGCGCCGGGCTCAACGTTCTTCGCGATTGCATGCCGGTACCGTTTCTTGAACGCGGCGATTCTTGCGTTAAGTTAATTTCAGATCCTATAATGAGAATCTTTCTCATTACGATGCCCGGCGTGAAATCCGCCAGGGCCTGGACGCATGTGCACATGAAATCGTTTCTCGCAACCCGACGCTGGGCGTTCGACGTTAATGCTGTAGCGGCCCACTTTCACTGCTTCGAACAGCGATTTCATTACACCGATGCGGCGCAGGAGTGATATGGGCACCATTGTTCAATTGACCCGCTCCTTCGGCCCCTTGGCGTCTCGTATCGTAGCGGCGTTGTTCGGCGGCTACGCGCTGGCCGCACTGGCCAGCGTTGCGGCCGTGGCCTTGCCGGTCTCGCCCAGCGAAGCTGTTCTTACCGGCATGCTGGCCAGCTTTGCTGTCTATGCGGGCGCTGTTGTGTGGGTCTTTGCCGTAAGGTCAGCATGGCGGGCCTGGGCCGGCTTGCTTGCAGCGGCTTTGCCGCTGGGGCTGGCAGCATGGTCGGTATGGGTGCGATAAAAACAATGCCAGCCAATACTTCGCCCAAGGGTCCAGCCGGCGGTGCTGCGCGTAAGCCCGCCAAGGCGCCTGGCATACGCCAGACCATGTCGGACCTGCATATCTGGACCGGCCTGCTTGCCGGCTGGATACTCTATGCCATGTTTCTGACGGGCACAGTCAGCTATTTTCGCGACGAGATTTCGCAGTGGATGCGCCCGGATGTACCGGCCCAGTTGCAACTTGCCGATGCGGCTGAACTGGCCCCGCGGTTGATTGCCGCCATGGAGGTGATCGCGCCCATGAGTCCGCAATGGGGCATCAGTCTGCCCGATGCGCGCAACAACACGGCCAGTGCATTCTGGCGGGGCGGCAAGCGCTTCAAAAGCGCCACATTCGATCCGGCTACCGCGCAAACTATCAGCGTGCGCGAATCCATAGGCGGCGAGTTTTTCTATCGCTTTCATTTCCAGCTGCATTACCTTCCCGTTTTGTGGGGCCGATGGCTTGCGGGACTCTGTGGAATGTTCATGCTGGTCGCCATTATCAGCGGCGTCATCACCCACAAGAAAATCTTTATCGATTTCTTCACTTTTCGTGGTGGCAAGGGCCAGCGCTCCTGGCTTGATGCACACAACGCGCTCTCCGTGCTGGGGCTCCCGTTCCACCTGATGATCACCTATACCGGATTGGTGACACTGATGTTGATGTACATGCCCTGGGGCAGCGATGCCGCTTTCAAGGAGGCGGCGCAGCGCCAGGCCATGCAGACCGAACTTAGCGCTTTCGTGCGCCCCGGCCCGCCCAGTGGGCAGAAAGCTGAGCTGGCGCCCGTTGCCGGGATGATTCAGCAGGCGCAGGCGCGTTGGGGGCGCGATGGCGTCGGCAGCGTCAACGTCAATAATCCAGGCGATGCAGCGGCGCGCATTATTGTGGTGCGCGCCGACGATGCGCGCGTTTCGGCCAGCCCCCAGTACATGATGTTCGACGGCGTCGGTGGGCAGCTGTTGCAGATCAAAGACCGTGTCGGCGCCGCGGCTGAAACACGCGGCGTGATGTACGCGTTGCACCTGGGCCGTTTTTCCGATTACCCATTGCGTTGGTTGTATTTTCTGGTCAGTCTGGCGGGTACGGCCATGGTAGGCACTGGCTTGGTGATGTGGACGGTAAAGCGGCGCGCCAGATTGCCCGACCCGGCGCGGCCTTACTTCGGTTTCCGTCTGGTTGAAAGGCTTAATATCGCCGCCATCGCAGGGCTGTCCGTGGCCATGGCCGCGTTCTTTTGGGGGAACCGGCTTCTGCCCGCAGAAATGGTGGATCGCAAGGTGTGGGAGGTGGATCTGCTCTTCATTGTCTGGGGGGCTACGTTGCTGTACGCGCTGTTGCGTCCGGCGAAGCGGGCTTGGATCGAGCTGCTGTGGCTGGCCGCCGCGCTGTTGATCTTGCTGCCGCTGCTGAATGGCATTACCACCGACCGCGGCCTTTTGCAGAGCCTGGCCGCTGGCGACTGGCTGTTCGCCGGCTTCGACCTGACACTGCTCGCATTTGGCGGCTTGCATGCGCTGCTGGCCATACGTACGCAGCGCCATCAGCCAAAAGGGCGGCAGGCGGTGCGCAAGTCCAAGCCTGCGCCTCAGGCTGCTGGTTCACATGTTCCCTTGAGTCATGCACAACCAGCCGTCGCTGAACCTGTCGTGGAGCGTATCTGATGGCTTACCTGAGCGTGCTGCTCTTGTCTGTCTTGGCTTTTGCGTGCCTGGCGCTCGCCATGGAGCGGCATCAGGAAGATTTGTTTGCAGGCCGGCTGAGTTCGGGTGTTACGAAGACGCTGCGCACCGCAGGCTGGGTCTTGCTTTGTGGATCGTTAGCCGCCGCGCTGCGCCAGCCCTTATGGTCTGTCGGTCTCGTGGCGTGGTTCGGTTGCCTCAGTGCCGGCGCCGGCGTCGTGTTCATGGCGTTGATGCTGGCGGCCCGTGATCCGATGCTCCAAAAGCATAGAAGACGTTGAATGACCTGTGCATGGCATCGTTGGCCCGACGGGGTTTTCCGCGCCATCGCCACAGGTATCATGGCGAGCCAATACCTTCGGCCGCCCAGATAAGCACTTAAAGAAACTTTATTTGTTTCCGTTAATAAGTCGCCCTTTATAAGATCAAAATGCGGTATTTGCCGCTACAACACATGTGTTGATTTGAGGAAAAAATGACAAATCTAGACCCTGTTTCCTTACCGAGGAGCATCATTACTGTGGAAGTCTCCCGGGAAGTAACTGCCACAGAAAAGGCTGCCAAGCCGGATGCGGCGCTTGAAAGGGAAACACCGGCGGATAAGCATGTGGACTTGTCTGGCACAGGACGTATTCTTTCTAGATCGACACAAGGCAAAAACGCTGACATCGACAATAGCGACCTACCTGACATCATTAAAGATGCGTTGAAACGAATACGCGAGATCCGGGCTGAGCTTGAAAAAAAACTGCAAGAATTAAATGCAGCGATGTCCGATAAGAGCCTGTCAGAAGACCAACGAAAGGCCCGTATCCAAGGCCTGCAAAGCGAAGTGGCCGCGCTGTCAGCGGCATTGATGGACGCCTCCGCCGCATTGACCAAGCTAGTTAACGACTCGGAAATGTCTCCTGAGCAGGCAGTGGCTGTGGGCCAGTTCCTTATGACGTAAATCTCAAGGAAAACGCACTGGATTCGGCAATAACAAAAAGCCATTCGGCAATAACAAAAAGCCCATCGCAAGGATGGGCTAAATGAATTTTTGGTGGCCTGGGGCGGAATCGAACCACCGACACAAGGATTTTCAATCCTCTGCTCTACCGACTGAGCTACCAGGCCATCATCAAGAAGGCGAAATAGTACACTAAATTTCGAATGTGCGCTTTGCACCACGATTTATTTCTGTAGTTCA
>JAKFDW010000033.1:0-2104 GCA_036675955.1 Orrella sp. | reverse complement strand
GTACTAGCCACCGTAACTCGAAATCGCTCGGCGCGAACGAGATGCCAATAACTGCGACGCGGCTCGCACTGCTCAGCTGCCGAAGTGCAATATTCCAGAGAAATGCCATTCTCCCCCTGTCTTCGAGGCGCTTTGTTGCAACGGGAGGGACGATGAATGTCTTGAGGGCGGCGCCACAGTAACGGCAGGGCATTCCTTCATCTTGGCCGTCGGCTAGTTCCGAAACGCCGCGCGCGAAGATGTTTATGTTGTTTGCGCACGCTGGTGTTTCACAATGCAGCCAATCGAGTGAGCCGTGGAGTTTCAGATAGAAACCCCACGTCTGCTCTCTAGGCATAAGGGAAGGCGGCGGGTCGCCCCAGAGATTTAACCTCCCTAAAAGCCCCGAAATCTTCCCCATCCGGGTGTCTTGGCCTGGACGATCATGCTCTCGCGGCTCGATCGCGAGAAGCGCGTTGTCTGCCACCAAGTCGTAGTTGAAGGAGACGATGCTGTCCTGCTGAGTAAGAGACTCAAAGAGGCGCCGGTGCAAAAGACATACAGCATCTTTCGGTATCGCAAGGCGAGTCTTCGTATACGTAAGCAGGCTCTCGTAAAGCGCCAAATTGGTATCTGACGAAGGCGACTGAAGTCTATTGCGCCAAAGCGGCAGACGTGCGCTCGACAAATGTAGGAACGACATCACCTCTTCGAGGTTGTACTCTTGGGGAAGCTGATTTGGATAGAACCACTTGAGGAAACTATCTAATTCAGGCCGTGTCGCAAGCTCAGGGCCAAAGAACCCACCCATCGTGGGAAGTCCAAACTCTGACGCTGCGGATAGCCCGGCGCCTATGATCAGTGCGGTGGTCGGTTTAGTTTTTTCCATGGCCTATGGCGCCCAACGTTTTGTTGAGCGACCTGACGCGACGTAGCTATGGCAAATCCGCTCGAACATGGGGTTAGGGAAACTCTGATCAAGTCCACCGTCATAGACTCTTGAACGTTGCTGCACAAGGCAATTGATGGGACACCGAGATGACCAAGCAGATGACACTGGCAGGTGGCGGTTTCGAGAAATACGGCAAGACGACCCGGCGCGCGGCCTTCCTGGCCGAGATGGAGCGTGTCGTGCCATGGGGCCAGTTATGCGCCCTGATCGAGCCGCACTACCCCAGGGCGGGCAACGGCCGCCCGCCGGTAGGTCTTGAGCGCATGCTGCGCATCCACTTCCTGCAGCACTGGTTCAACCTGTCGGACCCGGCCGTGGAAGAGGCGCTGTACGAATCGGCGTCCATGCGTCAGTTCGCGGGCATCGATCTGGGACGCGAGCCGGTGCCAGACGAAACCACGATTTTGAAGTTCCGCCATTTGCTCGAACGCCATGAACTGGGCGCCAGGCTGTTCGAGCAGGTCGGCGCTCACCTGCAAGCGCAGGGCTTTCGACTGTCCACGGGCACCATCGTGGATGCCACCTTGATCGCCGCACCGAGCTCCACCAAGAACGCGGGTCAAAGCCGCGACCCCGAGATGCACCAGAGCAAGAAGGGCAACCAGTGGTACTTCGGCATGAAAGCCCATGTGGCAGTGGATGCCAAGAGCAAGCTGATTCACCGGGTCGTAGCCACCAGCGGCAATGTGCACGACAGCAAGGTGCTGCCCAGCCTCTTGCACGGCAAGGAAAACGCCGTGTGGGGTGACAGCGCCTACGCCGGTCAAAGCGAAGTCATCGAGCGGGCCGCCCCCTGGGCGCAGGATCTGACGCAACGCCGGGGCAAGGGGTACAAGTACCTGAGCCAGATGCAGCGCACCATCAATCGCAGCAGGTCAAAGGTGCGCGCCCGGGTCGAGCATGCCATCGGCACGATCAAGCGTATCTTCAACTTCACCAAGGTGCGCTACCGGGGTTTGGCCAAGAATGGCAACCGGCTGTTCGTGGCTGCGGCCTTGGCCAACCTGTACATGGTGCGCAGGCAATTGCTGGCATTGCCACGTCCGTAGTGAGCCAAGAGTGCACCGGGAGGCCGCGAAAGCGGCGCTTAGCGCGTCAATTCAGCTTGAAAACTCGCCCCTTCACTGAAAATCCGAGCGCCTGGCCGCTCAACGGGGCTTGATCAGATCTTCC
>JAKFDW010000032.1:0-12459 GCA_036675955.1 Orrella sp. | reverse complement strand
GGAAGGCTTTTTACCAGGGCTTCAGGCCGCGTCTGGGTTTCCAGCGCCTTGTTGGGCGTCCAGGTGAGTTGTTCTTCCGGCTGTGTTACCAGCTCGAAGCTGGTCTTGATTTCTTCGATGCGCGGGTCGTCGTGGCGCAGGCGCTCGATATGGTGGTGTGGCGTTTCGAGGTTCTTGTTCGGGATAAGGACCAAGTTTACTTTGAGGCGCGATTCGATCTTGGTGATATCGCCGCGTTTCTCGTTGAGCAGGAAAGTGGCGACATCTACCGGCACTTGCGCATGCAGCGCCGCAGTGCCTTCTTTCATGGCTTCTTCCTGCAGCAGGCGCAGTACGTGCAGCGCGCTTGATTCGGCATCGCGGACCACGCCGGTACCGTTGCAGCGAGGGCAGGTGATGTGCGAGCCTTCATTCAATGCCGGGCGCAGGCGCTGGCGCGACAATTCCATAAGGCCGAAACGGGAAATCTTGCCCATTTGCACGCGGGCGCGATCGAAATGCAGGGCATCGCGCAGGCGCTGTTCGACGGCGCGCTGGTTCTTGCTTTCCTCCATGTCGATGAAATCGATGACGATCAGGCCGCCGAGGTCGCGCAGGCGCAACTGGCGCGCGACTTCTTCAGCCGCTTCCAGGTTCGTGCGCATGGCGGTTTCTTCAATGTCGGCGCCGCGTGTGGACCGCGCGGAGTTCACATCGACGGCGACCAGTGCCTCGGTGTGGTCGATGACCACGGATCCGCCGGAGGGCAGTTGCACCGTGCGTGAATACGCGGTTTCGATCTGGTGTTCGATCTGGAAACGGGAAAACAGGGGGACATCGTCGCGATACATTTTGACGCGCTGGACGTTGTCGGGCATGACCACGCTCATGAAGGCGGTGGCCTGCTCGTAGATGTCTTCAGTATCGATCAGGATTTCGCCGATTTCGGGCGAGTAGTAATCACGAATGGCGCGAATGACAAGGCTGGACTCCAGGTAGATGAGGATTGGAGCCTTGTTTTCGCGGGCGGCGGCGTCAATGGCGTTCCAGAGCTGCATCAGGTAGGAAAGGTCCCACTGGAGCTCTTCGACGTTGCGGCCTATGCCGGCGGTGCGGGCGATTATGCTCATGCCCGCCGGGATATCCAGCTGGTCCATGGTTTCGCGCAGTTCCTGGCGGTCTTCGCCTTCTACACGGCGGGACACGCCGCCTCCGCGCGGATTGTTGGGCATCAGGACCAGGTAGCGGCCAGCCAGCGAAATAAAGGTCGTCAGTGCCGCGCCCTTGTTGCCGCGTTCTTCTTTTTCGACCTGGATGATCAGTTCCTGACCTTCGACAAGTGCGTCCTGGATACGCGCGCTGCGTACATCGACGCCTTCCTTGAAGTAGGTGCGGGCAACTTCTTTGAATGGGAGGAAGCCGTGACGGTCTTCGCCGTAGCTTACGAAGCAGGCTTCGAGGCCGGGTTCGATGCGGGTAATGACGCCTTTGTAGATATTGCCTTTGCGCTGTTCGCGACCGGCTGTCTCGATATCGAGGTCGATGAGTTTCTGGCCATCGACAATCGCAACACGTAGTTCTTCTTGATGCGTTGCATTGAACAACATTCGTTTCATGAGTGTATTTCTCCGTAGTCATGGCGCGCCGGTAATCGGCGCACGACCGCGGGTCACTCGGTGTGAGACGCTAAATCTGCAGTGGGGGCTTTGCTGACTGCGTCGGCAATGCCCACCTTATGTCAGGAAGGCACAGCGGACCTGTAGGTGCGCAGTTCAGTCAGCAGGGAGGTCAGATTCACTATAGTGGTTGACAAAAAATTGCTGGGGAACGGCAGACGCGTGTGTGAATTCGCGGCTGGTGCATTTAAACGATGACAAACTTCGCAAAGATTCAGTGCCGCACGCGGTTGGCAGTAGATCCGGACAAACAGCGGGCACTATGCCACACCACTGTTTTCAGGATCGGGCTTGCCCCGGCGACCAAATGACCCAGAAGCTGAAAGGCAGGCAGTACAATATGGCCCTTGTTCGTCAGACGGAGACGCACCCTTGCATCTCTACGTTTGGCGGTTTTTTTCAGCTTCTATAGGCTGACGCGATTATATGCCGCTTTTCCCTATGCGCAAAACTGTTATTGCCGAAAACCTCGTACCCAGCGTGCGTTTTATTGAAATCGGGGCCGAACAGGCCGGGCAGCGCATCGACAACTTCCTGATACGCTTATGCAAGGGAGTTCCCAAGAGCCATGTGTACAAGGCTATACGCGGCGGAGAAGTGCGGGTCAACAAAGGGCGGATCACGGCAGATTACCGGCTTGGCGAGGGCGATACCGTACGTGTTCCTCCCATGCGTCTCCCCGCGCCGGATCAGGCCCGCGTCGTGCCTCCCGCTGTCTTTCCAGTAGTGTTCGAGGACGACGCCCTCATTGTCATCGACAAGCCCGCCGGTGTGGCTGTGCACGGCGGCAGCGGGGTGTCATTTGGTGTCATCGAACAGCTGCGGGCGGCGCGGCCCGATGCGGCGTTTCTCGAACTGGCGCATCGGCTGGATCGCGAAACGTCAGGTCTCCTGCTGATCGCCAAACGGCGCAAGGCATTGCTGGCGCTGCACGACATGATGCGCGAGGGCGCTGGCCGCAAGCATTATCAGGCGCTGGTCGTAGGAGACTGGGTAAACGACAAGCAGCATTTGCGCCAACCCTTGCTCAAATGGCTGACTGCTACGGGCGAACGCCGCGTCAAGGTCGATGCCCTGGGCAAGGCAGCGCACACCATCATTACCTTGAAGCAACGCTACGGCGCTTACAGTTTGCTGGGCGCAGAGCTGCGTACCGGCCGCACCCACCAGATAAGGGTGCATCTTGCCGCGAGCGGCTATCCTATCGTGGGCGATGACAAATACGGGCCCGACGATGTGCGGACCAAGTTCGCCCGCCTGGGCTTTGGCCGCATGTTCCTGCATGCCTGCCGCCTGGAGATGCCGCACCCTCTGACCGGCGAACCCATGGTATTCGAGGCCGAGCTGCCGCCGGCATGTACGCAAATACTTCACCACCTGGAGCACAATTCGTGAAACGCTATGAAGCCGTGATTTTCGACTGGGATGGCACCGTCATGGATTCCACCCATTCCATCGTGTCCGCTATCCAGTGTGCCTGCGCCGATATCGAGCTTCCCGTGCCAACCGCCAGCGAGGCCAGCTGGGTTATCGGTCTTTCGCTGGAAAGTGCCTTGTATCGTTGCGTACCCACGCTGACCGCCGACAAGCTGCCTCTATTTCTCGATCGCTATCGGTTTCATTTCCTGCGCCGCGATCCTGAGATCAAGCTGTTCGACGGCATCGTGGACCTGCTGGAAGCGCTCGATAGCCGGCAGATTTTGCTGGGCGTCGCCACCGGGAAAAGCCGCGTCGGTCTGGACAGGGTGTTGCGTAATATGCAGTTGCAAAGCCGTTTTCACGCTACGCGTTGCGCTGACGAGTCCTTCGGTAAGCCCAATCCGGCCATGTTGCTTGAAATAATGAGTGAGCTCGACCTGCGTCCCGAGCAAGTGCTCATGGTGGGCGATACCTCGCATGACGTCCTGATGGCCACGAATGCTGGCGTGGACAGCATGGCTGTGACCTATGGTGCCCATGACCGGCAAACGCTTATCGATGCCAAGCCGACGGCTATGGTCTCGAGCGTGGCCGAAATGCAGGCCTGGTTGCTCGACCGGATAGGTTCATTCGCGGCTGGCCCGGGTTCAGTCGCTTCCGAGGCGGGCACGCCGTTGGGAACTTCCTGAGCATGCCAGCCGTCTTACGTCTAGGTATGTAACAAGGCGGCCCCAACCGGAGCGGCTTATATTGACAACTCCTGCAAAGGGTCGGCCATGTCCATGTTCAAGATTCCCCCTGTCGCTCCATCGGAAATTACCCCAGAGTCGGTCTGGCTTTCCCGCCGCAAATGGCTGCGGCAGGCAGGCGCGGGTGCCATGGCCCTGGGCGCGGGCAGCCTGTTCAGCGCAAGAGCCGCCGAGCGGGCGGGTGCCGGCTTGCCCTCCAGTCCCAACCCTGAATACTGGTTAAGCAGCAAGCAGACATCCGAAAAAGATGTCACTTCCTACAATAATTTCTATGAGTTCGGTACCGGCAAAACCGACCCTCTGGAGCATGCGGGCAGTATGCAGACACGGCCCTGGACTGTTGCGGTCGAGGGCGAGGTCGCGAAGCCGCGCACGTTCGATATTGACGACCTGCTCAAGCTGGCGGGCATGGAGGAGCGCATATACCGGTTGCGATGCGTGGAAGCATGGTCCATGGTCATACCCTGGAGCGGCTATTCTTTGGCGGCCTTGTTGAAGCAGGTCGAGCCGACCAGCAAGGCCAAGTATGTCGAATTCATCACGGCGGTTCAGCCTGAGGCCATGCCGGGCCTGGACGACCGTATCATCGACTGGCCTTATGCCGAGGGCTTGCGCATCGATGAAGCCATGCATCCGCTCACCATGCTGGTGTTCGGCCTGTACGGCAAGGTATTGCCCAATCAGAACGGCGCCCCCATGCGCGTGGCTGTCCCATGGAAGTACGGATTCAAATCGGGCAAGTCCATCGTGAAGATCCGGCTGCGCGAAACCATGCCGGTTACCAGTTGGGTAAAGATCGCGCCAAACGAATACGGCTTCTATGCCAATGTGAACCCGACCGTGCCGCATCCGCGCTGGAGCCAGGCGACCGAACGCCGCATAGGCGACGGCTTCTTCGCGCCGCGGGTCGACACGCTGATGTACAACGGCTATGCCGATCAGGTCGCGTCGCTCTATGCCGGTATGGATCTGGCAAAGAACTATTGAGCGCTGCAAGCATGTCTTCTTCGGGTTCCGCACCGGCCAGATGGTCTGCCGTTCAAATCGGGCGGATCAAGCCGCTGGTTTTTCTTATTGCGCTTTACCCTGCGTTGCGCTGGATATGGCTAGGGTTCAATGGCGGGCTAGGCGCGAATCCGCCTGAATTTTTGATTCGTTCATCGGGCATCTGGGCCTTGGTCGCGCTATGCCTTACATTGGCCGTTACGCCCCTGCGCCGCCTGATCCAGCAGCCTGCGCTGGTCCGCCTGAGGCGCATGCTCGGCCTGTTTGCTTTCTTTTATACAGTCCTGCATCTGTTGGGTTGGGCGTTTTGGGAGCGCGGCTGGTCTTTGCTTTCGATGTGGGACGATGTGGTGCAACGCAGCTTCATCACCCTGGGCATGATTGCCTTCCTGCCCATGGTGGCCCTGGCGATCACTTCTACCCAGGGTTGGATGCGGCGCCTGGGGCACGGCTGGCAGACATTGCATCGTAGCGTATATTTCATCGCCGCCTTGTCGGTATGGCATTTCTGGCTGGTCAGGGCCGGCAAAAACGACTTTTTCGAGCCCTACGCTTATGGCGCTGTGCTTGCCGTGCTGCTATTGGCCCGGTTTGGCCATTTCATCAGGCAACGCAGCGCAACAGGGCGCCAATAGCCGCTGATGTGCGGGCCTCAGGGCAAGGCCTTGAGTATCGCAAGCGTTTCGGCGTCCGGAATGCCATCATGAAGGCTGGGCCGGTAGTGCATCTGGAACGCCGCAATAACGTTCTTGCTGGCCTTGTCCAGGTCGCCATTGTGCGGGATCGCGTAGCCGGCGCGCTGCAATTCAGCCTGCACCCATTTCATGTCGGGCAAGCCCGAGCGCAAAAAATCCTGCTCATAAGCTTCGGCCTTGCTTTCGTCATACCAGCGCCCTATGCCCTGCTGCGCCAGCTGCTTCCATGGAAAAAGCGGGCCCGGATCGATCTTGCGCTGGGGAGCAATATCGCTATGCCCTACGATATTGAAGGGTTTGATCTGGTGGCGTCGGGCGATGTCTTTGACCAGTGCGCTGACGACAGCCGTCTGCGCTGCGATATAGGGCTCCCAGGTGCCGTCTTCCCGGCCGTGATTGACGATTTCGATGCCTATGGAGCCTGAATTCATGTCGGTGCGGCCAAACCATTCACCGTTTCCGGCATGCCAGGCGCGGCGGCTCTCGTCTACCAACTGGTAGACAAGAGGCTCGGGGTCGTTGGTGATGAGGTAATGGCTGCTGACATTCTGCTGCGACAGGATTTTCAGTGACGCTTCATTGCCCGTGGCGGTGTAATGCAGCACGATGAACTCTACCCGGCTGTTATGGCTTTTAGCCTGAATGCTGCGGTCTATCTTCAGCTCGCCGGGCTGGTAGGTGCCGCAAGCGGTCAGCAGGAGCAGCGCCAAAGTGCCAATAAGATGCTTGAAGCGCATGGTCATCTTCCGGCCAGGAACAGGAATATCGTGGGCTTCCTGGCCAGATCCGGAGCCGGCAGGTTCTTCCACTCGGAAATACTGCGGGTCTGCACGAGCTCATCGCCGGTAGTCAGCGACCGTGCAATGCACAAGCGGGTATTGCCTTTGAGTGCTTGCTTCAGTGTTTCGAACATGGCCTCATTCCGATAGGGCGTCTCTATCAGGATTTGCGTCTGTTGATGCTTTTGCGATTCGACTTCCCATGTTTTCAATTGTTTGGCTCTTGCGGCAGCTTCCACGGGCGCGTAGCCATGAAACGCAAAGCGTTGTCCGTCGAGGCCGCTGGCCATCAGGCTCAGTAAGATGGAAGAGGGCCCCACCCATGGCACGACCCGTATGCCCATTGTGTGGGCGACCGCGACCACCTTGGCGCCGGGATCGGCGACCGCCGGGCAGCCCGCCTCTGAAACCAGGCCTATCTCCCCGCCTTCCAGCAAGGGTTGCAGCCAGAGCCGCATCTGTTGCGCATCGACCTTATTGTCCAGGGTATGGATGACAATGTCTTGCAATGGCCCATGCGTACCGACCAGCTTGAGAAAGGCACGCGCCGTCTTGGCGTTTTCCGCAATATACGTGGTCAGGCGCGACGCAACTTCCTGCACGGCTTGAGGCAGCCAGATTGCAGGGGCTGCGGCACCCATGCCGACAGGGATCAAGTGTAGGGTTCCAGCTGGTTTCACTGCTTCTCCAGTTCAAGGGCTGTCCGGGGACGAGTATGCTAATCAGGGTACGTCAGCGGATTCATGCCAAACGAGCGTAACATCCGGCTCAAGGCGATCAGCGGCAAGCCGATAATGGCAGTAGGGTCGTCGGACTGCATGCTTTCCATCAGCGCGATACCAAGGCTTTCGGCCTTGGCGCTGCCTGCGGTATCGAAGGGCTGCTCGCGATGCAGGTACGATGCGATCTCGTCTGTGTCGAGGCGACGAAACCGGCATAGTGTCACAACATCGTCGATCTCGTGGCGTTGCCCGTTGCTCACGCACAGGGCGCTATGGAATTCTACCGTCTGGCCGCTGAGTTGCCCAAGTTGGCTTAGCGCCCGCTCGAAATTGCCTGGCTTGCCTATGGGGGAGCCATCCATGGTGGCGACCTGGTCGGATCCAATTACCAGCGCACCGGGGTGTGCTGGCGCGACCGCCTGTGCCTTGGCCAGAGATAACCGCAATGCCAGTGCGGCCGGTGTTTCTTCCGGAAGAGGCGTTTCATCGACGTCTGGCGACACGGCAATGAAAGGAATTCCCAGCCGTTTCAGCATTTCTTGGCGGTACCGGGAACTTGATGCGAGTATGAGCTGCATGGTGTTGTGTGCTTTCCAGGTTTGACTGAAAGTGGCCAAACGCGCTATTATCTAATGTTTTCCTGGTGCGCGAAAGTGCGTGCTTTGGGGAAGTGGGTAAAACAGCAGGGAAAAAAACAGCAGGGATGTGGCGGTTTTTTGCTGGGTATCTGATTTGTTGCATATCAAACCGGCAAATAACCACGTCGGCTGATGGCTGGCCGAATTAATCATTGAAATCTCGGGATGGGAACTTCACGTGGATATACAGTATGTTGACACGTACGAGCTTACCCGTGCGGGCCACGAAATAAGCGGCCAGGCACCAATCGATCAATTCGAGCGCCTGATTGAAGACCTGCCTGACCAGGCCGACACCACGGTGTCCTGGACTGTGAGGGGCGAAATGGATTCCTTCGGTCAGCGTTTTTTGCATGTGCACGTAACGGCAGCTCCTTTGCTCGAGTGTCAACGCTGCCTGAAGCCGCTCGAATGGGCTGTGGACAGCCAAAACCGCTTGCAGGTGGTGAATTCTGAAGCCGCCCTCGACGCCGACGACGACGCCGAAGCGGATCCCGATGACGCCATCGAGCGCATTCTGGGGTCGCAGCGTCTGGATGTCCTGGCGCTGGTCGAGGATGAAATCATCCTCAGTCTGCCGTATGTGCCCAAGCACGATGTTTGTCCGTCGTTGCCGGAGCCTCTTGAAAAAGAGCCCGACACCGACACGGTTCGACCCTCGCCGTTCGCGGTGCTGGATCAACTAAAGAAAAATTGAGTTCACCGAATTTAACTTACGGGGATCATCGCGTACAATAGCGACCCGTTTACAGGAGTCATCATGGCCGTTCAGCAAAACAAAAAAAGCCCGTCTAAACGCGGTATGCATCGTTCGCACGATTTCATCGTGGCACCTTCGACAGCGGTCGAACCCACTACCGGCGAACTGCATCTGCGCCACCACATCAGCCCCAACGGTATCTACCGCGGCCGTAAAGTACTCAAATCCAAGAACGACGAATAAATCATTTGTTTGCGATCTTTAGCTAGATTGCTTACTTGATGTCGAAATCCGAGATTCGAATCGCCATCGACTGCATGGGCGGTGATGCTGGCTTGCCAGTCACTGTTCCTGCGGCCTGTCAATTTGCGAAACAACACCCCGATACGCGACTGCTGCTCGCGGGTGATCCGGCGGCCATCCAGGCTGCCTTGCGCGAGCATGGCGGGCACGACGGGTCATGGTACGAAATCCTGCCTGCATCCGAGGTCGTCCTCATGGACGATTCCATCGAGGTGGCCTTGCGGCGCAAGAAAGATTCGTCCATGCGCGTGGCGGTCCAGGCAGTCAAGGACGGCCGTGCAGACGCCTGCATTTCGGCTGGCAACACTGGCGCCTGGATGGCAATCAGCCGCTACGTACTGAAGACGCTCGACGGCATCGACAGACCGGCTATCGCCACGTCCATTCCCAATCAAAAGGGCGGGGCGACAACGATGCTCGATCTCGGCGCGAACGTAGACTGTTCGGCCGAGCATTTGTTGCAGTTTGCCATCATGGGCTCAGCGCTGGCATCGGCTGTCGATCATCACGAACGGCCTACCGTAGGCTTGCTCAATATCGGCGAAGAAGTCATCAAGGGTAACGAAATCGTCAAGCGCGCAGCGGAACTATTGCGTGCCAGCGGACTCAATTTCTACGGAAACGTTGAAGGCGACGATATCTGCAAAGGTACCGTCGACGTTGTCGTGTGCGACGGTTTTGTGGGCAACGTAGTGCTCAAATCCATGGAAGGCCTGGCCAAAATGGTCGGCAACATGATGCGCGCCGAATTCACCCGCAACTCGCTGTCCATGGCCGCAGGCGTGGTTGCCAAGCCCGTGCTCAATCGTTTTCGTGATCGCGTCGATAACCGTCGGTACAATGGGGCAGCGTTATTGGGTTTGCGCGGCATTGTCATAAAAAGCCATGGTTCCGCCGACGCTTACGCATTTGTCTGTGCGCTCCAGCGAGCCCATGAAGCAGTGCACAATGGCCTGCTTGCCGGTACAACAGACGCCATTGACAGCCTTCGTCAGAGTTTGCAAGCCGCAGCGGCGCAATCTGCGAAGATTCCCAACGAACTCTCTGATCCTGCGCCATAGCTCAGGTTTCTGGAAGCTACTATGCCTTATGCCAAAATAATAGGGTCCGGCGGCTATTTGCCGCCCCGCGTCGTATCCAACGACGAACTGGCCGCCGAACTGGCGACTCGGCAGATCGAAACGTCCGACACCTGGATCGTCGAGCGCACCGGCATACGCCAGCGCCATATCGCTGATCAGGGCGTGACGAGCAGCCATCTGGCCACCAGGGCGGCTCAGGCTGCACTCGAAGATGCCGGCATAACCGCGGCCGAGGTCGACCTGATCATTGTCGCGACCTCCACTCCCGATTTCGTATTTCCCAGCACGGCGTGCCTGGTGCAAGCCAATCTTGGCGCCAAGGGCGGCGCGGCGTTCGATGTCCAGGCCGTATGCAGCGGCTTTGTCTACGCTTTGACTACGGCCGATGCCTTCGTACAGGCCGGCCGCGCAAAGACGGCGCTGGTCATAGGTGCAGAGGTTTTTTCGGGCATTCTCGACTGGAACGATCGCGCGACCTGTGTATTGTTCGGCGACGGCGCCGGCGCGGTAGTCATCCAGGCATCCGAAGAACCTGGAATCATCGGCGCGCAACTCAACGCGGACGGCAGCCAGACGAATATACTTTGCGCCGCCGGCAATGTGTCGCATGGCAAGGTAACCGGGGATCCATTCCTGCGCATGGATGGGCAGGCGGTGTTCAAGCTTGCCGTCAATTCCCTGGCCAAGTCTGCGCACGAAGTCTGCGAGCAGGCTGGTGTCGCATTGACGGATGTGGATTGGCTGGTGCCGCACCAGGCAAATGTGCGCATCATCAATTTTCTGGGTCGAAAGTTGCAGATACCCGACGAGAAAGTGGTGGTTACCGTCGATCGTCATGCGAATACATCGGCCGCCAGCGTGCCGCTCGCTTTCGACGTGGCTCGTCGCGATGGCCGCATTAAGGCCGGAGACACCGTCATGATGCAAGGCGTCGGCGGCGGTTTTACCTGGGGCTCTGTGCTGGTAAAAATATAGAAGGCTGCCGGCGCTCCTCTTACGACTCACTCTTTATCTATCTCTATGAAAATAGCTTTTGTCTTTCCCGGACAGGGATCACAGTCTGTCGGCATGCTCGACGCATGGGCGGGAAACACGGCTGTCAGCGATACGGTCGCACAGGCATCGGACGCACTGGGCCAGGATCTTGCGGCCCTGATCGCTTCCGGCCCAGCCGAAGAACTGAATCTCACGACCAATACTCAGCCGGCGATGCTGACTGCCGCCGTGGCTGTCTATCGTGCCTGGCTAGCCGCCGGTGGAGCTGTGCCGCATCTGGTGGCAGGCCACAGCCTGGGCGAGTACTCCGCCCTGACAGCGGCAGAGGCGTTCGCCCTGGAAGACGCTGTGCGTATCGTCCGCATTCGCGCCGATGCCATGCAGGCCGCCGTACCCGTAGGAACCGGCGGCATGGCCGCCATCCTTGGCCTGGACGATGACCTGGTCGGGTCTCTGTGCGCACAAGCCTCGGAAGGCGAGGTCGTCGAAGCGGTGAATTTCAATGCTCCCGCCCAGGTCGTCATTGCCGGGCACAAGGGCGCCGTCGAGCGGGCCTGCGAACTGGCCAAGGCGGCGGGTGCCAAGCGCGCCCTGATGCTGGCCGTATCCGCACCGTTCCACTCCAGTTTGTTGAAGCCGGCATCGGAAGTGCTGGAACAGGCGTTGGCCGACATTCCGGTGGCAAATCCCCGAATTTCACTGATCAACAACGTGGACGTCGCCATTGCCGCTGATCCGGCTTCGATAAAAGATGCGTTGGTGCGGCAGGCATGGCATGCCGTGCGCTGGGTCGAAACCATACAGTCCATGAAGTCCCAGGGCATCACGCATGTCGTTGAATGCGGCCCCGGCAAGGTCCTGAACGGCCTGACCAAACGGATTGACCGCGACCTTGTGGGGCTGGCCGTTACCGATCCCGCATCTTTACAGCTGGCGCTGGAAACTTTACAAGGATAGACGTCAATGCAAAACAAAGAACTCGACGGCAAGCTGGCGCTGGTCACCGGTGCATCACGCGGTATAGGCCAGGCCATCGCGCTTGAACTGGCGTCCCGTGGTGCGATAGTGGTGGGTACGGCAACTTCGGAACCCGGTGCGCAGGCGATTTCGGACATGCTGTCGGAATCCGGCGGTCGCGGCGCGGTGCTGAACGTGGACGATGCCGCGGCATGCGATGCCCTCGTTGCAGAGCTGGGCAAGCAGGGCGGCGGTCCCCATATACTGGTGAACAATGCCGGCATTACGCGCGACAATCTCGCGATGCGCATGAAAGACGACGAATGGGAGGCAGTGATCGCCACGAATCTGTCTGCGGTCTTCCGGCTTTCGCGCGCGGTAACTCGAAACATGATGAAGGCGCGTTCGGGCCGCATCATCAACATCACTTCGGTGATCGGCTCCAGCGGCAATCCCGGCCAGGCCAATTATGCGGCTGCCAAGGCCGGAGTGGCCGGCATGGCGCGAGCGCTGGCCCGTGAGCTGGGCAGCCGCAATATCACTGTCAATTGCGTTGCGCCCGGCTTTATCGATACCGACATGACGCGGGCGCTGAATGAGGCCCAGTCAGCCGCCATTCTTGCGCAAATTCCACTCGGACGGCTGGGCGCTGCCGCCGACGTCGCCAATGCCGTCGCTTTCCTTGCCGGGCCGCAGGCTGCCTACATTACTGGCACGACGCTGCACGTCAATGGTGGCATGTACATGTAACATACTCAA
>JAKFDW010000031.1:0-17808 GCA_036675955.1 Orrella sp. | reverse complement strand
GTCGTCCGGCATCATCACGCCATGTTGGCGGTAGTAGTCACCGCCCCAATCGAAATTTTCGAATTCGAAAGAAAAGGATGTGCCAGTATTGGCCAGCGTTTCAAGCAGCTGTTGGCCGGCCGGGATGACTTCCTTTCCTATGCCATCGCCCGGAATCGTGGCGATACGATATGTTTTCATGCGGGTGTTCTCCTTCGAATGCCTTGCTATGTTGAACACTATAGGAGCAATCCACGGCAAAATATGCGGCGCCTGGTGAAACCACCATTAACCTGGAGTTAACAATGGTTGGAAAAAAATCATGAGTTCAAATCTCCATCCGTCCGAGCTGGCTTTCTTCTCGATGCTGGCTTCATGCGGTGCACTGAGTGCGGCGGCGCGCAAACTCGGAATCTCCACGCCCGCGGTCAGTAAGCGTCTGGCACAGATGGAAGCGCGGCTGGGCGTCACCCTTGTGACACGAACCACCCGCCGCATGCATCTGACACCCGAGGGCGAGCTATACCTGCTCCATGCGCGGCGCATACTGGCCGAGATAGACGACATGGAGCAATCGCTGGCCGGGTCACGGATTGCGCCCCGGGGACTGTTGCGCGTCAACGCGACGCCAGGCTTCGGCCGCAGCTACGTGGCGCCGCTCATTTCGCGCTTCATGCACGGGTATCCCGAAGTCGAAGTGCAATTGCAGCTGTCGGTCGATCCTCCGGCGTTCAGTGATGACGCCTTCGATGTGGGTGTGCGCTTTGGAGAGCCGCCCGAGGCGCGGATCATTGCCCGGCGCCTGACGGCAAACCGCCGCCTGTTGTGCGCTTCACCCGCTTACTTGGCGCAGCATGGTGCGCCGCGTATTCCTGCTGATCTTTCCAAGCACAATTGCATACGCATACAGCAGGGCGATGAGGCATATGGAGTCTGGCGGCTGACGACGGGAGCGGGGACGTTGCGCAAGACCGAGACCGTGCGGGTGCATGGGACGCTCAGGACCAACGACGGAGAAGCTGCCGTCAATTGGGCGCTGGATGGCCATGGAATATTGATGCGGGCAGAATGGGATATCTCCCGCTACTTGACCAGCGGACGGCTGGTGCAGGTGCTTGTCGATTATCAAACGCCCGACGCCGATATCTATGCAACCTACCTGCAAGGGCGCCAGCATTCCGCCCGCGTGCGGGCTTTCGTGGATTTCATGGCCCAGTCTTTTGAGGATTGAAACAGACTTTCCGGCGCCGGGCTAGGCCCGCATCGGGGAGCCGGAGGCTCCCATGCCGCGCTTTGCACGGTACAGCAGGAAACCGATGATGCTCAGGTTCACCAGGTTCCACGCGATACCATTGACGAAGGCTGCCTGATAAGAGCCGGTGAGATCGTAAATTGCGCCTGACATCCATCCGCCCAGGGCCATTCCAAACAGGGTCGCCATGAGCACGGTGCCTACGCGGGCACCCGCTTCCTTGGGCGTGAAATATTCGCGCACGATCAGGGCGTACGACGGCACGATGCCGCCCTGGAACAAGCCGAAAAGCGCCGAGATAATGTAGAGCGAAACCAGCCCGTTACTATTCAGGAACATCACGAGCGCAACACCTTGCAGAAGCGAACCCACCAGCAGGGTGCGCAATCCGCCGATGTGATCGGAAAGCCATCCGGAGGCAAGGCGACTGACGATGCCCAGGCCCAGCATCAGCGCCAGCATCTCGGCGCCGCGTGCAGCGCCAAAGCCCAGGTCGCCGCAATAGGCCACTATATGCACTTGCGGCATTGCCATTGCAACACAGCAAGCCACCCCAGCGATGCACAACAGCCCTTGCAAGGCAGTCGGGCTGAACCCGAGAGGCCGGTTCGGATCAGAGGCAGCCGCTTCCATCGCGAACCGGGCATTCTTGTTCGAGCTTGTATTGATCACGACGCTGGCGGAAGGGGCCCGCTTGCGATACACCAGGGCCAGCGGCAGCATGGACAGCAGGCAAAACACCCCAATACCGACATAGGTGTAGCGCCATCCCGACGTATCGATGAAGTACTGCATTATGGGAGGCCAGACAGCGCCCGCCAGATAGTTGCCGCTCATGCATATGGCTATGGCTATTCCCCGGCGTTTGGTAAACCACTGCGAGGTATCGGCCACCAATGGAGCAAAGGTTGCCGCCGTGCCCAGCAGACCGATGAACAGGCCTTGTACCAATACGAATTGCCAGAGGCTGGTCGAGAGACCGGCCGCGATAAAACCCAGGCTCAGCCCCAAGGTGCCGACGACTATTGGAATAATGACTCCGAACCGGTCCGATAGCCGTCCCATCAAGATACCGCCCAGGCCAAAACCCACCATCGTCAGCGTATACGGCAGTGAGGCGTCGGCGCGGCTCACGCCGAATTCGGCCTGTATCTGCGGCAGCACGACAGTAACGGAATACATGCCGGATCCGCCTATGGTCATAAGCAGAAGCGACACGATCAGACGCGCCCAGGCATAAGGCGATTCGGCGTTATCTTGCTGGTCCGAGGGGGCTGTGTGATGGGACATGGAGCATATTGAACACGATAAGGGTGAATTTGGGTAGCCTTTCCTTTGACGAAAGTGCCGGCGGCATGCCGCTTGCTGTGCTCCTTCCAGCGCCAAACCGTAAGGCGAATGGGAGGCAGGTTGATGAAACTAGGGCGACAGCGGGCTTCGGGCAGTTATTTTGCAGATCAGGATGCGGCCAGGCAGGCCGTCAATCTGGCTCTTCCGATGCTCGAGCAGGGCGTACATAACGGAACTGTCGGGGATAGCGGTTTTCTTTACATCGTCATCATGGATCCGGGCCTGGATCCTTCGGTCAGCGAGTTCGATGACGCGATTCTTTATGAACATGCCATCGGCGATCAGGCCAAGTGGGACGCCGACTACGCCCGCTTTGCGCGTGACAAGGCGAAGGTATGCTGGCGCACCGGCCGTGACGGGCATACTGTTCGCCATGTACTGCCCCATCTATTGCGGGAAGGCGACTGCGGGATCTGGGGCGGCGTGACCATTGAGGGGATTGTGGTGGGCGTCAGCGGCGCCAACCCTTGGTATGACGAAGCGTTTGCCGCAACCATTGCCCATTGCCTGAAGGCCGTCTCCAAGGGCCGCGCTCTGGCACAACGGGACGCGCCCGATCTGGATAAGTCGTGATGGCGCCTTGAAAGGAAATCCAGGATGCGTGTAAAGGAATTTTTTCAATTAGGCAAAGAGTCGGTGGCAGCCTGGCAGGATGATCACGCTTCCAGCATGGGCGCAGCCATTGCCTTCTACACGACTTTTTCCATCGCGCCCTTGTTGATCATCGTCATCGCTGTCGCCGGCTTTGTGTGGGGCGAAGATGCGGTGCGGGGGGAGATCATGCGTCAGATTGGAGGCATGGTGGGCGCCGAAAGTGCATCGGGAGTGCAGAATCTGATCAAGAGCGCCGATAAACCCGCGCAGGGCATTACCGCCACGCTCGTCAGCGTAATCGTATTGGCCGTGGGTTCAACGACCGTATTTGCAGAGTTGCAAAGCGCCCTGGATCGTATATGGAGGGTGCCCGCGACGGCCAAGACCGGCATATTGGCGACTTTGCGCGCTCGCCTGCTTTCCTTCGGCCTTGTTCTGGGCCTGGCTTTCCTGTTGCTCGTGTCCTTGATCCTGAGCGCCGCCCTGGCGGCATTGGGCCAGTGGAGCACCGGCCTGTTCCCGGGATGGGAGATTTTGCTACAGGTCATCAACGCAGTCGTTTCACTGGGAATTGCCACCGTACTCTTTGCCATGATCTATAAATTCATGCCTCAGGCGAAGATAGACTGGCGCGATGTATGGGTTGGCGCATTCGTGACTGCTGTGCTGTTCGAAGTCGGCAAGACTCTAATCGCGCTTTACGTAGGCAAGAGCTCCATGATCTCTTCGCTCACGGCGGCGGGCTCATTGGTCCTGGTATTGATCTGGGTGTACTACGCCGCCCAGGTGTTCCTGCTGGGGGCCGAATTCACCTGGGCGTATGCGCGCCGATACGGCTCGCGGGTATCGGCTGAAAAGCAACCAGAGCATGGTGCCGATATGACGCCGCCATAAAACTGCTTGAGGACTAATATGGAAGGCCCGGCCAGCGATCCGCACTCGACTCGCTCTGCAACCGCCGATGCGGGGACATCGGTGTTTGCGCGCCGCGAGATCTTCAGGACCGTAGGCCAGGTTCTGTGGCGATTCAGGCGCCGCGCGGCGGCCGCTTTGGTTCTGCTCATTGCGGCAAAGCTCTTGGCGGTCCTGGTGCCGGTTGCCCTCAAGCGCATCGTCGATACGCTGGATTCAAGTTCCACCGCACTGACGTTGCCGGTATTTCTCTTGATAGGCTATGCCTTGCTGCGCTTTTCGTCCGGCTTGTTCACGGAGTTGCGCGACCTGGTCTTTGCCCGCGTTACCCAAACGGCAGTTGCGGATTTCACCGTGCGCATGTTCGACCATCTGCACAGTCTGGGGGTGAAGTTTCTTGGCGGCCGGCAGACAGGCGTTCTATCGCGCGATGTGGAAAGGGGCACCGCCGGCATCGGGTTCCTATTGGGCACTGCACTCTTTACGGTATTGCCCACCCTGATCGAGATCGTCTCAGTCGTGGTCATCATGATGATGGCATATCACTTCGGATTCGCGGCCATCGTGCTGGCCACTTTCGTTGTCTATGCGATATTCACTGTCGTCTTCACTGAAAGGCGTACGCTTTACCAGCGGCAGCTGAATGAACTGGACTCCGCGGCCAATGGCCATCTGGTCGATAGCCTGCTCAATTATGAAACGGTGAAGTTCTATGCCAGCGACCAAGTCGAGTCGCAACGCTTGCGCGACATCATGAAGAAATGGATAGGAATAGGGGTGGATAACCAGCGGGCCCTGTCGGTTCTGCATGTGGGGCAAAGCGGAATCATTGCGTTTGGCGTTGCCGCGATAATGTTGCTGGCCGGCCAGGAAGTGGTCAGCGGAAACATGGCGGTCGGCGATCTTATACTGGTCAATGCCTATGTAATACAGGTCTGCCTGCCGCTGAATACGCTGGGCCTGAGCTTTCGCCAGGCGCGCGAGGCGCTGATCAACGCAGAACGGATGTCCGAGCTTTTGCGTTATCCGCCGGAATCCGACCCTGCGGAGGTTTTGCCCGCATTGCGTTTAAGCGGTGGCGCCGTCGAGTTTTCAAAAGTCGACTTTTCGTACGAGCCGGGGCGCCAGATACTGCACGGGGTGGATTTCCGCATCGAGCCGGGGGCGACCGTTGCAGTAGTGGGGGGCAGTGGTTCGGGCAAGTCCACACTGGCTCGCCTGCTGCTGCATTTTTATGACGTTGATGGCGGAAGTATCGAAGTGGATGGCCAGGACGTACGCTCGGTCAGCCAGAAAAGCCTGCGGTCCATGATAGGTGTGGTGCCGCAGGATTCTCTGCTGTTCAACAATACGATTGCCTACAACATCGCCTATGGCCGGGTCGGCGCCACGCCCGCCGATGTTATCGAAGCGGCCAAGGCCGCCCGGATTCACGAATTGATCCAGAGCTTGCCGGCCCAATATGAAACCATGGTGGGCGAACGCGGAGTGAAACTCTCCGGGGGCGAGCGGCAGCGCATTGCCATTGCCCGCGCGGTATTGAAAAATCCCCCCTTGCTTGTATTCGACGAGGCGACGTCGGCGCTGGATACCCGCACAGAGCGCGCCATTCAGGAGGAACTCGACCGTCTGGCGCAGGGCAGAAGCACATTGATCGTCGCCCATAGGCTGTCCACGATAGTGAATGCCGACACGATACTGGTCATGGATCACGGTTGCATTGTCGAGCGCGGCTCGCACGCAGAATTGCTGCGCGCCAAAGGCCTGTACGCCCAGATGTGGCATTTGCAACGGCAGCAAAACGAACTCGATGAATCCGGCTCCAGGCTGAGCGCTCAGCCGGTGAATCTCGTGGCTCTGGTGGCCGGTGTGCTGGATGCGATGCGCCCGGCCAGCGAGGCCCAGGGAATAGTCCTGTATCCGCTGATCAGCACGGACACCTTGCGTGTCACGGGCGACCCCAGCGCATTGCAGCAACTCGTATGCGATGTGCTGGAGAACGCGATCGCTTTTACACCGTCCGGCGGACGCCTTGAATTGCGGCTGGAGCGCTCCGAAGGGGCGGCGCTTATTTCGGTAACCGATGGACGCCTGACTTCGCCGGATACGGCTCCAGCCGCTGGGGACGAACTGCAGCCGGTGCGATTGTCGCATTTGGTGGATCCACTGATGGTGACCGCGATGCTGGAGCAGATGGGCGGCACCTTCGACGTGCGGCCTGCAAGCGACGGTTCCGGCATGACATTCTCCATCCGGCTGCCGCTACGGGCTGTCGCATCGCTTGCGCCGCCGACGCCGATTGCGCAAGAGCAGGACCACGTCCTGCAAAGCGTCCGCATTTTCGTTGCGGACGACCAGCAAGAGGCCAGGGAGCTGTTGGCCGCGGTTCTTCAGGACCACGGTGCGCAAGTGGAGGTATTTGAGTCCGGAGGCTCTCTCTTATCGCGATTGCACGAAAGTGCGCGGCCCCAGTGGCCGGATGTACTCGTATGCGATATATCCCTGGGCGAACCGGACGGATATCAGGTGATTACCGATATCCGCAAACTCGAGGCGCAACGCGGCTCATCATTGGCGGAACGCCTGCCCGCCATTGCGCTGTCAGGCTATAGTGAAAGGGAAGATCGCTTGCGCGCATTGCTGGCCGGGTTCCAGGTTCATGTGGGCAAGCCGGTGGACCCCAGAGAACTTCTGGCCACTATCCTGGCCGTGACCCGCATCAGGGCTTCTCCGGATAAGCCAGTACGCTGATGTCGCCAGCTTCTTCAATATAGGCCCTCCGGACTTTTGCAATATCGTCTATGCCTTTCAGCCGGAGTTCCGACATCAGTTCGTCTTCGGTCACATGCTCCTTGCGCATTCCGCGCTTCTGCATTACGCCGTTCTTGACCAGGCATATCCGGTCCGGCGCAAGCAGCGGTCGGGAAGCGGGAATGAAATAGCTTATCCGGTCAACGAGCACGCTCCAGAACACGAGCGTGGTGATGAGAATCATGCCTTCGCTCACCGATTTGTAGTCGGCAGCCATCGCATTCTGGGCCGCGTCGGCAATGAGTACCAGCAACAGTATGCTTGAGATGCCGATTGAACCCAGGTCGCGCCTGCCCGCTATGCGCAGAAGCACGAAGATGAACCAGTAGACCAGCGTACCGCGAACAATGATTTCCAGCGGCGGTATGGTCAATTCAAAGAGTGAACTCCATTCCACGTCCATTGTGTACTCCAATTATTATTGAAAGCCAGGGTGGTCGAATGGGCAATGCTTGCTATTCTTCGGTGTTTTCATGCATGCTGTTGCCGCACCGGCGCGGTATCGTCCCTTTGCAATGGTGCTTGCGTCCACAGAGTCCGGGGTGTCGTTTGTGCAGGAAATGTTCGTCCGGGCCGGTAGTGGCGTAAGCCCAGAGACTTCAAGTCTTTATCGTTGTAAAGGTTGCGCGCATCGAAAATGGCAGGCGAGCGCAACGTGGATGCCAGCCATTTGAAATCGGGCGTCATGAACTCTTCCCATTCCGTCATGACAACGAGCACGTCGGCATCCAGGCAGGCTTGTTCCGCGCTGTCTGCAAGGACGAGGCCGGGATGCGTGAACAATGACGCGACGGCCGGTTCGGCGATGGGATCGTAGGCTCGCACTTTGGCGCCCGCGTCAAGAAGACCTTGAATCAGCGCAAGACTGGGCGCTTCCCGGATATCGTCGGTTCCCGCTTTGAATGCAAGGCCCCAGATGGCAATACATCGGCCCTGGAAGCGTCCCCAGAAATATTTCTCTATCGCTTTGAAAATGAGCTTTACCTGGCGCCGATTCACTTGCTCGATACTATTGAGCATGGGGGCGGGCTCGTCCGTATCCCGCGCCATGCGAATGAGGGCATGCAGATCTTTCGGCAGGCAGGACCCACCGTAACCGGCGCCAGGTTCCAGATAACGGGGCCCTATCCTCGGATCCGACTTCAGCACCTGGCATACCGGTCCGATATCCGCGCCCAGGCGGCCAGCGATATTGGCCAGTTCGTTTATCATGGAAATCCGCGCCGCCAACATGGCGTTGCAGGCGTACTTGGCGAACTCCGCAGAGCGAAGATCCATTTCAATCAGACGCGTGCCGTCCGGATCGAATGGCGCATAGAGCTGCTTGAGTATTCCGGAGTCGGCTTCGTGCGACGCACCGACCACGATTCGTGCAGGTGTGCGGAAATCGGTTACAGCGGTGCCCTCGGCTAAAAATTCGGGATTGGAGGCTACTTTGATCCTGCAGTCCGCAGCCCGGCGTGCGAGCCTGGCGTCGAAAAGCGCCTGGATGTCTTCACAAGTTCCCGGCGGGACTGTCGATTTGACGACGACAAGACAATGGTGCTGCAGGACTGCTGCGAGGTCCTGCGCGCATTGCAGCAAGGATCCAATATCGGCATAGCCATCGATCCCGGCGGGAGTACCCAGCGCCAGGAAGATAATTTCGGCCTTGAGCGTGCCTTCGGCCAAGCTGCTTGTGAACCGTAGCGTACCTTGCCTGCTTGCCTGAAGTACGACCGCATCGAGCAGCGGCTCATGGAAAGGAACGGTGCCCGCCCGAAGTCCGGCCATTTTCTCTTCGTTATTGTCAATGCAGGTGACGTCGTTTCCTGCTTCGGCAAGGCATGCGCCGGTAACCAGGCCGACATAGCCGGTGCCGATAATCGCTACGTTCATGAATGCTCCTAATGCGCCACAGCGGGCTGTTTGCGCCTAGGAGAGCAATCGCTGTGCCCGTCAGAAGATACTTTCCTTCACATGTTCGCGTTCCATTATTTCCCGTATGGTATTGGACGCATGCCGGCCCGCGAACCGGCATTCTTCTGTGCTTGCCATGCCGAATCCGCATTCGCCCAGCAAGGGGCAGCGTTGGAACAGTTCGCTTATCCAGTCCACGAAAACGCGGACCTTGGGCGACAGATGCCGGTTATGCAGGTAGACCACCGAGATGGGCATGGGCTGCGGTTTCCAGGCGGGCAGGATTTCCTGCAGCGCTCCCGAGTGCAGATGCGCCGCAACCATATATCGCGCCGGCTGTATCATGCCGAATCCCTTCAAGCCGCAGGTCACATAGGCCTCCGCATCGTTCACCGACACGGCTCCCGGGACGGCGACTTCCGTGACTCGTCCATCAACTGTGAAGCTCCAGTCCATATTTCTTCCGCTGCGCCCGGAAAAATAATGAACGGCGCGGTGATCGCTCAATTCGCCTATGGTTTGTGGTTCACCGTGGCGCTCAAGGTATGACGGCGCGGCGCATGTGATGCTTTCGAACGTTCCTATCCGTTTGGCAACCATGCTTGAGTCTTGCAACTCGCCCACCCTGATCACGCAGTCCACAGCTTCTTGCACCATGTCGACCGGCCTATCGGTCATTCCGATTGCCAGCTCAATGTCGGGGTAGCGCTCATGAAATTCGCATAAAGCGGGCAGCAGTATCAGCCGTCCGATGGACGGCGGCGTGTCGATGCGCAGCCGGCCTTTCGGACCTCGGGTCACGTCGTGAAACGATGCCTCCGCGTCTTCTATGTCGGCGAGTATTCGTACACAGTGATCGTAATACGCCGCGCCATCGGGCGTGAGACTCAGGCGGCGGGTAGTGCGGTTCAACAAGCGCACCTTCAACAGGCGTTCCAGTCCTTGGATGGTGGTCGTTACGGTAGCCCGTGGCAGGCCGAGCATATCTGCGGCCAGTGTGAAGCTGTTCGCGTCCACGACCCGTGTGAAAACCTGCATAGCCTGGAAGCGATCCATCCCGCTCTCCCTTGAAATGGTGTCGCAGCCGAAGTGTGAGTGTCCATGGCTCAGGCATGGGCTGCATTGTTGGAAATTGACGAATAGTGTAGGCAGAAAACGCGTATTTATCTGTCTCTGCGAAAAGTAAATAATACCCGCTCATTTCCAGAATTCCTATGCCAGCCCGGAAAATATTTGAATTCGGCGATTCATTTTCCAGTGCCGGCATGATCAGCAACACAAGGACTACCATGTTTCTATTACGCAATCGATACGCCGTGCTGGCCATTGCCACCGCGGTTCTGATCGGGGGCATCACCGTGTTTCGCGTTTATGCCGGATCGGCTCAAGAGTCCGCGGCGGCTCCCGCCATGCCCGCGGTTACCGTGGATGTTGCGACGGTCGATACCCAAACCGTTACTGACTGGCATTATTTTTCAGGCCGGCTCGAGGCCGTCGATGAGGTTGTTGTCCGCCCCTTGGTGTCGGGCACGTTGACGCAGGTCCATTTTACGGACGGAAGCCAGGTCCAGAAGGGCGATGTTCTGTTCACCATAGATCCCAGGCCGTATCGAGCGGCGGTGGATCATGCCAAGGCCCAGGTAGTCTCCGCGCAAGCGCGGGTTGCGTATACAGGATCGGATCTCGCCCGTGGAAAACGGCTGCTGGATAACAACGCCATAGCCCGGCGAGACTATGAAGAGAAGCGCAATGCGTCGCGCAGCGCCGTTGCCGATCTGCAGGCGGCCCAGGCCAGGCTGGAATCGGCGCAATTGAATTTGGAGCATACACGTATCGTCGCTCCCATTTCAGGACGGGTGTCGCGCGCGGAAGTGACACCCGGCAATGTCGTGGCGGCCGGCGCCGGTTCGATGCCCTTGACCACTCTGGTTTCGGTGTCGCGGCTTTACGCCTCGTTCGACGTCGACGAGCAGAGCTTTCTGAAGTTCGTGAATCCGGCGCGCGTCTCCGGTGGTGTCGAAGTTCCCGTGCACCTGGGCTTGGCTAATGAGGAGAACTATCCGCGTCCCGGAACATTGGCCTCGGTCGACAACACGATGGACACATCATCGGGAACCATACGAGTGCGCGCGGTCTTCGAGAACCCGGATGGTTCCTTGGTGCCTGGTCTTTACGCCCGTATCCGGCTGGGCGGAGGCGCGCCGCACGAGGCCGTGCTGGTCGACGATAGGGCGATAGGCACCGACCAGAACAAGCGTTTCGTCGTGGTCGTGGGCGAGAGCAACAAGACTGAATATCGGGAGGTCCATCTTGGAACCAGCAGGAAGGGCTGGAGCGTGGTCGAAGCGGGCTTGAAAGCGGGGGAACGCATCGTTGTCAATGGTCTGCAGCGCATTCGGCCGGGCGATGTGGTCACACCTCGGGCGGTTTTGGCGACCGAGCCTCCGAGAATGGCCGCATCAGACGCACATCCGTCCGAATCTATTGATAATTCCTGAACTGACTGAACTCCCATGAACATTTCCAAGTTCTTTATCGACCGGCCCATTTTCGCCGGCGTACTGTCAGTCCTGATCCTGCTCGCAGGAGCATTGGCTGTGTTCCAGCTTCCCATTTCCGAATATCCGGAAGTTGTGCCGCCTTCGGTCGTGGTGCGCGCCCAGTATCCGGGAGCAAACCCCAAGGTCATTGCAGAAACCGTCGCCGCTCCTCTGGAGGAGTCCATCAACGGCGTCGAAAATATGCTTTATATGCAGTCGCAGGCGAACAGCGACGGCAACCTGGCCGTAACTGTTCACTTCAATCTGGGCATGGATCCCGACAAGGCCCAGCAATTGGTGCAGAACCGCGTATCGCAGGCATTGCCCAGGCTGCCCGAAGACGTGCAACGATTGGGCGTGACCACGGTGAAGAGCTCGCCGACGCTGACCATGGTGGTGCATCTTGTTTCTCCGGATGACCGCTATGACATGACCTATCTGCGCAACTATGCAGTGCTCAACGTCAAGGACAGGCTGGCTCGCATCGAGGGGGTGGGCGAGGTGCAACTGTGGGGCGGTGGAAACTATTCCATGCGTGTGTGGCTGAATCCCCAGAAGGTGGCGCAACGAGGGCTTACGGCAACGGATGTGGTCGCCGCCATACGCGAGCAGAACGTGCAGGTGGCTGCAGGCGTGATCGGTGCCTCGCCTGGCTTGCCGGATGTGCCCTTGCAACTGTCGGTCAATACGCAAGGGCGGCTGCACACCGAAGCCGAGTTTGCCGATATCGTGCTCAAGACGTCCGGGGACGGCGGGGTGACCCGGCTGGGCGACGTTGCGCGCATAGAGCTTGCCGCTTCGGAGTATGGCTTGAGGTCCCTGCTCGATAATGAGCCGGCGGTGGGAATAGGCATCATGCAGGCGCCGGGCGCCAACGCGCTCGCGGTATCCGACCAGGTTCGCGCGGTCATGGACGAACTGTCCGCGGATTTTCCGGCATCGGTCGAGAGCCGCATTGCTTATGATCCCACCCAGTTTGTCCGAGCAAGCATCAAGGCTGTTGTGGTGACGCTGCTGGAAGCCGTCGCATTGGTCGTGCTGGTGGTCATCATATTCTTGCAGACCTGGAGGGCCTCGATTATTCCCCTGCTTGCCGTGCCGGTCTCCATCGTCGGCACCTTTGCCTTGATGCTGGCCTTCGGGTACACCATTAATGCACTGTCTCTTTTCGGATTGGTGCTGGCCATCGGCATTGTGGTGGACGATGCCATCGTCGTGGTCGAAAACGTCGAGCGTAATATCGCCGAAGGCTTGTCTCCCCGAGACGCCACTTATCGCGCCATGCGGGAAGTCAGCGGGCCTATTGTGGCCATCGCATTGACCCTGGTCGCCGTTTTCGTGCCGCTGGCGTTCATGACGGGTCTCACCGGCCAGTTCTTCAAGCAATTTGCCATGACGATCGCGATTTCCACGGTGATTTCCGCCTTCAATTCTTTGACGCTGTCGCCGGCGCTGGCGGCATTGCTGTTGAAGGGTCACTCTGAAAAACCCGACTGGCTGACCCGCGCAATGAACCGGGTATTGGGCGGCTTTTTTACGCGGTTCAATCGCTTCTTTGCAAGATCGTCGGATCAGTATGCCAGGGGAGTGTCAGGCGTCATTTCGCGCAAGGCGTCTTCAATGGCGGTGTACTTGGTATTGATCGCCGCGACGGTGGGCATTTCGTATGTCGTTCCTGGCGGCTTCGTCCCCGCGCAAGATAAACAGTACCTGATCAGCTTTGCCCAATTGCCCAACGGCGCGTCACTGGACCGAACCGAACAAGTAATACGCAGCATGACCGATATCGCACTGGAGCAGCCCGGCGTCGAAAGCGCCATTGCCTTTCCGGGATTGTCCATCAACGGCTTCACGAACAGCTCCAGTGCCGGGATTGTGTTTGTGATGCTCAAGCCCTTCGATGAACGTGAAGGCGCGGACCTGTCGGCCAACGGTATTGCCGCCGCCCTCAATCAAAAGTACCTCTCCATCAATGATTCCTACATAGCCGTCTTTCCGCCGCCACCGGTCATGGGCTTGGGAACAGTAGGGGGATTCAAGCTGCAGATTGAAGACCGGGCCGCTGTCGGTTATGCGCAGCTCGACGTGGCGGTGCAGGCATTTCTGGCCGAGGCGCGCAAGACGCCGGAACTGGGTCCTGCTTTTTCCAGTTATCAGATCAACGTGCCGCAGCTCGACGTAGACCTGGATAGGGTGAAGGCAAAGCAGCTGGGCGTGCCCGTGACAGATGTCTTCGACACCATGCAAATTTATCTGGGGTCCTTGTATGTGAACGACTTCAATCGGTTTGGCCGGGTATACCAGGTAAGGGCGCAAGCCGACGCGCCATACCGTTCGCAACCCGAAGACATACTTCAGTTGAAGACCCGGAACCGCGACGGCGACATGGTGCCCTTGTCTTCGCTGGTCAAGGTGACGCCTTCCTACGGACCCGAGATGGTGGTGCGCTATAACGGCTATACCGCGGCCGACATCAACAGTGGTCCGGCTCCGGGGTATTCGTCGGACCAGGCGCAGGCCGCGGCGGAGCGCATTGCGGATAAGACGCTGCCGCGCGGGGTCAAGTTCGAATGGACCGATCTGACCTATCAGCAAATCCTGGCCGGCAATGCCGGAATCTGGATATTCCCCATCAGCGTGCTGCTGGTGTTCCTGGTCCTGGCTGCCCTGTACGAAAGCCTGACATTGCCCTTGGCGGTCATTCTTATCGTGCCCATGAGTATTCTTGCGGCGCTCACGGGAGTGTGGCTGACGGGGGGCGACAACAATATCTTCACGCAGATCGGTTTGATGGTTCTGGTCGGATTGGCCTGCAAGAACGCCATCCTGATCGTTGAGTTTGCACGTGAACTCGAACTGCAGGGCGCGACACCGTTGAAGGCTGCGATCGAAGCCAGCCGTCTGCGCCTGCGGCCCATCCTCATGACCTCTATCGCTTTCATCATGGGAGTGGTTCCGCTGGTGATCTCTTCAGGGGCAGGCGCGGAGATGCGTCATGCGATGGGGGTGGCTGTGTTCTTCGGCATGTTGGGAGTGACCTTGTTTGGCCTCTTTCTTACGCCGGTGTTCTATGTGCTCCTGCGTTCGATCGGCAAAGGCGAACTGCGCTCCGCCGCGGTCCACGAGGCTCCCGTCCTGGCATCGACGGCTGGACACCAATAATACGGAATAACAATCATGAACAAGCCTTTACGATTCAGTCTCAGCCTGGCAGCTACCGTGTTGGTGCTGGCGGGATGCGCGGTCGGCCCGCAATACCAGCGCCCGGCGGCCGATGTACCCGACGCATTCAAGGAAGCGTCGATGTCGCCCGAGGCAGCGAAGCTGTGGAAACAGGCGCAACCATCCGACAGCCTGGAGCGCGGCCGTTGGTGGGCCATCTTCAAGGACCCTCGCCTCAATGATCTGGAAGAACAAGCCATGGCCGCCAATCAAGACCTGAAAGCGGCCGCGGCACGGGTGGCGCAGGCTCGCGCGCTGACCAAGAATGCGCGCTCAGGCCTCTTTCCCCGTATCGATGGCGGATTTGGGCCCACGCGGCAACGGGCTTCGAACGCATCGCAGGGTCTTCCGGAAGATGCCTCCGGCGGGACATCCACTTTATGGCGTGCCCAGGCGACAGTCTCGTACGAAGTCGATCTGTTCGGACATGTGGCCGCCCAGGTGGACGCTGCGACTGCCGGTGCGCAGCAAAGCCAGGCTTTATTCCGTTCGATATTGCTGGCGCTGCAGGCGGATGTTGCCCAGGCTTACTTCCTGGTTCGCAGGCTGGACGCGGAGAAAGCGCTGTATCGCGACACGGTGGAACTGCGCAAAAAAACGCTGGAGCTGATCGAGCGCCGCTATGCGGAAGGGGATATCAGCGAACTTGATGTTGCGCGCGCCCGTTCTGAGCTGGAATCCGCACGATCTCAATCCCTGGGCGTAGACCGTCACCGCGCGGTCGCCGAACATGCTTTGGCCATACTGCTGGGCAAGCCTCCCGCCGATTTCTCGCTGGCGCCGCTACCCTTGCAGCAGGTTGCAGTGGGGATTCCAGCAGGATTGCCGTCGTCGCTGCTGGAACGCCGTCCCGACATCGCCGCGGCCGAGCGCGCCATGGCGGCGGCAAACGCCCGGATAGGAGCGGCCCAGGCCGCATTTTTCCCGCGTCTTGCCATTACCGGGGCGCTGGGATACGAGTCGTCCCAGCTCGGCGACCTGTTCCAGTGGTCCAGCCGCGCATTTCTATTGGGTCCTTTGGTTGGAACAATGTTGTCCCTGCCTATCTTTGATGGCGGACAGCGCGAGGCCGGGCTGGATCGCGCGCGCGCCGAATACGAGGAAGACGTCGCCATATACCGGCAGACGGTATTGAACGCATTCAGGGAAGTAGAAGACAATCTGTCCAGTCTGCGCATTCTTGGTTCGCAGACCCAAGTCCAGGATGCGGCCGTGCAATCCGCGGCCCGGGCGGCGGAACTCTCGCAGATTCAATATCGGGAGGGCTCCACCAGCTATCTCGATGTAATCGATGCCGATCGCGCAGTCCTTCAGCAAAAACGCACGGCCGTGCTGCTGTATGGCGAACGGGCCCAGGCGGCAGTCAATCTGATTCGCGCAATCGGCGGCGGCTGGGACCCGGTTATCCATATGTAACGGCGCTCGCTATGGCAACGGCCAGGCTGTACAGTCCAAAGTTCGATCAATGGATACCAGGACTGCCGATGGCCGGAGCCAGCTTGCTTGCTTTACTCGACGACATCGCGAGTGTATTGGACGATGTGGCGCTTCTGACCAAAGCAGCGGGCAAGAAAACGGCAGGCGTGCTGGGCGATGATATTGCACTGAATGCGCAACAGGTAAGCGGAGTGGTTGCGAATCGCGAGCTGCCGGTGGTCTGGGCAGTGGCGAAGGGCTCTTTCGTCAATAAGCTGATTCTCGTGCCGGCCGCGCTGGCCATCAGCGCTTTTCTGCCTCAGGCAATCACGCCGTTGCTGATGCTTGGGGGTATCTATTTGTGCTACGAGGGTGTCGAGAAGGTGGTGCATAGTCTTGCGCATCCCCGAGATCGGGCCCGCTTGATCACTCCCGGCGCACCGACTGCGGATGCCGCCAATGCGCTCGATACATCCGGGCCTACGCCGGAGCAGCGCAAAATCAAGGGCGCCATACGCACCGACTTCATTTTGTCGGCCGAGATCATCGCAATCACTTTAGGTACAGTAGCCGCTGCCCCATTCAGCACTCAGGCTTTTGTCGTCGGGAGTATTGCGCTAATCATGACGGTCGGAGTGTATGGTTTCGTGGCGGGTGTCGTGAAACTGGATGATGCCGGCTTGTATCTCAGCCGGCAGCGCGGAAATGGTTTCCTGCGCAAAGCCGTTCGCGGCATGGGCATGGCCATTCTCACTGTGGCGCCTTATTTGATGAAGACACTTTCCATTGTCGGCACGATTGCCATGTTTCTGGTCGGTGGCGGCATACTGATGCACGGCATCCCCGCCGCCGGGACGTTTACGCACGACCTGCTCCGGTCCGCCACGTCAGGATTGACCGGCGGGCTCGGATCGGCCATCAACTGGGTTGGACCCAGTTTGATCAATGCATTGGCAGGTATCGCGGCCGGGGCTCTCGCGCTCGTGCTTGTGAAGCTGGTGAAGCGCGCGATGGGAAAATCCGACAAGCTCCACGCGCCCGATGAGGCGGCCGGCTGACATTCGGCTCCGTGGCGAAACTCGCACTTGGTTCACGGCAAGGATTCCTGCTACGCTCTCCTTACTAATATAGAGGGGAGCAAATAATGCAGCAAATACGATCGGTGGTGGAAGACGCGGCTGGAATGAAGAGGCGGGTAAGCGACAGCTTCGAGCGGCAGGGCTTGATGCGTCATCTGGGCGCGACGCTTACCGTTATCGAACCGGGCGAGGTTCGCATCCGTTTGCCGTACAGCGCCGAGCTGACTCAGCAGCATGGGTTCTTTCACGCGGGTGCCAGCAGTGCCATTGCCGATACCGCCGGGGGCTTTGCGGGGTTCACCCTGTTTCCACTCGGTAGCTCGGTGCTTACGGTGGAATTCAAGATCAACCTTGTTGCGCCGGCCCAAGGAGACTACCTTGAAGCGATAGGAAAGGTGATTCGTTCGGGACGCACACTCACAATATGCAATATCGAGGTATTTGGCGTACGCGGTGAGCAACGTACATTAGTGGCAGTAGGGCAGCAGACGCTGATTTGCATGCACGATAGGCCGGACCAAGTTGATTGAAGCCGGTTTCAATAACTATATCGCTCTACTTCAAAAATATATTTCATTTTTGTTTCAACACCTTACGCTTTGCCCAGGCCTGGAGCCGGCCTTTTTGCAGAAAAACCCCTCCTTGCCGTTTGCATGGCGCGATTTAGCTGTGCTATAGTTTCGTTCTTCGCCGCACAGCCACCTAGGGTTTTCCCGGGGTAGTGAGTGGCGAAGCGCAGTGAACAGGGCAGGTG
>JAKFDW010000030.1:0-3008 GCA_036675955.1 Orrella sp. | reverse complement strand
GAGCGCTCCGAAAGTCCATACGCGCCAGGGACTGGGCGCAGCAGTTTTGGCTGGAGTGGCGGCTGTCATATCTATGATCTCCTGTTAGTCGTACATTCGGTAGTCGCCGTCGATATAGGACGGGTATTTGCCGCTAGGCGGTTTGGGGAAAGGCGAACATGCTTCGATCCCCTTCTTGACGGCTGCATCAAAGCGGGAGTCCCCGGAGGAGCCCTTTATTTGCACGTTGTCAACGGTACCATTGGCGCTCAGGTCTACTCTGTATTGTACTGTGGGGTTGCCGCGGCCTTGTCGCGGCGGGACATTGAAGATCACGCGCGGGCGTATGCAGGAACGCACCTTCGACGCATAGCCGCTGTCGCCGCCCGCACCGCCGGCCTGGTTCCGGTCGGCCGTTCCGCCCGGGATGCCCGCTGCGCCAAGCGCGTCGCCACGCATCGCAGCGCGAAGGGCGTCACGCTTGCTTGCAGCTGCCTTTTCGGCAGCGGCTTTCTTGGCGGCTTCCTCTTTTGCTTTCTTTTCAGCGGCCGCTTTCTTTTCGGCTGCTGCTTTTTTCTCAGCCGCTGCTTTCTTCTCGGCTGCCGCTTTTTCTGCTGCTGCCTTCTTCTCGGCTGCGGCTTTCTCGGCCGCCGCCTTTTCCGCCGCGGCTTTTTCTGCAGCGGCTTCCTGAGCCGCCTTCTTGGCAGCCAGTTCTTTGGCGGCTTTTTCCGCTGCGGCCTTTTCCGCGGCAAGCTCCCTGGCTTTTTGTTCCGCGGCAATTTTTTCGGCTTCCGCTTTTTTCGCCGCTTCTTCCTTGGCTTGTTTCTCTGCTCGCTCCTGTTCGGCCGCGGCTTTCTCGGCCGCCGCTTTTTCAGCAGCGGCCTTTTCCGCCGCTGCTTTTTCAGCCTCTGCTTCTTCTGCGGCTTTCTTCTCGGCAGCTTCTTTCTCGGCGGCCAATTGCGCCGCCTTTTCAGCCTTCTCTTCCTGCTCGCGCTTCTTGCGTGCTTCTTCGAGGGCAATATCGGGGTCGACCTCGGGCTCTGGTTCCGGCTCGACGACGGGAGGCTTAGGCGGTGGAGGAGGTGGGGGCGGCTCGACGACGGGCTCAGGCTCGGGCTGAGGTTCCGGTTCCGGCTCCGGTTGGGGCTGCGGAGTAGGTTCCGGCTCTGGCTGAGGTTCTTCTTCCACCGGTTCCGCGGGCTCGGGCTCGGCTTCGGGCTCTCCCGCCGTAGGCGTTGTGCCATCGGTCCAGAGCTCGACCTGCACGGGATTGGGAGTGGAAGGCGTGGCAATGAAGCCGTACAACATGAACAGAATCAGAAGGGCATGTATGGCCAAGGCATAGGTAAGCGCCCGCCGTTCGTCGCGCTGCTCGGGAGTGCGTTCGGGTATCTTGCTGGTATTGTTTCGTGTTTGCTTCATCGAGTTGCGTGAGGTCAGCCTTTGCCTGCCGCGAGGCAGCGGCGGGCGCCTGAGCGCCCGCCTAATTCGTTATCGGTTCCGAGCTGGCTTTCTGATCCACGAGCAGCCCCAGTCGGGTCACGCCACTGGTGCGCAGTTGGTCCATGACCTTCATGACCGTATCGTACGGAACTCTTCCGTCGGCGGCAATAACGACCGGTGTATCGGCGGTGATTCGGGATTTGACTTCTGAAACCAGGTTTTGGCTATTGATCTTTTCAAAGTTTGCGCCCGCGTCGCGCACGCGCAATGAGATGGTGCCATCTTCGCCTATCTCGACCTCCACCGGCTTGGCCGGGACTTCGGCGGCGCTGCCTACGGAAGGCAGCTCGATCAGGCCCGGAGTGATCATTGGCGCGGTAACCATGAAAATGACCAGGAGCACGAGCATGACGTCGATATAAGGCACGACGTTGATTTCATTCTTCAGGCGGCGGGAGCGGCTGCTGCCGCGTGCGGAAGGCATTACCGTACCTGCCGTTGCAAGATGTTCAGGAACTCGTCGATGAAGCTGTCGAAGCGGATGGACAGGCGATCGATCTCGTTGGTGTACCGGTTGTAGGCGACGACAGCGGGAATAGCGGCAAAAAGGCCGATGGCGGTAGCAATCAGCGCCTCGGCAATACCGGGGGCGACTGCCGACAGCGTGGCCTGCTGCATCGAAGACAAACCGATAAAGGCATGCATGATGCCCCAGACGGTACCCAGCAGGCCGATATAGGGGCTGACGGAACCGGCGGACGCAAGGAAGTTCAGGTGCGATTCAAGGCTGTCCATTTCGCGTTGGTATGTGGCGCGCATGGCGCGGCGCGGACCGTCGAGCATGGCTTCGCCGCCGGCGCTGTTGCGCCGGGCCTTTACGAATTCGGTCATCCCCGCGTCGAAAATACGGGCGAGTGCGCCATGTTCAGCGCGGCGCGTGGCAACCGCTTGCTGAAGGACGGACAGGTCGCCGCCCGCCCAGAAGTCGTCTTCGAAGCGCCGTGTTTGTTCATTGGCGCGCTTCAATGCCGAACGCTTGCTGAAAATGTAAGTCCAGGACAAAACGGAAATACCGAGCAGTACGAGCATGACCAGTTGTACGGGGACGCTGGCGTCCAGCAATAAAGTAAGCAGCGACAGGTCGCTAGAGGCTTGCATGGTTAGTTCTGAGCCTTTTCCAGTAGGTTTCTAAGTTCGTGAGTAAGTCCGGTCGGACGGAAAGTATTCGCGTCGACGCAACCGACTTGCGTTTCACTTTCACACAGCAGTTCTCCGTCGCGCAAGGCGGACTGGCCAAAGCTGATAGAGGCCCGCCCAAGGCGGATGATTTGGCTGTGTATGACAAGCAAGTCGTCGAGCCTTGCCGGTTTGCGATATTGTATTTCAACCTTCTTGACAACGAATATCCGATCTTCTTTGGAGGCCAGTTCCGATTGGTTGATACCCAGACGTCTTAGCCATTCTGTTCGGGCTCGTTCAAAAAACTTCAAGTAATTGGCATAGTACATAACGCCGCCAGCGTCGGTGTCCTCGTAATATACGCGAATATCGAATGTGGAGAATGCAGCGGGTGTTTCAGTTGCCAT
>JAKFDW010000029.1:0-6160 GCA_036675955.1 Orrella sp. | reverse complement strand
GGGCTTGTGGGTCAAGCTGCTGAATGTGCCATACCGCATTCTGTTTCCCGCCATCCTGGTGTTCTGCACCATCGGTGTGTATTCGCTGAACTACAACGTCTTTGACATCTGGATGACCGCGGCCTTCGGCCTCATCGGTTATATCTGGAGCAAGCTCAAATGCGAAGGCGCGCCCTTGCTGCTTGGCCTGGTGCTTGGACCGATGATGGAAGAAAACTTCCGTCGCGCCTTGCTGCTGGCCCGGGGCGACTACAGTACCTTCGTGACCCGGCCCTTGTCGATGTCATTGCTGATTGCAGCGCTGATACTTGTAGTGCTGGTGGCGCTTCCTTCCATCCGGAAGCGGCGGGAAGAAGCATTCGTCGAAGAAGGCTGATGCACGCGTAATGCAGTAGAAGAAAACGCCACTGTCCGACAGTGGCGTTTTTTTGTTTCCGCATGCCGGATCGAAAGCCCGTCTTATGAGGTAATCTTATGAATAGAACAACACGAAACTTTCATTAAACGGAGAACAACGATATGTCGTCTATCAAAGCCAGGCCTTACGATTCCGTCCCTCAAGCACAGGTGGCCTACCTGGGACTGGGCGTAATGGGCTTTCCCATGGCGGGGCATCTGGCAGCGTCGGGTCACCAGGTCACGGTCTACAACCGCACATACGCAAAAGCGGAAGCCTGGGCCCAAGAGTTCGGAGGCAAAGCGGCCCGGACACCGAAAGAAGCAGTGCAAGGCGCCAGCATTGTGTTTTGCTGCGTCGGCAACGACGATGATCTTCGCAGCGTAGTGCTGGGCGAAGATGGCGCATTGGCCGGCATGGCGCCGGGAAGCATCTTTGTCGACCACACCACCGCTTCCGCCGAGGTCGCGCGCGAGCTGTACGAGCAAGCCAAGAAACAACATGTCGGTTTCGTCGACGCGCCGGTATCGGGCGGCCAGGCCGGCGCGATCAACGGAGCGCTTACTGTTATGTGCGGCGGCGAACAGGCACACTTCGACACCGTCAAACCATTGATCAGCGCCTGCGCGCAGGCCGTCACCTTGCTGGGCGAATCCGGCGCGGGGCAGCTGTGCAAGATGGTCAATCAGATCTGCATTGCTGGCCTGGTTCAGGGGCTCTCGGAAGGCATCGCCTTCGGCCAGGCAGCCAAGCTGGACATGAAGCAGGTTCTGGCGGTCATCAGCAAGGGTGCGGCACAAAGCTGGCAAATGGAAAATCGCGGCTCAACCATGGTCGATGACAAATTCGACTTCGGCTTTGCCGTCGACTGGATGCGCAAAGACCTGGGTCTGGTGCTCAACGAAGCCAAGCGCAACGGCGCTCGCGTGCCTGTAACGGCTTTGGTCGATCAGTTCTATGCAGACGTGCAGCACATGGGTGGCAACCGCTGGGATACCTCCAGCCTGATCAAACGCCTGCAGGCCAAGTAGGCCCCTGTCAGGCCGGATGTTTCGGCAAGATCAGTACCGCGCACAATCCGACGCCGCCGTCATCGGCGGCGTCGCCGTCTCTCAGCAGAATGGTCCCGCGATTGCGTTGAGCATAGGCAAGCGCTATGGCGAGCCCCAGCCCCGAGCCGCTACCGCGGTTTCCCTTGCGCGCGGGACCGCCGCGATCAAAACGTATGAACACGCTTTCGCGCAGCGTAGCGTCCAGACCGACGCCGTTGTCGCAGACGCTGACCCACGCGTCGTTGCCTTCGATTCCGGCGGAAACCGTTATGGTGCTGCCGTCGCCGGCATGGTTGATGGCGTTATGCACGAGATTGGAAATCGACTCATGAAGCTCGGCATCGCTGCCCAGCACCCACACATGGGCCTGCTCCGGCTCATTGGTCTTCTCGCCGCAATCGACCCAGCCGAGATCCTGGTGTTTTTCCCGCGCCAGCGGCAAATACAACAGCACCACCTCGCGAGCCAGCGCGTTGAGGTCCACCTTGGCATGGGGCGCGGCATCGTTGCGGCTGGCATGCGCCAGCGATAACAGTTGTTCGGTCAGACGCGAAGTCTGGCCCAGTTGACGAATGATCGCGGCAAGCGTTTCACGCATACGGACGATATCCGGTTCGCGTTGAGCATATTGTGCCTGCGTGCGCATGATCGCCAGCGGCGTGCGCAGCTGGTGCGACGCATCGGCCAAGAACCTGGCCTGCCGATCGAGAACCTGGCGGTATAGATCGATATGGTGATTCACCGCCTTTACCAGCGGCACCACTTCGCGCGGCACATGACTGTCGTCCAGAGGCATGAGGTTATCGATGTCGCGCGCCTTGATCTCGCGACGCAACTCGTTCAGTGGCCGCAAAGCCCACAGCACGCTCAGCCACACCAGCAATATGGCCAGAAACAGCATGCGGCCATCCCGAAACAGGCCCTCCCGCCATGCCTGCTGCTGCGTGCGCAGCCGCATGTCCATGCTCTCCCCCACCAACACCAGCACTTGCCGATGAAGCCCGTCGTAATGCAGGTCGCGCCAGAGCGCCACCATGCGGACCTCGTCGTTACGGTACATGGTGTTGTAGAACACCGGCATTCCTTCGTTGTCGGCCAGGTTCTCGGGGCGCGGCAGCCCCTGCATTCCCAGGAGCGTGCGCCCACTGATCTGCTCGCCAGGCGTACCTGCCAGGCTCAGGACCTTGGGGAGTACTTCTTCGACGTGGAAATATTTTCGATTGCCGGCGCGCGACTCCAGCATGACCTGCGCATAGAAGGGAGGATCGATGCGCAGCGTCCCGTCCGGATTGAACTCGACACTGTTTTCCAGGATTTTGGCGGGCTCGAGCAAGGCGCTGTCATACACGTCCTGAGTGACGACATTCAAGGCTTGGTAATCGCTGCGGCTGTCGACGAGCAACAAAGTCACCACACCCGGAATGAGAAGCACCAGCAGCCAATAACGGATACCACCACGCACAGTAGAATTCAATACCAGACCTCAAACATCATCGAGAATACTTTCAAGCATATAGCCAAGGCCGCGCACCGTAACAATGCGGACATCGCTGCCGGCAAGCTTCTTGCGCAGACGGTGCAGGACGACTTCGATGGCGTCCGTACTGGATTCGCTGTCGTGTTCGAATACCCGATTGAACAAATGGCTTTTTTCGACCGGCATACCGCTGCGGGTGATAAGAACAGCCAGCGCCGCATGCTCGCGCGGGGTGAGATGCAGAATGGCGCCGTCCAGCGAAAACGCGCGGCTTTCACTATCGTACAGGAGGGATCCGCAGGCCATGCGCGGCGCCTTGCGTCCCCGGCTGCGCCGCACCAGCGCGGCAAGCCTGGCTTCCAGCTCTTCCAGGGCGAAAGGCTTGGTGAGAAAATCGTCGGCGCCCAGATTCAGGCCCCGCACCCGGTCCTGCAACGCCCCTTGGGCTGTCAGAATCAGCACGGGCGTGACATCGCCGCGGTTACGCATTTCGCGCAGCAACACCAGCCCGTGCTTGTCGGGCAGACGAAGATCCATGACAACGGCATCGTAGCCGGAGCCCTCGAGCATCTGTTCCGCCGTTTGCGCATCGGGTGCGTGCTCGGGCAAAAAGCCACTTTGAGCGAGGGCTCGTTCGAGCCAGGCCGCCATCTCGCGTTCGTCTTCAACCAACAGTATGCGCATGACCCTCGTTTTCCGATGACGACAACGCGCGGTGGCCCTGGACACGCTGACGCAAATAGCGGGTTTCTTGCCCGCGCTTGAAGAGGATCAATGCCAGCTCGTTAAGTGCCTGAGTATAGACGTCGCGCTTGAACTCGATAACGGCATCAAGTGGAACCCAATACTGGCTCCAGCGCCAGGCATCGAACTCCGGGCTGCGGGTGGCACGCAGACACACGTCGGTGTCCCGGCCCACCATTCTCAACAAAAACCAGATCTGTTTTTGACCTTTATAGTGGCCGCGCGAATCTCTCCGAACAAAATTGCTCGGGACGTTATAACGCAGCCAATCACGTGTCCGGCCTAATATACGAACGTGTTCGGGCCGCAAACCCACTTCTTCGTGAAGCTCGCGGAACATGGCCTGGACGGGACTTTCCCCGAATTTAATGCCACCTTGCGGGAATTGCCACGCATGCTCCCGAATACGTTTACCCCAAAAAACCTCGTTTTTCTGATTTACGAGGATAATGCCGACATTAGGACGGTAGCCTTCACGGTCTAACATGGGCCACCCCAAAGCGAATTCAATACAATTACCATTGATTATACGTATCTGTCGAGATCACCACCATGCATGCAAGCAAGTATCACATTAATACTCTCAAAGAAGCACCTGCAGAAGCCGAGGTAAAAAGCCACCAACTCATGACAAGGGCCGGCATGATACGCAAGGCGGCCGGAGGCATCTACACCTACATGCCCATGGGCCTGAAAGTGCTGCGCAAAATCGAAGCGATTGTTCGCGAGGAAATGAACAAGGCCGGAGCCATCGAGCTGCTGATGCCTGTCGTGCAACCGGCCGAGCTGTGGGTAGAGTCGGGCCGCTGGGAACAGTACGGCGGCGAGCTTCTGCGGATCAAAGACAGACATAACCGGGACTTCGTACTGCAGCCCACTTCCGAAGAGGTCATTACCGATATTGCGCGCAACGAAATTCACAGCTGGCGCCAGCTTCCCCTGAACTTTTATCACATTCAAACGAAATTCCGCGACGAACGGCGCCCCCGCTTCGGCCTCATGCGCGGCCGCGAGTTCACCATGAAAGATGCGTACTCGTTCGACCGGGATGAAGTCACCGCCCAGGCCAGCTACGACACCATGTTCGACGCCTATATGCGTATCTTCGCCCGTCTTGGACTGGAATTTCGCGCCGTTGCAGCGGATACCGGATCAATCGGAGGGTCGCGCAGCCACGAATTCCAGGTCATCGCCGACACCGGCGAAGATCTTATCGTATACAACCCGGACACTCAGTACGCCGCCAATCTGGAACTGGCCGAAGCGCCCTGCCTGTTGGCAGAACGTGGGCCTGCCACCGAGACCCTAAGCAAAACAGCGACTCCCGATGCGCCCAAATGCGAGATCGTCGCAGAACAATTGAACCGGCCGCTGTCCGACACCGTAAAGTCGATTGTCCTCGCCACCGAGGTCGAGGACAAGCCCGGCGAAAGCAAGATCTGGCTTTTGCTGCTGCGCGGCGACCATGAACTGAACGAGGTCAAGACGGGCAAGCTGGCCGGCTTCAAAAACGGCTACCGATTCGCCACTGAAGATGAAATCCTGGAGACTTTCGGCTGCATACCGGGTTATCTGGGACCTATCAACCCTGCCAAGCCCATTACCGTCATCGCCGATTCCACCGTTGCCAACATGAGCAATTTCATCTGCGGCGCCAATGACCAGGGCTTTCATTACACCGGCGTCAATTGGGGCCGCGACCTGCCCGAGCCCCAAGTCTGCGATTTGCGCAACGTAGTCGCCGGCGACCCCGACCCACAAGGCGGACACTTGTCCTTGCAGCGCGGGATAGAAGTCGGGCATGTATTCTTCCTGGGAGATAAGTACTCCAAAGCCTTGGGCGCCACTTTCCTGGAAAAGGACGGCAAGCCCGCAACCCTGCAGATGGGTTGCTATGGGATAGGCATCAGCCGCATCGCGGCCGCCGCCATTGAACAGAACCACGACGACAGGGGAATTATCTGGCCACTTGCCATCGCGCCTTTTGAAGTGGTCATATGCCCTATGGGCTTGCAAAAAAGTGAAACAGTCCGCAACGCCGCGGAATCACTTTACCAGGGGCTGCAGGATGCAGGCGTCGATGTCATATTGGATGACCGCGACACGCGCCCCGGCATCATGTTTGCAGACTGGGAGTTGATCGGCGTTCCGCTGCGCATCACCATAGGGGACCGCGGTCTGAAAGACAATGTCATCGAGGTCCAGGCCCGGCGCGAAGACGCGGCAGCCAAGGTGCCGGTCGAGCAGGTTCTTGCTTACACACTGGACCAGCTAAAATCGTTGTGAGCGTCCTTGCCGCAAGCATGCGTCCACCGCTCCCAGGCATTCCCGCCCACTGCGGGAATGTCACACCACCTAACTAAAGACATGGCAACTGAAACACCCGCTGCATTCTCCACATTCGATATTCGCGTATATTACGAGGACACCGACGCTGGCGGCGTTATGTACTATGCCAATTACTTGAAGTTTTTTGAACGAGCCCGAACA
>JAKFDW010000028.1:0-2159 GCA_036675955.1 Orrella sp. | reverse complement strand
GCCTGGCTTGCCCGTTCCGACGGGCTTGCCGTTATACGAGGTGATGGGCAGGACTTCCCGGGTGGCGGACGACAACATCAATTCGTCGGCGTTCTCGACTTCCTGTTGAGAAATGGGTCGCGCATTGAACTGGACTCCGGCGCTTGCGGCAAGCTCTTCCAGGAAGCCATACCGTATGCCTTCCAGGATAAGATTGCTGCGCGGCGGCGCCAACAGCACGCCATCCTTGACCACCCATATATTGCAGGATGCGCCTTCCGATAAATAACCGTCGCGAAACTGCACGACTTCGTCGACTCCCGCATCGACGGCATGCTGCTTGGCCAAGACATTGCCCAGGAGGGAAACAGACTTGATTTCGCAACGCAGCCAGCGTATGTCGGGAATGCCGACCACGCTAAGGCCCTGGTCGCGCGCTGCGGCGCCGGGCCGGACAAATGGTGAAACCATGCAGAAGACGGTTGGCGTCGCATTCTTGGGAAAGCCATGATCCCGTTTGGCCACGCCCCGCGTAACCTGTATGTAAACCATGCAGTCGGCCAGACCGGAGCGTTGGATCAGGTCTAGCACTATTTGCTCCCAATCGCCGCGCCCCAGGCCTACCTTGATGTCGATAGCGGCAAGACTGCGCTCGAGGCGAGCCAGATGCCCATCCATGCGAAAGGGCTTACCGTTATATGCCGGCACCACATCATAAATACCGTCGCCGAAAATGAATCCGCGATCAAGCACGGAAATCTTGGCATCTGCCAGGCGAACATAGTCGCCGTTCAGATAAACGACACTATCGCCATCAACATCGGGAATCATTATTTCAAGCCTTATTGTTCAAATAACAAACGAACCTTGTCATACATACGCCCAAAGAACCCTGCTTCCTGGACATCTTCCAATATGTAGAGAGGCTCCTGGCGCAGCACTTTACCGTCGAGCGACAGCGATACGGCGCCTACCTTGGCACCCTTTCGGAGCGGAGCAACAAGGGGTTGCGTGTATTGTGCGACCGGCTTGACCTCGGGGCCCTTGCCCCTGGGCACCGTGACCCACATCGGCGCGAGCCCTCCAAGACCTACTGTTTCCGCCTGCCCTTCCCAGACGCGCGCTTTTACCGCAGGCTGGGTATTGTCGAACAGCTTGATGGTGTCGAAGTTCTGGAAGCTCCAGTTCAACAGTTTGAGGCTGTTTTCGATTCGTGCAGAATCGCTGCTAGCGCCGACGATGACCGACAACACACGGCGGCCATCGCGCAAGGCAGTCGCGACCAAGCAGTAGCCTGCCGACGAGGTATGCCCTGTCTTCAGGCCATCGACCGTGGGGTCCGTCCAGAGAAGGCGGTTACGGTTATTCTGCTTGATGTTGTTATAGGTATATTCTTTCTGGCTGTAATAGTGCAGATGCTGCGGATGCTTGGTGAGGACATTCTTTGCCATAATGGCAAGATCGCGCACTGTTGTCAGGTGAGCTGGGTCGGGCAAGCCGGTGGAATTTACGAAATGCGTGTCTTTCAGGCCCTGTTTTGCAGCTTCTTCGTTCATCAGGGCCACAAAAGCGGCCTCGCTTCCGGCTACCGCTTCGGCCAGCGCCACCGTGGCGTCGTTGCCGGACTGAACGATCAGCCCTTGCAATAGATCGCTGACCGACACCTGCGTATTGGGCTTGACGAACATGCGCGAGCCTTCGGTCTTCCAGGCCTTCTCTGAAATATTGACGGTCTGGTCCAGCGCAAGGCGTCCGTCTTCGATGGCCTCGAAAACCAGATATGCCGTCATGAGCTTGGTCAGGGAAGCGGGTTCGACTTTCTCGTCCGGATTCTGTGCGGCAATGAGCTGCCCGCTGTTCACATCGAGCGTGAGCCACGCGCGGGCCGTAAGATTGGGTGCCGGTACAGTGGCCAGTTCGCCCACCATTACCGCGCCTTCGGCAAGGCCGGGGCTCAGGCCGCCGGAGCTGCCGGCGGGCATCGGAGTCGACGTGCTTGCTGGAGCCGTAGTGGTGGCAGGGGCGGATGTTTGAGACACCGCGTGGAGCGGCGAAATTACCAGCGCCAATCCCGCAAGAAAATGTGAGATTCGTGAGAATTGAAAACGGGGTTTAGTGATTATCATCGCCATATCGTAAAGAATATTGGCCGAGAAAACAAACGGCGCAAGGCAACTATT
>JAKFDW010000027.1:0-7629 GCA_036675955.1 Orrella sp. | reverse complement strand
ACCGTTCAGTGGCGTTATTCAAATATATTCGGGTAGTGTAAAACGTATGTTCAGTTTTTTTAAAAGAAAGAAACCTTCGCCTGCCGAAACTGACCAGCAGGATTCGGTTGCACCCGCCGAAGACTCTTCATCCGGGCAGCGCGCGCCAGAACCGTCTCCGGTTCCGGACGATTTATTGGAGCCTGCGCAGTCTCAGCCGGAAGCTCCGGCACAGCCTTTGCAGCAACCGCAATTGCCAGATAGCGCGGTGCAGCCTTTGCAGGCACCGCAGTTGCCAGATAACGCGGTGCAGTCTTTGGAATCACCGCAGTCGCCAGAAGGCCTGGTACATCCGGCTGCGCCGCCTTCCGATATCCTTCAGGCCGACAATACGGCAAAGGCTGAAGTTACCGGCAAAGCTCAGGAGCCAGAGCCCGGCCCCGACCCGCTGATCCCCACGCCGGTCGAGACCGAGAAAAGCTCGTGGCTGACCCGATTGAAGAAAGGCTTGTCGCGTACCGGCCAAAATATAGGCGGACTGTTCGTTGGCGTAAAGGTCGATGAATCGCTTTTCGAAGATCTTGAAACCGCACTTATCATGGCTGATGCGGGTGTCGAGGCCACTGAAAAGCTCTTGACGGCGCTGCGCGCGCGCGTGCGCAAAGATCGACTCACCGAAGGCGGCCAGGTCAAGGCGGCGTTGCGCGATATATTGGCCGATCACCTGGCTCCCCTGGAAAAACCGTTTCCCTTGGGCAAGGCATCGCCTCTGGTCATTATGATCGCCGGTGTGAACGGGGCGGGAAAGACCACCTCGATAGGCAAGCTGGCGTATGCCTTTCAGGCGCAGGGCGCCAAGGTGCTGCTCGCCGCCGGCGATACCTTCCGTGCCGCGGCGCGCGAGCAACTCATGGAATGGGGCGCGCGCAATAACGTGACGGTCATCGCGCAGGACGGCGGCGATCCCGCTGCCGTGGCTTTCGATGCCGTCAATGCGGGCCGCGCGCGCGAAGCCGGTGTGGTGATGGTGGACACCGCCGGCCGGCTGCCCACGCAGCTGCACCTGATGGAAGAGCTCAAGAAAATCAAGCGGGTCATCGGCAAGGCCGATGGCGCCGCGCCCCATGAGGTATTGCTGGTCATCGACGGCAATACCGGGCAAAACGCCATTGCGCAAATACGCGCCTTTGACGCAGCCATCAATCTTACTGGCCTGGTGGTAACCAAACTGGACGGCACTGCCAAGGGCGGTACGCTGGCTGCGGTTGCCGCGGGCAGTCAGGGGGTCCGGCCTGTACCCGTCTATTGGATAGGCGTGGGGGAGTCCTTGAACGATCTGCAGCCTTTCGTGGCCCGTGAGTTTGCGGCCGCCCTGATAGGCGATTAGTACGGGGCGGCGCCGCTTCAGGCCTTCTTGAAGTGGCCGGCTTTCGCCATGCGCACGAAATCGGCTTGCGCCTGGGATTTTTTCTGCTCTTGCATGGCACGCAGCCATCCTGATGCGAAGTAGGCCTGAGGCTGCGTGGCAATGAGCGGTTGGTAGAAGTCGTCGGCGATATACAAGTCGTTGAGGTCGCCCAGTGTGTGCTGGGCAGTTACCAGTGCTTCGCGCAGCCGCGCCAGCCGTTTCGCCGACAGCAGGCTGGCCGAGAATTCCATGCTGTAACGCAAGGCCTTTACCCGTTTGCGCAGGCGGTGTTGTTTTTCTATTGACAGCTCCGAAAACCGCGCGCCTTGCTCGCATACCGCATCGAGCCGCTTGTTCAGGCGTTTGGTCAGTGCCTTTTCCAGCTTTGTTTCGGATCGTTTTTGTGTTTGCGAGGCACTTTCTGCATCGGTAAGGTGCTGGAGCAGTGTGAGCAATGTAGCCTGCACATGCGGGCTGGCGGCAAGCGCCGGCATGCTGTCGTTATCGCCGGGGGCGGGCAAAGACAATTCGGCCATGCCCGCGTCTACCAGGCGCGGCGTGATGGTCTCGCGGATCACGTCGCCATCCCGCGCCTTGCCCAGCTGTGCAAAATAGTCGCGCAGGGCCGACCCCAGGCTGGCTTCGTCCAGCTCTACCCATTTGCCGAAGAATTTCCAGCATGACCGGATGCGGCGTATGCCCACCCGGATCTGGTGCACGTATTCAACGCAGGCGCTTGCCGGGGCGTGCAGGCTTGCAACTGTCGCCAGGAAAGTCGTATTTCTGACTATCTGGTTCATGCAATCGGTCGCGCAGCGCTGGTACGCTTGCCGCATGGTCAGGTCGGAAGTCAGCAGCACGTGGCCGGCACGGCGGGCCTTGTACAGCTGCGTCAGGACTGCGGCTTGCGCGGGTGCATCCGAAGCGTTGATATCGCTAGGGCTGTCGTGCTTGATATTTTGCGTAATGCGGGCCAGCGCGTCGCCGCGTTGGGCTTTGCTGCGCAAGTCCACGATGAGGCCGTGTTTTCCAAGGCACTGGCCGGCCAGTTTGAACAAGCCGGATGCCTCGCCCGTGACCAGTTCGAGTTCCAGTTCACACAAAGGCAATTCCAGCCCGCCCGACTTGATGACACCTTGATCGTAGGCGAGTTCGACCTCGCTGTCGTCGCAGTTGACCTTAAGCACCAGCCGGTGCACCTGAGTTTCGTAGCGCAGCTCCAGCGGGGACTCCAGCTTTGCAAGAATCTCTTCGACGAAGGAGCCCTGGTAGAGACTCAGGTCCAGCGTTGGATCGGGCCGGGGGTGATTGATTTCAATACGCGACAATTCGTCGGGACCGGGCGTTTTGATGGTTTGCATCCATAGCCCGCCCTCCTGGCGCAAACGCAGTGCGACCCTGCGCTTGGCGAGCTCATGCTTCTCGGTGTCGAAATAACAGGCATGCAGGGGAAGGTCTGTCGCGCCGTCTTTGCGCAGCCGTTTTTCCAGCGCAGCGCGTTTGTCGGCAGGTACATGAAATTTGAGTTCGCGTTCAAGCATGATGTCCCCATGGCTGATCATGGGCGCATCTTACCGCGTTATACCCGAATGGATCTCTGATCTATGCCAAGCTCTGGCGCGCGGCGCCAGAGCTTGGTAAACCGCAAGTACTGATCCGGCCCTACAGCAAGAACTTGCGCGCGCGGGTGATGATGACTTCGGCGATGATGACTATGCCGAAGATCAGAAGAAGAATCAGCGCCACTTTGTCCCATTGGAACAGGTCCATGGCGCTATTCAACGCCATGCCTATGCCCCCTGCACCAACCAGGCCCAATACGGCCGATTCGCGCACATTGATGTCCCATCGCAACAGGACTATGGACCAGAACGCAGGGCGGATCTGAGGCCAATAGCCATAACCGATAATAGAGCCGGTGCTGGCTCCTGTTGCGGTGAGGGCCTCGATGGGGCCGGGCTGCGCATCGTCTATCGCCTCGCCAAGCAGCTTGCCGATAAAACCGATGGATCGGAAAGCGATTGCGATTGTTCCGGCCAGTGGCCCGGGACCGAAGATGGCGATGAACAGCAACGCCCATACGAGCGAGTTGATTGACCGGCTCGATACGAGGATAAGACGCGCCAGAAAGTTGACGGCCTTGTTCCGGGTTAGATTGCCGGCCGCCAGCAAGCCAATGGGTACTGCCATGATTACCGCAAGAATGGTTCCAAGCGTCGCCATATGCAGTGTTTCGATCAGGGCCTTCTGGATCGACCCCTGGAAGCTTTGCCATGAGACCGGCCACATCCGGTTGATCAAGTCGGCCATCTGGGCGGGCGCGTCGTAAAGGAACTCGGGAATGACGTCGATGGTCCGTATCGACTGGACGATGGCCAGCACAAAGAGCAGGTACAGCACGAAGCGCAGAAGGCGCTGTCCGGGCGTATAGCGCACCCAGTTTCGGGTGCCCTGGTTAGGCAGGGTGTGGGAATTGTTCATGCGTCGTCCTCGATGGGTCTTGCCTGGCGGGGACGATGCGCCTTGCCGCGCAGGAGTTCGGTGGGCGAGACGTTATCAAGCAGGACGGAACGCACGATGCCCGCCAGAACTTCTCCGATCATGATGATTGCAATGATGGAGATGAGTATGGTGCAGACGAAATCGTAGTCGAAGCGTTGAAAGGCGGAAAAAAGTGTTCCCCCGATACCGCCCGCGCCCACTATGCCGACCATGGTCGAGTTGCGCAGATTGGAGTCGAGCTGATAGGTCGAGAACCCCACGAATCGCGCAAAGACCTGGGGCATTACTGAAAAGATAATGACATTGGCAAACGATGCGCCGGTAGCGCGCACCGCCTCGACTTGCTTCAAGGATATTTCCTCGATGGATTCGGTGAACAGTTTTCCGATGAAGCCGATGGATGCCACGGTAAGCGCCAGCACCCCGGCCAGGGCGCCAAAGCCGACAGCCTTGACGAAGATGATGGCAACGATGACCGGGTGCAGGGCGCGGCAAAGGGAAATGAAGGTGCGTGCAGGCCAGCTGGCCCATGCCGGCATCAGATTGCGCGCGCCAAGAAGACTTAGCGGCAATGCGATAATGATGCCCAGCGTCGTGGCCAGGACGGCGATCTCCAGGCTTTCGGCTATGCCCTTCCACAACATGGCGCCGCGTTCGATATTGGGCGGGAACATTCTGGAAAGAAACTTGGCGCCATGGCCCAGGCCTTCTTCGAAGCGGCCCCACGAGAAGCCCAACTGCGTGGACGCGAAGAGCGCATAGACGACGACCAGGATGAGGCCGAGCTTGGCGCGCGGGGACAGGGCGAAGGGCTTGCTGGACCGGGTCGCCGACGGCGGGTTCAGCTCAGCCACGACTCGCCTCCGTAGATTTGCTTCAGTACTTCGGCGTCCAGGCCTGAAGCCTGGCCGTCATAGACCACGTTGCCGCCCGACATGCCGATGATGCGTGTGGCATATCGCTTGGCCAGCTCGACGTCGTGGATATTGACGATGACAGGGATGTTGAATGCGCGGCCCTGCTCGGTAAGCAGTTCCATGATCTCGACCGATGTTTTGGGATCGAGCGACGAGGTGGGTTCATCGGCGAGCAATAGCTGCGGGCGTTGCATTAAGGCGCGGGCGATGCCCACCCGCTGGCGCTGTCCGCCCGAAAGCGCATCGGCGCGTTGGTCTGCAAATCCGGCCAGGCCGACGGTGTCCAGCAAGGTGAAAGCGTACTGGATATCGTCAGCCTCGAAGTGGCGCCTCCATGCGTTGAACGCCGAGGTGTAGCCCAGCCGTCCTGTCAGCAGGTTTTCCATGACGGTAAGGCGTTCAACCAGGTTGTACTCCTGGAATACCATACCGATACGACGCCGCGCATGCCTGAGCTGCGCGCCGCGAACCCGGGCCAGGTCCACCACCGTGCCGCCATCTTCAAGCAGGATGGTGCCTTGCGTGGGTTCGATGAGCCGGTTTATGCAGCGCAACAGCGTGCTTTTGCCGGTTCCGGAGGGCCCGATGATGGCCGTGAGGCCCTCACCGGTAAGGTCCAGGCTGATGTCTTTCAAGACAGGCTGGTTTGCCCGGTATTCCTTGACCAGGTTCTTGATTTGCAGAGACGCACCCATAAAGCTCAATTCGCCTTTTTGCTTGCTTTGTCGTATGCCGAACGCGTGAAGCTCTCGCCGCCCGCCTTGGCCACGTCGCGCACGATAGCCCAGTCTTTCTTGTAAGTGACTGGGTAGAAGCGGTCGGCGCCGTCAAAGGCTTCTTTCATTTCGGCCGGGAAGCGGTAGTCGTAGAAGCATTTCAACATCTTGTCGCGGAATTTCGGTTCGAGATCGTAGGCATACGCGAACGAAGAAGTGGGGAATTTCTCGCTGGTGTAGAGGATGCGGAAGTCTTCTGCCTTGACCTGTCCGCGTTCGGCCATGCGGTGGAATACGTCGGAAGCGACGGCCGCGGCATCGTAGTCGCCCGAATTCACGCCCATGATGGACTGGTCGTGCTTGCCCGAGTACAGGAATTCGTAGTCTTTTCCGGGCACCAGGCCTTCTTTGGGGAAGAGGGCTATAGGAGCCATGTTTCCGGAGTTGGACGATGGCGAGGTGTGGGCGACTTTTTTACCTTTCAGATCGGCAAGCGATTTGTAGGGGCTGTCTTTCTTGACGATAAGAATCAGGTTGTAGCCCTGGAAGCCGCTGGCGTCGCCCTTGACGGCGAAGGGCACCGCGCCCGCGAGATTGACGGCAAAATTGGTCGGGCCAGTGGAAAAGCCGCCCACGTGCAGCCGGCTTGAACGCATGGCCTCGATTTCGGCGGAGTTGCTCTGCACTTGATAGAACACAACCTTGCGGTCGATGCACTGGGCCAGATGCTTGGTGAACGGCGAGAATATTTCGGCGTACACGGCAGGGTCTTCCACCGGCGTGTAGGTGAACACGATGGTGGAGGGCGTTTTCAGCTGGCTGGGATCGGTTGGGGTGTCTGCCACCAGATCGTTATTGGCGTCGCAAAACATATTGTCCAGATCGCCGCGATTTGGGCAGGCATCTTGCGCATAAGCGAATTGGGATGCGCCAAGAAGGGCGACGAAAGTGCTCGTCAAGAGCAGGCTTGATGCTTTCATGGTTGTCTCCGGTTTTAGTCGGTTTTATTGATTGGTTTTGAAGAAGGCTGCGTGTCGGCCCGTCACGTATTAAACATGTAATAAATTTGTAATATACCGGCGGAGTTTAGCGGTTTATCGTTCGGGCCGATACCCGAGTTTTCCAGAAATGACAGCGGCGCATTCTTTCAGGGCAGTGGCGATGGCGCCCTGAGCGCTGGCATCGAATAGCGTGGCCGGCCCGAGGCTGGTCAAAGCCAGCACGATGTTGCCCGAATGATCGAATACCGGGACGGACAGCGCGTCGATGCCAGGCAAAGGGTTGCCCAGTGCCTGCGCGACACCAGTCGCCCTGACTTGCGAGAGCTGCGCCTTGAGCGCTTCGGGACTGGGCCGCAAGGGGCTGATGCTGGTAACCACCGACGTGTCGCCGGCTTCGCGCTCAATATAGTGCTGCGCAATTTTCGGAGGCAGCCAGGCTGCGAAGACGTGGCCTGTAGCGGTGTGCAGCATCGACATCACGGTGCCCTTGCGCATGTTGACATGCACAGGGTAGCTGGCTTCCGATATGTGGATCATGGTGGGACCGTGCGAACCCAGTACGGCAATGGCAAGGGTATGCCCAATTTCGCCGGCCAGCAGATTGACCTGCGGAAGGGCAACCCGGACAGGATCCAGACGCTGCAGGCTGACCAGCCCCATCTGCAGGGCGAAAGGCCCCAGTTCGTACTGGGCGGTGGCGGGGTCTTGCTGGACCAGGCCGACACGGGTGAAACTGACCAGATAGGGATGCGCTTTTGCCGATGTCATGCCAGCCCGGGTGGCCAGATCGCGCAAGGTCAGTGCCGCACCGGAGTCGACCAGCGCCGCGAGCAAGGGAAAGCCGGTTTCGACGGATTGAATGCTGCGCCGGCCGTCGTTGGCGGCTTGCGGCGCTGTCTTTTTTTCACGCATGATTGAATCGTGTTATGGTTTCAGGGGATATTACCCGGCTTTGCGCGACCTTACCCTGGAAGGCGTTAAAATGACCCAACTTTTTACTGAGCACATGTCATGAGCAAGCCGTCCGACCTGGATCTGAACGCCATAGAGTCCAGCGATATCTCTCCCGTTACCGACATCGTTGCCGAATTGCGAGCCGGCCGGCT
>JAKFDW010000026.1:0-3504 GCA_036675955.1 Orrella sp. | reverse complement strand
CCGTCGTTGGCGCCCACGTAGATGGTCTCGGTGTCTTTCACATACAGCGGCGAGGAGTTGACGATATCTCCCAGCAGGCTGTCGCGGGTGCGCAGCTCGCCGTTGTTTTTCCGTTCGAGCGACCCATCGCCCTTGAGATAGTTGGCGTTGTTCGCGCCCGACACCGGCGAGGTGATACGGGACGCCTGGTCGAGTGCCGTTGTCTGGGCCGCAGTCGGGAAAGCAACCCCTGCCGTGCCGTTCCAGGTGAATATCTTGCGGCTGCCCCATGCGGGGATTCTTGAAGAAGCTACCCATGCCGGGTCGGTTGCGACGCCAGCTGACGTTGCGTCATAGGCGGCCAGCTCACCTGTCCATTTGGCAGCCACGTACTTGGCCTGGAACACGCGGGTATCGGTCGTGAAGGAGGTGCTGTTGGTAGTGACGTTGGAAGCCGAGCCGGTCCGCTTGCCCACGGTATTGATTGCATCCAGGATGCCTGCAGTGAATTGCTTGGTGTTACTGGCCACCATGAACTGGCCACGGCCGTTGACCGACGCATGCCACAGGTCATCGATGCGCTCTGCGCCCGAATTGTTGATCGGATCAGGCCAGCGCCTTGTCCCTAGGGCGATGGCATCCAGCGTGTTCTTGTTGGGAGTCAAGGTGCCACTCAAACCAATGGACACGCCAAACGTGACCATGTGCTGCCAGTCCGCCGGATCGGCATCCGATTTGGGGACATTATTGTCCAGGGCAGTACGCAGGTCGCTCTTCCAGTAATGCATGGCGACGTCGGCGAGCGTGTCGGGCTGTGTGCTGGGCTGTGTGCTGAAATTATCGCGGTAAGGATTCTTCACCACGTAGTCATTCGGCCCGGCCGTGCCGTCGGCATCTCCCACGGAAGTGTAGCCAGTCTTGTCGTTCCAGTAACCGTCGGTAGTCAGGATGGCGAAGTTCTGACGGCAGCTGAGATTGTTGCCATTTGGGTCCGAGGAGCCCCATGGCTGGTCGGATTTGTAATACTCACCTGTGCGCTGCAAGGCAGTAAGCAAGGGCGTACGGCCGCTGCCTGCGGCAGCCTGCAATCTGCTGAACCAGGTGCTCTTGTTGCTGCCCCGATACAAACCACCGTCATTGTCGACCGGAATGGGGTATGCATTCCTGTTCCAGATGGTATTGAATCCGATACGGATGTTCTCGCCGACCTGGGAAAAGGCTTCGCTGGCGCCGGCCTTGGCCACCTTCATGCGCGTGCGGTGGTAGGAATACCAGGCGGCATAGTTGGCCATTTCCGCAGCTTCGCTGCGCCCTGTGGGAGTGTAAGCATCTCCCTCATTACAAGTTGACCAGGTTCCTTTTGAATAACTTGTGCATTTCTCAACGTGAGTGACGCGAGTTGCCTGGCCAGTCGTGTGTAGCCGGTAACGGATGAAGTTTGTCGTTAATGTGAAATCGGTAACATTCGCTTTCGGCACGAAGAATATCTGGTCGTTGTTACGCAGGTCGATAGAACCCGAAGCATTATTCGCACTCGAATAGGCACTGCTGTAGGAGGTTCCCCCTGTCAAGCGGCTTCCGTCCGCATTCTTCCACGGAAGATAATCCACCGACGGGTTGTAATAGATGGTGTTGTGGATATAGGACTTGTCGTAAATATCGTTATCAAGATCACCTGCACTATCGATGTCGGCAGGCATGGCCACATACTCCATGGATCCTGAATCATCCAACACAAACATCAAATTCGGCGGTGGATACGCCCTGCCGGACTGCAAGGGCACGTCGGGATAGTCCACAGCAGCGCTGGGCAGCGCGACCAGGGTCGCGACGAACGCAGCGAGGACCGGCAGCAAGCGCTTGCGCCAGGGCTGTGCCTTTGAGTTGGTTTCGTGACTAATAGGGTTCATGACTTCAGCTCACCTCAGGGCACTGCGTAGATGGATTGCAACAGGACCTCGGCGCGGCCTGCCGCCTGGCTGCGTGCGGTGATGCGATAGCGGCGTTCGGAGCCGGTGCAAGTGGTTTCCGAAAGGTCGCCGGCCGTGGTGCAGGATCCCTTGGGCGGAACGTTGTCGGCTAGAAGTTCGACGATGTATTGGGATTGCGTGGTCAAATCACCCGAAGTCACGGTGATGGATGGCGCGCCCGTCCATGCCGCAGATGATTCCCATACCGCCGCCGCTGTGGGATCGGGCTTGGCGCATAGGCCGCCGGCACAGCCACTGGACGGAGGTGAAGGCCGCTGCGCGGCCAGGGCCTCGCCCGCGCGCAACGCCGCTTCCGTCGCTTGGAAGGACAAGCTGCGGTCAAATTGGTTCGCGCTCATGCGCTCTCGCAGCACTGTGCCGCGCAGGCTGGCCAACGCCAGCAGAGTCATCACCAGCAGCAAGATAAGCACCACGATCAACGTGGCGCCGCGCTGGCGGGAGGGGAGGAAAATAAGCTGAGTCGTCATGGCGTACGGTTCCGGATAGCGACGGTATGGATAAGGTCCCGTTGCAACGCATTGCCATCGGTACCCACTCGGCCCTCTCCTTCCACGCGCATGTTGATCCTGACGGACACCACCTTGCTCCAATCCACGCCGGGGCCCGCATCCACATACGCCGAAGTCCCGTCCACCAGGTACGTCAACTGCATGTTGCGCACGCCTTCCACGACCTCGTTGTTGACCACCGAGAGCGAGCCCCCGCTGTTCTGGAGGACGGCCTGGTAAAGCGACTGTCCGCCACGCGGGTTATTGCCAACAAACCAGCGGGTCATGCTCAGCTTCGCGATCGTCGCCGGCCAGCGATCTGCTGCGGGGCATCCCGATGCCGGCGCCTCCCCACCCTTGCAGCCAAAAGCATAGCCAGTGGGACTACAAACACCGGTCATGGAAAGGCACTTTGTCGAGTTGCCCGGCGTAGAACCGCCCGTGCTGTGGACAACGTTGGGGTTGGTTCCGGGGCTTGAATTGGTGACCTGGAAAATGGCCGCGTGGTCAAAATCGCAAGCCATGACCAGATCCCCGGGGTTGATTCTGTGGGCATTGGTATTGAGTTTGAAATCAGCCGATGCCGGCTGATGATCGACGATGGTGATGCCCGAGTTAACGGCCGATTTCAAGTCAATCGCATCGGTACCCGCGATGCGCGTATCGCCGGTCGTGCCGAAACCCAGGCCAGGAGAGGACGTGCCACCGTCATAACCTGTCAAGCCACCGGTGAAATCGGTCCACCAGTTGGCGGTGGAGGCATTCAGTACATTGATCAGGGGCAGGTTGCTCTCGCAGGCATTGCCCGCCGTTTCGCGTACGTCGCGCGCCATCAACTCGAAAGCGGTGTGCGTATTTTCCTGGAGGCGACCAAGGCTTTCGGTGGAAGCGTAGACCTGGCGATTACTGAGCAGGACGGTCATCGCAACTATGAGGACAAGCAAACCCAGCACAATGGAGATCATCAACTCGATGAGCGTCAGGCCGCGTAGGCGGGCGGCGCCCAACCTGGAAGACTGATTCATAGCCTGGTCCTCGTGGTGACC
>JAKFDW010000025.1:0-3186 GCA_036675955.1 Orrella sp. | reverse complement strand
AGTAGTGCCCGAGCAGCGACGTCACATTTCGAAGTGAGGGCAGCCCATATGCCGCCTCGATTTCGCAGTTAGGTCCGGCCCCATATTTTTCAAGGGGCGACGAAAGTGCCTACGCCAGTCCTGGCCTAACATTCAGGCAAATTTCATCGCGCTTCTTCGCGTGCTGCCGGGGCATGTGTAGTTTCCCCGGGCGGGCATGGGTGGCGATATCCGGACGCCTGGGTGTCCCAAAGAAACTTCCTACAAAGCTCCGCTCGTTAAGCACACAGGCTTCACGGGGTTAGTAGGACATTCTGCACATGGCCAAAGAGGTTGCACTCAGGAGGCTATATGCGAGCAGGAATGGATCCCCTACCACCCCGGAGCGAATGGCAGAGGTGGATCGTCTGGCTTTGCACGGGAGATATGCCCAGAACGCCCCAGAAGCCGGCATCGTTCAACGAGGTGCCTGCCAAGTCGGCGCAGGCCCTTGGACCTACTGCTGACTCGGTCACCGGCGGCTCTCCGCTCGATCGCGAGGGCGCTTCCCACGCCATACCTGTATCTCATGCCAGATAGCGCCCAAGATCAGGCCGAGGCCGAGAATGCCGAATGCGATCACGCCACTATCCCCATCCATGGAAAGGTCGCCCCCGGCCCAGCTTCACCGCTTGCTCAAGGCGGCGTCCGATTCCTTGCTAGAGCGGCATCCGTTTCCGGAGCGCAGGCGTGCTGCCGGGGGCAGGGGTGGATTGCCCCGGTGGGCGTGACGTCGGTATCAGGGAATGGTGCAGCGTGGGTAAAAGTCTGACGCTACGCGCCGCTAAGCGGGGTCGAGTTCCCTAACGTTCGGAACACCATTTGTTCACTCCATCGTCGCGGCATAAGGGGGACACTCACGAGAGGGGTTGGCCGCACGGCGTCGGAGTAATTGCCAGATGAACCCCCATAAATTGCCCGAAGGCTTCAGGTGGCGGATGACACCACAGCCCAGCAAGGAATACGCCCAACTCCTCTACCGAGACACCGAGACTGCAGTTATTTGGCAATTGGCGCACGTGTGGATCGCGGTTATAAACGAAGGTTTTAGATGCGCTAATTACGCAACGTGCGCTGTACCGGATCAATTGAGCGGGCAGATGTGGCTGGCCACTTGGGCGCGCAATGAAGCCAGCTTTATTAAAGCAGTCTGCCTGAGCGGAAAATTGGAAGCGCGTCGGCAAGAATGGCTTGCGCTTGGCCGCACTCATCTGCGGAGCGCAATTTAGGCGGGGGCGGCAGCGGTGGGACGATGATCAACAACTTCCGTTTCGATCCGGCAGGGAGCCAGCGGACGCAGAAACAAATTGCAGCCCGGATAGGCTTTCAACAAGAGCAGGTGCGGAGGCGAAACGGCTGAATGATTCAGGGACGTTAACGCCCTTCACTCTGTCATCGCAGAGGTCGCGGCAAATTCTGTTTAGGGCGGGATTACGCAGCCAGCGGCCAGGTTAGGGGGATGAACGTGTCGTACTCGACCACCAGCGCTACTGACGTGGCCACCACGCCTGACGAACCTTTCGTCCGTGCCAAACCTCACAGGGATTCTTTGTCGCTCAACCGTTACTGCGAAATTGTTTACTGGACAACGGTGCTAGGTGTAACAGAGGAAACGCTCCGCGCAGCGGTTGACTCGGTCGGAAACTCTCGTGACGCCGTCAATGTCTGGCTGAAGTACAACCGGTAATAGGTAGATTGCCTGGATGAATCGGGGGACCGCGCGTCGTGGGATAGGAAAAGCCCTACGCAAGATGCTTTAGGCAGAGGGCGCGACGCCTACCGCGTTCCGAGCCTACCGCGTTCCGAATCTCCTCCATGCGCATCAGTACATGGTCCGTGTCGTCAGGAGTCCATTGCCCCAGGAGCTCAGCGGTCAGCTTGGCAAACTCAGCACGGCCCTGGTCGGGTGTGGCGTCTACCAGTAGCCCAGGCAGCGTCAACCTGAGTGCATCAAGCTTTTGGTCCATCAAATCCTTGGGAACGTGCATCTTTGGATCCGTCCTGGATGGGTCCCGAGTTTATGCCTCTTTTTGCGTACATCAAGGGTGCGTCTCAACGCGTAAAGGACACTGTTAGGTTGAGTCCGCATGCGTGCGCACGCCGGTGGGTCTCGGGACATGGGTGCGTAAGACAGTGAGTAGAACGGGCGATGTCGCCGTCCATGTTCAACCCTATCAGCCACTTATCCCCCTACTACGATGCCCCGACAGGGAGCTTTGTGATTCGGAGCGACGGATCCATCCGTGAGCGGTTAGCATCGTCGGCAATCCGACTGCCTTGCCGCTCCGATGTCCGACTGGGCCTCACTGATTCGCGACGTACCCGACTTCCCGAAGCCCGGCATCCTGTTCAAGGACATCACACCGATGCTGGCCGATGCCGATGCGTTCGCCGCGGCCATCGAAGCGATGGCCGAGCCGTGGCGCGGCATTGCGCTGGATGCGGTGGTCGGTATCGAGTCGCGGGGTTTCATCCTCGGCGCCGCTCTGGCGCGGGCGCTGGGCACGGGTTTCGTGCCGATCCGCAAGCCGGGCAAGTTGCCGGGGCCGACGCTGGGCCTGGACTATGGGCTGGAATACGGCGCGGACCGTCTGGAAATCCAGGTCGACGCGCTGTTGCCGGGGGCACGGGTGATAGTCGTGGACGATGTGCTGGCGACCGGCGGTACATTCAAGGCAGCGCTGGCGCTGGTCCGGCAGCAGGGCGCCGACATCGTCGGCGCGGCTGTGCTGGTGGAGCTAGGCTTCCTCAAGGCGCGCGAGCGATGGGATGATGCGGCGCCGCTGCATGCTTCGGTGGTGTTTTGAGTTGCGGGGAATGGGGGCGTGCCTTCGAGCGTGCGCATAGTCCTGCGTGCGCACGCTTTCCCAAGCCATCACAGAGCATCGCTGTTCGCGTTCTTGCTTTAGCCGGAGAACAACAAACCCCGCAACGGGCGAGGTTTGTGTGAGCCATTAAACGCCCTTCAGACGATCATCGAACGCTGCTCGCGCTCTTGTCGCCGAACCTGCGGCTGGTTCTGCGTCTCCTGCTGCAACTGCACCGTACTCTGCTCCAGCGGTTGCGACGCCGCCTGCGCCTTGTCCACATGCACCCGGTGATGCGCAGGATCATTCAGGGCACCCTGCACTGCGAACAGGCCGGTGCCGTTGCTGCTCAACGCCACGT
>JAKFDW010000024.1:0-8285 GCA_036675955.1 Orrella sp. | reverse complement strand
TGACGCGGGCCGCGGTAAACAGCGCCCCCATCCCCACGGCAGACATCATCCACAATGCAAAGTGGCAGTATCCCGATGCGGTGGCGGCAAATGACCTGACCGAAGCCATCGGAAAGGACTGCGAATTCCTGAACGCCAATGCCCTGGCCATCAAGCTGCTTGGCGATGCGATTTATGCCAACCCGCTGCTGCTGGGCTACTCATGGCAGAAAGGCTGGATACCGTTGTCCTACGAAAGCCTGGTGCGCGCCATTGACCTCAACGGCGTCATGGTGGAAAAAAACCTGGCTGCATTCGAGTGGGGCCGCGCCGCCGCGCACCATGGCGCGCAGGCCATTGCACCCGAACCGGCCAGAAAAGAAACAGCGGCCACCGTCATCGCCATGCCCGAAACGCTGGATAGCGTTGTGAAGCGCAACGCACAGTGGCTGACGCAATATCAGAACGCCGCCTACGCCGGCCGTTATGTCGATGCCGTCAACCTCATCCGAACGAAAGAAGCGTCCCTGCCTTCGGCAAAAAGCTTGCGCCTGACACGCGCCGTGGCGGTCAATCTGGCCAAGCTGATGGCTTACAAAGACGAATACGAAGTCGCCCGGCTTTATACGGACCCGGCCTTCACGCAAAAGCTGCGTGCCCAGTTTGAAGGCGAGCCCGGACGCGACTACCAACTGCATTTTCATTTGGCGCCGCCGTTGTTCTCGCGGCGCAATGACAAGGGCGAGCTCATCAAGAAAAAGTTCGGCCCCTGGGTCATGTCCGTCTTCAAGCTGCTCGCCGGATTGAAAGGGCTGCGGGGTACGGCTTTCGACGTGTTCGGCAAGACCGACGAGCGCCGCCAGGAACGCGAACTAGTGCAGGAATACCTGGCGTTGGTGAATGAGTTGTCGGAAACGCTGACCGAACAGAATCTGGCAGTGGCAATCGAACTGGCCAGCCTTCCCGACGATATACGCGGTTTCGGACACGTTAAAGAGAAAAACTTGCTGGCTGCCCAGGCCCGGCGTAGCGAGTTGCTGGACAATTACCGGACGGCGGCTCCCCTCGGGCGCGTGGCCTGAGACAAGGCCGCTTGCCGCGCCATCCGGATGATCCTAAAGCGACAGATACGACTGTCGGACCTGTTCATTTTCGGCCAGGTCCGACATCGATCCGCTGTACCGGATGGCGCCCTTCTCCAGCACATAGGCGCGGTCGGCGACAAGGCGGGCGAAGTGGATGTTCTGCTCGGACAGTAAAACGCTGGCTCCCCGGGCTTTCAGCGCAAGAATCATACTGACCATCTGCTCGATGATGACCGGTGCGACGCCTTCGGAGGGCTCGTCCAGAAGCAGCATGTAAGGATTGCCCATCAGCGTTCGGGCCACCGTCAGCATCTGCTGTTCGCCTCCGCTGATAGCGCCTGCCGGACGTTCCTTCATGCCGGCCAGGTTCGGGAACAGCCCATCGATGTCAGACGAAGTCCAGTTCAGTCCCGGCTGTCCGTCTGGCCACGTCCTGTCTGGCTGGCGGCCGGTCATCAGGTTTTCCTTGATGGTCAGCTCGGTGAAGATGCGGCGGTCTTCGGGCACATAGCCCAAACCCAGACGCGCCACTTGGTAAGGTGCGCATGTTTCAAGCGCATGCCCCATGAAGCGTATCTGTCCGTCGCGCTTGGGCCCCAGCCCCATGATTGCCTTGAGCGTTGTCGATTTACCCGCGCCGTTGCGCCCCATCAATGCCACCACCTCGCCCCGGCCAACTTCCAGCGAAATATCGTGCAGGATATGCGCCGCAGCGTACCAGGCGTTCACCCTAGTCAATGTCAACAGGGGGGCCGCCGCAGTTGAATTGCCGCTGTCTTGCCTCATCGCGCAAGACCTCCTGATGCTGCTGCTTCGAACGTCTTGCCGGTTCCGAAATACACCGCCTGCACTTCGGCATGGGCGCGCACCTGTTCCGCGCTGCCCTGGGCGATCAGGCGTCCGCGCGCCAGCACGATAATGCGGTCGGCGTAGGCGAAGACCACATCCATACTATGCTCGGTAAACAGCACCGCCATGCGTTTTTCCACGACCAGGCTTTTGATCAGGGCCACCAGGCCATTGCGCTCGGCGGGAGCCATGCCGGCCGTGGGCTCGTCCATCAGCAACAGCCTGGGTTTGCCGGCCAGGCTCATGGCCAACTCCACGCGCTTCACATCGCCATAAGCCAGCTCGCTGCAGGGACGCGCCGCCTGATCCCGCATCCCCACCTGCTCCAGCAATTCCAGCGCTTCTTCGCGATACCGGCCGCTGGCCGCGCGCCAGAACGAATAAACCTTGCGATGATGGGACAACAAGGCCATCTGGACATTCTCGAGCACGGTCAACGATGCGAAGGTTGCCGCGATCTGGAATGTGCGGCCGACACCCAGATGGGCAATCCGGTGCGACGGAACGCCCAGCAACTTGCGGCCGTCGAACATGACCGAACCCGCACTGGCCGGCAATTGTCCTCCGACCATATTGAAAGTGGTGGACTTTCCGGCGCCATTGGGCCCGATCAGCGCCAGCAGCTCCCCGGCCTCCAGGTCGAAGCTGATGTCATCGACGGCTGTGTTGCCGCCGAAGCGCTTGCTGAGATTGCGAACCTCGAGCAGACTCATGTCCGTTTTCCCCTGCCCTGCAACAGCAAGGCGCAATACCCGGCGATGCCTTGCGGAAAAGCCAGGACGATCAACAGTATCACTGCGCCAAACAGGGCTCGCCAATATTCGGTGACGCCAATGAAGTAATCCTGCAATATCGTGAAACTGGCTGCTCCCACCACCGGACCAAACAAGGTTTGTATGCCGCCGAGCATGACCATGACAAGTGCGTCGACCGATTTGCCCACGGTGATGACTTCCGGCGACGTGCTGCCTTTGGAAAATACGTACAGGCCGCCAGCCAGGCCGGCCAGCAGACCCGCCACGATAAAGGCGGCCCACTGCACCCGCTTCACATTTATGCCGGTCGCGTCAGCCCGCAGTGCCGAATCCCGGGATGCGCGCAAGGCGTAGCCGAAAGGCGCAAACGCCATGCGCCGCACGGCAACGATCGCCAGGATCACGACGGCCAGCGTAAAGTAATAATAAGCATCGCCCGAAAGCCACTCCTCGGGCCAGATGCCGATAATGCCGTTGGAGCCGCCCGTGACCGCATCCCACTGATACACGATAGACCAGGTAATTTGCGCGAACGCCAGTGTGAGCATGGCGAGGTAAACACCGGAAAGCCGAATGCAAAACCAGCCGAACACGGTCGCCGCCAGGGCGGCCGCCAGCGGGGCAAGCAGTATGGCCGGGCCCATGCCCGCCCACTCCGACTGGAACAGCAAGGCCGCGGCATAAGCGCCGATCCCGAAATACGCGGCATGCCCGAACGACGCCATACCGCCCAGGCCCATCATGAAATGCAGGCTGACGGCAAACAATACCGCCACCAGAATGTCCTGGGCCAATACCGGCGCATAGGGCAAGTTGCCCGATAGCATGGGCAGGGCTGCAAATAATGCGATAAGCGCCATGGCCAGCCACTTGAACGCGGTGCCTGCCGTACGCAGCGGCGCTTCGGGCATTCCGATATGGCGTATGGCCGCCAAGGGCTTGCCGCGCAAACCCCATGGACGGAACACCAGTACGAACGCCATGAAGATGAACTCGATGACCAGCGTGAGCTTGGGAAAGGCAATGCTGACGCCGGCGATTTCCATGACGCCCAAGGCCACGCACAAGGCCTTGAGCTGCGCAATGATCAGTGCGGCCAGGTAAGCGCCTGGAATAGACCCCATGCCGCCCACGACGACGACGACAAAAGCATCGCCTATGACGCTGAGGTCCAGCATCAGGCTGGCGGGCTGGCGCGGAATCTGGATCGCCCCGCCCAGTCCCGCCAGGAAGGCGCCGAGGGCGAACACGCCGGTGAAGAGCCACCCTTGATTCACCCCCAGCGCCCCGAGCATTTCACGGTCTTGAGTCGCCGCCCGGATCAACGTTCCCCAGCGGGTGCGCGTCAGCAACAACCACAAAGCCAGCAGCACCATCGGGCCGATCACCATGAGCGCCAGATCGTATACGGGCATATAGCGGCCCAGAATCGATACCGAGCCGTTCAGGCCGGGCGCCAGCGGGCCCAGCAAATCGTCCGGCCCCCATATCCACAGCGCGGCGTCATTGAAAATGAGAACCAGCGCAAAGGTTGCGAGCAGCTGGTACATCTCCGGCGCCTTGTAGATGCGCCGCAGCAATACCAGCTCCACCAGCGCACCCAGCGCCGCAATCACCGCGGCGGCCGCAATCAGACTGGCCCAGAAGCCGAAGGGGGTTTGTCCCCACTGCTGCACGGCCGAGTAGGCAACGTAAATGCCCAGCATGTAAAAAGAGCCGTGCGCAAAATTGACGATCCGGCTGACACCGAAAATCAGCGAGAGACCGGCGGCGACCAAAAATAAGGAAGACGCCTCGGCCAGGCCGTTCAGGAACTGAACGATAAAACCAGTAAGCTGCATTGCGGATTACGGCTGCCCAAGGGCGCCGTGCCCTTTGGCGAGTTAATTGGCAGAGGCCGGCCGCCATTGCCTGACTTGTTCGTCGGAAGGCTGTACGCTGGCGCCATCCACGTAGGTGAAGTCCGTCATGATGCCCTTGCCGTCCTTGATGGCGAGTTTGCCCACGTAAGCGCCCATCGTGGATTGATGATCGATATCACGATACATGATGCGCCCGAAAGGAGTATCGACCTCCAGGCCCTTGAATGCCTGGACCAGCGCCTCGGTATCGGTGCTGCCGGCCTTCTTGATGCCGGCCGCCAGGGACAGAATTGCGTTGTAGCCTACGACGCTGCCCAACCGGGGATAATCGTCGTGGCGTTTCTGATAGGCCTTCAGGAATGCGTCGTGTTCAGGGGTATCAATGGCGTACCAGGGGTAGCCCGTCACTACCCAGCCTACGGGTGTTTCGTTGCCCAAGGCATCCAGGTATTCGGGCTCCCCGGTAAGCATGCTGACAACGGACAAGTCATCGAAGAAATTGCGCTGCGTTCCGGCGCGTACGAATTTGGCCAGGTCGGTGGCGAACAATACATTGAACATCGCTTGCGGCTTGGCATCGGCCAGAGCCTGTACGACGTTGCCCGCATCGATCTTGCCCAGAGGCGCGGCTTGCTCGGCCACGAACTCGACGTCGGGCTGCGCTTGCTTGAGCAGCGTCTTGAACGTGGCGACGGCCGACTGCCCGTATTCATAATTGGGATAAACAATGGCCCAGCGCTTCTTGTTCATTCTTACTGCCGCCGGAATCAGCATGGCCACCTGCATGTAGGTGGAGTTGCGCAGGCGGAACGTGTAATGATTGCCATTGGCCCAGACGATTTTATCGGTCAAAGGTTCGCTGGCAAGAAAGAATACTTTCCTGTGTTTTGCGAAGTCGGTGACCGCGAGCCCGATATGCGAAAGGAAGGTGCCGGTAAGCACATCGACCTTGTCCCGCGCAAGCAATTCCTGGGCCGCGCGGACCGCATCGCCCGGATTGGAATTATCGTCGCGGATGACAAGTTCAAGCGATTTGCCGTTCACGCCGCCTGCGGCATTGATCTGCTCAACCGCCAGCTCCATGCCCTTCTTGTAAGGTCCCAAGAACGCGGGCTGCGTCTTGTAGCTGTTGAGTTCGCCAATTTTGATGACATCCTGCGCCCAGGCCGACGTCGCGGCCAATGCCAGGGCCGCGGCGCCGAAAAATTTTGCATAGGGGCGGGTAAAGTGCATATCAAGTTCCTGTGCTGGACGGGTCAGGGAGCAATCGCAATAAATTGTACGCAATATACAGGGCCGGGGCCGCAGCCATTACACTACGCCCGTTAACTGATCTTTAAATACCACCGATGCGCGATTTGACCCTGATTTTTATCATATCCGGCTTGTGCCTGCTGACGTTGAGCCGCTGCATGCTGGCAGCATGGCAATGGAAACGGGTAAAGCAGGCGGGCGGGATCCTGCCCATACTGGTCGGCGGCTTGCGCATCGATGCCAACCAGATAGGCATCATTGCCGGCATCCCGGCGGTGCTATCGCCCTGGATCGGACATTATCCGCTGGCTGTCGCCATCAGCGGATGGTGGTTTCTGTTTGCGTGGTTGCTGCTGGTGCTGCTGGAGGTATCCACCCCCCAGTTCATCCATGAATATGATACCCGTCCGAATCGCCTTTACGTGGAATATCTGAAGCATCCGAACGAAGTCTTCGGCATGCTGTGGAAAGGCTACAAGGTCGTCATATTCGGAGGCCTGGCGGTGCTCGGGCTGGCGGCCTGGATAGCTTATGCCCTGTTCATCAATGTGCCCCCCGATGCGGAAATGGTGTGGTGGGCGCGTCCGCTGGTATCGCTTGCGGCCGCCGTGGCCACCTTCCTGGCCATACGCGGCACCCTGGGCCATCGCCCCATCAACCCGTCGACCGTTGCCTACTGCGGTGACAGCATGCTCAACACATTGCCGCTCAATTCGCTGTATTCCGTGAGCTATGCCATCTACAGCATGAAAAACGAGCGCTCGGCCGAAGACGTCTATGGCAAGATAGACGCCGACGAAATGAACGCCATCGTCAGGCAGGCCGCCGGCATTGAACAGGGCGGCGCCGAGATTCCCACATTGCATACGCAAGAACCCAGTGCCAGGCGTTCGCGGCCGCTCAACGTCGTCATGATTGTCCAGGAAAGCCTGGGTGCTCAATATGTAGGCAATCTGGGCGGCGCCGACCTTACGCCATGCCTCGACGGACTGGCCCGCAGCGGCTGGAACTTCACGCGCGCCTACGCCACCGGCACCCGTTCAGTGCGCGGGCTCGAAGCCGTAGTGGCCGGCTTCCCCCCGACGGTCTCGGATGCCGCCCTGCGGCTCTCGGGCGCGCAAAGCCACTTTTTCACCATGGCGCAAGTCCTCAAGCAGCAAGGTTATCGCTCCAGTTTCATCTACGGCGGAGAAGCGCACTTCGACAATATGAAGAGCTTCTTCCTGGGCAATGGCTTCGATGAGCTTCATGATCTGCCCACATTCAAGAATCCAGCGTTTGTGGGCACCTGGGGCGCCAGCGATGAGGACATGTTCACCAAGCTGCACACCCTTCTGGAAGCGACACCCGAGCAGCCTACGTTCACCCTTGCCTTTTCGGTCAGCAACCATTCGCCGTGGGAATACCCCAGCGGCCGCATCGATCCCGACGGCGATCCGGCCACTGTCGAAAACACGGTGCGCTATGCGGACTGGGCCATTGGACAATTTTTTGACCGGGCTCGCGACTCCGACTACTGGGAAAACACGGTATTCCTGATCGTGGCCGACCACGACTCGCGCGTCGGCGGAGCCAATCTGGTTCCCTTGCGTCATTTTCATATACCCGCGCTCATCCTGGGGGCCAATGTCGTGCCCCGCAGCGACGACCGGCTGATCAGCCAGATAGACCTTCCCACTACCCTGCTCTCCATCATGGGAATAAAGTGCGATCACCCCATGATAGGACACGATCTGACAAAGCATGGCGGCGGGCGCGCCATGATGCAGTACGGCGAGAACTATGGCTACCTGAAAGGCGACACGCTGATGGTGCTGGAGCCCCACCGCGACCCAAGCCAGTACACCTACGCGGCGCCCGCAAGCTATACGCCCGCAGCGGTCGACCCAAGCCTTGCGCGTGAGGCCTTGGCGCATGCCGTTTGGCCCAGTTGGGTATACCAGAATGGGGCTTATACGCTGCCACATCTGCAAGTACAAAAGTAGAGACACCCCTGCCTACCGGATTCTGGCCGTGCCGCGGCCGCCCGGAATAAGGTCGCCATCATAATCCATGCCCCCTATAATTGTTCTTTTTTCATCGGAAGTTCTCTAATGGAACTGCTGCTTGACCCCGCCGCGTGGGTCGGCCTGTTGACACTTGTCGCCCTGGAAATCGTCCTGGGCATCGACAACCTGATTTTCATCGCCATATTGGCAGACAAGCTGCCGCCCGCACAGCGCGACCGGGCGCGAGTCATCGGCTTGTCGCTGGCACTGGTCATGCGCCTGGCCCTGCTGTCGGCCATCTCCTGGCTCTTCAAGCTTACCGAACCGCTATTTTCCATCGCTTCCTTCGATTTTTCGGGACGCGACCTGATCCTCATCGCCGGGGGCTTTTTTCTGGTGTTCAAAGGCACCATGGAAATGCACGAAAGAGTCGAAGGCAAAGCGGTCAGCATGTCCGGCTCGCCGATGTACGCCGGCTTCTGGGTCATCGTGACGCAAATCGTGGTGCTGGAC
>JAKFDW010000023.1:0-2275 GCA_036675955.1 Orrella sp. | reverse complement strand
GTGACCGCCTGGCGCTTGGCCGGCGCACCCACCAGGATTTCCCCGTCTTGCAAGTAGGCGACAATCGAAGGCGTAGTGCGCGTGCCTTCCGCGTTTTCTATGATTTTGACCGTGCTGCCGTCCATTACAGCTACGCAGCTGTTGGTCGTGCCCAAGTCAATACCGATAATCTTGCCCATATTTATCATCCTGCTAAAGAAAATTTTTAATTTGGAAAACTGCCTGAATAGGTCACAAATGGGGATACGGCGCGCAATTTCAAGCCATATCCTTCATTTTTTACGATTCTTGCTGCGTTTTGCCTGTAGACACCATGACCAGGGCCGGACGCAAGACGCGATCGGCGATGGTGTAGCCTTTTTGCAGCAGTTGTGCGACCGTGCCTTCGGGCAAGTCGGACGGCACAGCCGAAATGGCCTGATGCTGATGAGGGTCGAAGACATCGCCTGCGCCAGGCGCGACTTCTTTGAGAAGATTGCGCTCGAAAGCGGAGTTCAGCTGGCGCAGGGTGACTTCCACGCCGTCTTTCCAGGCTTCGGCGCTTTGCTCGGTTTGGGACAAGGCAGCCTCGAGACTGTCGCGCACGGGTATCAGGCTTTCTGCAAATGATTCTGTGCCGAACTTTCTAGCCTTGGCGATATCGTCGGCGGCGCGCCGGCGGATGTTCTCGACTTCGGCCTTGGCCCGCAACAGTTCATCATGATAGCGAGCCACCTGCTCCTGGGCCTCGGACAGCAGCGTTGCCCAGTCTTCCTGGGCGTGCGCTTCAGTTTCCTGGGCCTGGTCCAGCCCACTATCGCCCTCGAGCTGCTCTGAAGTGTCAACGGGCGGATTGCTTTTCGGATCGATGGTCTCGTTGGGTGCCGACATAAAAAATCTCCACATACTAAATATTCAATTGAATGAAAATGGGGGCATGCGCCCCCGTTTCAAGAGCTGGAGCGACTGCGCAGGGCTGGAACCCCTTCGGTATCCTGCGGCAAGCACCGGGCCAAGATGTCATCGGCGGATGGTCAGGATCAGGCATTCCAGCCCCCCATATGCTTCCTGACCAAGTCAGCCATGCTGGAGATCCATGCCGGATCGTCATTCAGGCATGGTATGTAGCGAAACTGTTGCCCGCCTTCTTCAAGGAATGCGTCCCTGCATTGCATCTGGATTTCTTCCCGTGTCTCGAGGCAGTCGGCCAGAAACCCCGGGCACATGACGTCGACCTGGCTGATGCCTTGCCGCGCCCACTCTCGCAGCAGGGGTTCAGTGTAGGGTTCGAGCCATTTCTCGGCGCCGAAACGGCTTTGAAATGAAACATGGACCAGGTCGGCGTCGGCGCCCAGCCTACGCTTGAGCAACAGCACGGTTTCCATGCAGTCGCGATGATACGGATCTCCCTGTTCTACCGTGCGGCGCGGCAAGCCATGGAAGCTGAGCAACAGGCGTTGCGGTTTGCCATGCGCAGCCCAGTATTCGGTAATCTGCCGCGCCAGTGCATCGATATAACCAGGTTCATCGTGATAGCGCTTCACAAAGCGCAATTCTGGCTGGTTGCGCAATTTTGCAGCATAAGCGGCTACGGCGTCCACGGCGGTAGCTGTGGTGCTGGCGGCATATTGGGGATACATGGGCAGAACCAGGATGCGTTCGCAACCCTTCGCACGCAGCGCGCCCATGGCATCGGCGATGGACGGATTGCCATAGCGCATGCCGAGTTCCACATGGGCGGCAACGCCGCTATCGGATAAGTGCTGCTGCACGCCGCGGGCCTGCGCCTGGCTCCATACCAGCAAGGGCGAGCCTTCCGGCAACCAGATTTCTTCATAGCGGGGAGCCAGGGCTTGCGGGCGGCGGGTAAGAATGAAGCCGCGCAGGATGACCTGCCATATCAACGCGGGAATTTCGATAACGCGGGGGTCGGACAGAAACTGGCCAAGGTACCGGCGTATTGATTTGCTCGTGTGTTCATCCGGCGTGCCGAGATTGATGAGCAGGACACCCACGGGCCCGCCCTGTCGCAGCGGCGGTTGGCTGTCAAGGGCATGCGGGTCGGCGGGCTCTGGCAAATAGCGCGGGGCAAACAACTTGGTCATTTTCTATAACTCGTGGGACCGTTCAGGATTGATTGTGGCTGAGCGCATTCGACAGCATGCGCGCGGTAATGTCCACGATGGGAATGACACGTTCGTATGCCATGCGCGACGGGCCTATGACGCCCAGCGTTCCGACGATCTTGCCGTCCACCCCGTAAGGCGCGGTAATGACCGAGACATCGTCCACCGGC
>JAKFDW010000022.1:0-3264 GCA_036675955.1 Orrella sp. | reverse complement strand
CGACCTTTGATCCGGGCCACTACATACAGAATACCGATGGCAATGGCGGTGGACGCCATGAACACAATCGCCATCGCCATGCCGAAAATGGCCAGGACAAAGAAGAGGATGCCGCGGATAATTTGATTAAATATATTCATCGTAACTATGTAGACCCCTTGCGAGGAAAATAATTCCCTCAATCCGCTATTCTTGAGGTTCTGGTGTAATTTTCCCACGTAAGGCTATTGATATGAGCTCGAACCCCGACCAAATAATCGCGACGCTGTCCGAAGTTATAGACCCCAATACGAAGAAAAAACTGGCGGTGACTTCCAAGAATTGCGAGATCCAGCTTGAGGGCATGGACGCAACTGTCACTGTACCCCTCGGTTATCCATCGCACAATGGGCAGCCGGAATTGCAGAAACGTATTGAAACTGCTTTGGCCGGGAAAGGCATCAGAATCAAGTCCCTGCGTTTCACGACGCGCATTGCCACGCACGCGGTCCAGCCCGGCCTCAAGCCCATGCCCAATGTACGCAATATCATCGCGGTCGCATCCGGCAAAGGCGGGGTCGGCAAGAGCACCACGGCCGTGAATATTGCCTTGGCGCTGGCCAGCCAGGGGGCCCGGGTAGGCCTGCTGGACGCCGACATCTACGGGCCCAGCGTGCCCATCATGCTGGGTTTGTCGGGCAAGCCGAAAAGCCTGGACGGCAAGACCATGGAGCCGCTGGTGGGCCATGGCTTGCAGGCGAATTCTATCGGTTTTCTTATTGAAGAAGATTCGCCCGCCATATGGCGCGGGCCCATGGTCACGCAAGCGCTTACACAGTTGTTGACGCAAAGCAACTGGAACGACCTGGACTACCTCATTGTCGATATGCCGCCCGGTACGGGCGATATCGCCCTAACCATGGCGCAGAAGGTTCCGCTTACCGGCGCCATTATCGTGACCACGCCGCAGGATCTGGCCCTGGCCGATGCGCGCCGCGGCCTGCGCATGTTCCAGAAGGTCAACGTGCCGGTGCTGGGCATTGTCGAAAACATGTCTGTGCATATTTGTTCCAATTGCGGTCATGCCGAACCTATATTCGGCGAACACGGGGGTCGAAATATGGCTGCTGAATTCAATCTGCCCTGGCTCGGGGCCTTGCCCTTGCAATTGAGCATACGCACCCAGACCGATTCGGGCACCCCCAGCGTCGTCGCCGAGCCGCAAGGCGAGCCGGCCCGGGCCTATCACGCCATTGCCGCCGCGCTGGCCGCCAACGTGGCGGCACTGCCGCGCGATATGGCCGCCAAGATGCCTGGCGTCGTTGCCCGGAAGCCGTAGCTGAATGCGGCGTGGCATTGTCTGCCTGCTTTGGGCGCTGGGCGTGGCGCAGGGCGCCCACGCGGCCAGGCCCGAGGTGGTTATCGACCCGGGGGGCGTGTCGCCCGCGGCCTTGCAGGCGATCAACGGCGCCATCGAAGCCATTACCCGGCTGACTGACGACAAGGACGGCGGCGAAGTCACGCGGCTGCGCCGGCGCGCGCGCGATGCGACCCTGTCGGCGCTTGAGACCCAGGGTTATTTCGCGCCCAAGGTTACGCTGGAGGTCGGCCAGGATATACGCGGGGAAACCTGGGACATCATTATCGAGCCTGGCGAAGTTTCGCTGGTCGACGATGTGCAGCTGGGCTTCAGCGGCCAGATCACGCGCCCGGAGTTTGCCGGCCGCGTCGCGTCGCTGAAAGAAGAGTGGCCTCTTGAAAAAGGCATGCCTTTTATCAATGAGGACTGGAGCAGGGCAAAATCCGCCTTGCTGGACGATGTCAGCCGCAAAGACTTCTACTTTGCCCGCCTGACCAATACGCAGGCCACGATAGACGCCGAAAATGCCCAGGCCGATTTGTCCGTTGAAGTCAAAAGCGGACCGCGGGTCAGAATGGGCGAGATCACCGTGATAGGGCTAAAGCGCGTCCCGCCCGAACTCATCGATCGCTATATCCAGTACACGCCGGGCGATTCCTACGACCAGGACAAGCTCGATGAATGGCAACAGGCGCTGCAGTCCACCTCTTTTTTTCGCGGCGCCTTTGTCACGCTGAACCAGGAAGAGTCCGCGCAAAAGGTGCTGCCCAATGGCGAAATGGAACTGCCATTACGCGTCGAGGTGTCCGAAGCGCCTGCCCGGCGCGTGACCACTTCCATAGGAATAGACAGCGACAATGGCTTGGGGGTCGAAGGCCTGTACCGGCAGAACGTCGTATTCGGAAAGCCGGTCTGGATAGAAACCGGTGTGGGGCTGGACAAAAACCGTCAGCGTGCTTTCTTCGACGTGAACCTGCCGCCGACCAGCAAGGGCTACAAGGACGCCGTCGGTGTGCTTTACGAGCATAGCGATATCGAGGGACTGGACAATTCGCGGTTCGGGCTGGGCTGGAAGCGCCGGCAGGAGCGCAAGGCCGCAGGCGACAGCCGGGTGGAATACGAAACCCTGTGGGGCCTTGTCGCCGCCCATGACAAGACCGATATCAGTGGCGCCGAAACCTACGAAGTGCCTACGCTGGTCGGCACCTGGCAGTGGCTGCGCCGCGATGTCGACGCAAAATACGACCCGCGCGAGGGCAATCTGCTCGACTTGGGGCTGGGTGCGGGCGTTACGCTGGACAAGGGCGAGCCCTTTTACCGTGCTGGCCTGCGCATGCAGCAGTGGTGGCCCATGGGCGCGCGCGATGTCCTGACCGTGCGCGGCGAAGTCGGCAAGGTCTGGTCCCAAACCGATAGGCTGCCGCAGGACTTTGGCTATCGCACGGGCGGCGCGCGTTCCATACGCGGCTACCGCTATGAGAGCATAGGGCTCGAGCGCGGCGATGCGGTCATCGGCGCGCCTGCGCTGGCGGTGCTCAGTGTCGAATACACGCACTACTTTACCGAGATGCTGGGCATGAACTTTTTCGTGGATGCCGGCGATGCGGCGGAATCTTTCGGGGACATGGACATCGCCCTGGGTTATGGCCTGGGACTTGCTGTAAGAACACCTGCCGGACCATTTTTTGTTGACGTCGCATACGGACAGCGCGATCGTCGTCTGCGTCTGCATTTCTCCCTGGGTATTGCGTTTTGAGCATTGTGTTGCGCTGGTTGCGCGGGATTTTTATCTGGATTGGCCCCATTATTGTCGTGCTGCTTCTGGTATGCAGCAGTTTTCTGTATTGGGTGGTGGCCACGCCTTCAGGCAGCCGATGGGCCGTCGTCACGGCGGCCGAGCAGCTGGGCGGCACGGTGGCCGGTGT
>JAKFDW010000021.1:0-3264 GCA_036675955.1 Orrella sp. | reverse complement strand
CCCCCGGGCGGCGGCGCAACAAGTCTTGCATACCCCAAAAACAACCGCCGGCAAGGACTGCGCGTTCAGTAGAGGCTGGCATGTCTTCACTCCTGGTTTGGCAATTTGGACAGTGTAACGCCGGACCGCCGCTCAATATGATTCCAGCTATTTTGGGTCTATGATGCAAATGTGATCCGACGATAATCCAGGCAGTATTCAGGAGCTCAACATGAAGATACTGATGGTGCTTACTTCGCATGCCAGGCTGGGAGCTACCGGCCGCCAGACTGGCTTCTGGCTAGAAGAATTCTCAACGCCTTATTACGTATTCAAGGATGCCGGTGCCGACGTCACGCTGGCGTCACCATTGGGCGGTCAGCCCCCGATAGACCCATCAAGCGACGAACCGGGCGCGCAAACCGACTCCACCCGCCGTTTCAAGTCCGACCCCGAAGCCCAGACGGCCTTGGCAAATACCGCCAAGCTGTCGGGCATTTCCGCCTCGGACTACGACGCCGTGTTCTACCCAGGGGGGCACGGGCCCTTGTGGGATTTGGCCGAGAATGCCTTTTCCATTGGCGTCATCCAGTCGGCGTTTGCCGCAGGCAAGCCCGTGGCAGCGGTATGCCATGGACCCGGCGTCCTGCGGCATGTAAAAACGCCCAACGGCAGCGCTTTGGTTCAAGGAAAAAACGTGACCGGTTTTACCAATACGGAAGAAGAGGCGGTAGGCCTGACCAAGGTCGTGCCTTTTCTGGTCGAAGATATGTTGAAGGCCAGCGGGGCCAACTACTCCAAGGGTGCAGACTGGGAATCGCATGTGGTGGTGGATGGCCAGCTTGTCACAGGCCAGAATCCGGCATCGTCTGGCGCCACCGCGGAAGCCTTGCTGGACATGCTGCGCAAAGATGGACAAGCCGCTTAACCGCAAAAGGAGTGTGAACATGTCTTATCGGTTTTTATCGGGAACGGCGCTATGCCTGGTCATGGGCAGCGCCGTGGCGCATCACGGCTGGAACTGGGCCGACGAAGAGCAGACTCAGCTGACCGGCATCATCAAGGCGGTGCAAATTTCGCCGCCGCATCCTCGACTCGACGTCGAAACCGCCGATGCGGGCGTCTGGCGGGTAGAGTTGGGCAACCCTAATCAAACACGATCATCCGGCTTTGTCGAGGGGTCGGCCAAGGTCGGCGACCGTATCGCTGTAACGGGGAATCGCGCGAAGGACCACAGCGAAAAGCGGATGAAAGCGGTGCAGATCACGGTTGGCGACAAGACCTACGACATCTATCCCGACCGCATCCAGAAGCCGCGCTGAGAACCATGCTGGAATGGCTCGAGGGCGCTCCGCACGCCTTGCTGCTGCAGCGGTCAGGCACCTTCTATCTGGTGGTGAATGCCGCGCATATCGCCTGCCTCGGTCTATTGGTCGGTGCGATCGTGTCCTTGGATTTGCGCATGCTGGGCGCATTCCGTACCGTGCCCCTTGCGGCTGTAGGTCCCTTCTTGTCGCGGATGGCTGCGGGCGGTCTGCTGCTGGCCGTGTTGACCGGATTCTGGCTGTTCTCGGTAAAACCGGTCGAGTATGCGGCCAATCCGGCATTTCTGGTCAAGCTTGGCATCGTCGGCATTGGCATATTGAATGCCTTGTGGCTGCATGCGGGCCGGTCCTGGCCGAAGGCCTTGGCGGGCGCGCCCATACCGCTGGCGGCACGAGCGCATGCCGCCGCATCGCTGCTTATCTGGCTCGGGGCCGTGCTGGCGGGCAGATGGATAGGCTTTTTGTAGAAAGGTAGTTTTAGATGCGGGCCTGGAGTTCGCGCCACTCGCCGGGCAATAGACCATCCAGGCTCCACGGGCCTACCTGGACTCGTACCAGGCGCAAGGTTGGCAAATTTACGGCGGCCGTCATGCGGCGCACCTGGCGGTTGCGCCCTTCGTGTATGGTCAGTTCCAGCCATGTGGTGGGGATGTACTTGCGAAAGCGAACGGGAGGGTCCCGTTCCCATAATGATGGCGTTTCCATCAAGCGCGCCTGCGCTGGCAGAGTCAACCCGTCATTCAGTTCCACGCCGTCCCGCAAGCGTTGCAGTTGCTGCACGTCAGGCTCTCCTTCTACCTGCACCCAATAGGTTTTGGAAATTTTGCTTTTCGGGTCGGTGATGCGTGCCTGCAAGCGCCCGTCATTGGTGAGCAGCAGCAAACCTTCGCTGTCGCGATCCAGGCGCCCGGCGGGATAGACGCCAGGGACGTTCACGAAGTCCTTGAGGGTAGCGCGGCCGGCGTCGTCGTTGAACTGCGTCAACACGCCGAAGGGCTTGTTGAGCACCAGCAGGCGGGGTTGTGCGGGTGGCGTTTGAGCCACCCGGCGAGCTCCAGGCCTAGGGTGATGGTGCAAGGAGGCGGATCGAAATGGAGACGGCATGCGTAGCCTACCGGCAAGTAAAGAAGAACAGTGTAACGTGGACGCAGCACGGATTCGTCAGGTGTTGGCTCCTTCGCCATGCAGCGTCTTATGTTTCCATCCTCGCCACCCGTGCGAAGCCAGTGCAATGATTATCAAGGCCAGCCCTGTCAGATTGGACACAGGACCCGGATAGACCAGCGCGAAGCCGGCCACGATCAGCAGCGCGCGTTCGGCGGTGGTGACCCGTACCAGCAACCATCCCTGGAAGCCTACGGCCAACGCGAAAATGCCCGCGGCGGCGGTGATGGCCACTTGCGCGATGTCCCAGGGGTTTGCGGCCGCCAGCGCCTTGGTCGAGCCCATGAGCAGTAGCCCCTGGCCGCTGGGGTCCAGTACGAATATGAATGGCACCAGGAATGCCGGTATGGTGTATTTCCAGCATTGCATGGTTGTCTTGTACGGGTCGCCTCCGGTGATGGCCGATGCGGCAAACGGCGATAAAGCCGTCGGCGGCGAGACCTCCGACAGCACAGCGTAGTAGAAAATGAACATGTGCGCCGCAAAGTCTGGAACGCCCAGTTTGATGAGTGCGGGCGCAGTAATGACCGCGCAGATGATGTAGGAAGCTGTCACGGGCACGGCAAGGCCTATGACCCATACCACCAATGCGGTGTAGATGGCCGTAAGCAGCAATGAGCCCCCGGCATAGTCGATGACAATACCGCTGAACTTCAGGCCAAGACCGGTCAAGGTGACCACGCCCACGATAATGCCGGCGCCCGCGCAGGTGGCGCCTACGCCCAGCATGCCCACGGAGCCGGCCCTTAACGCCTGGATCAGCGGCGACTGGAATATATGCTTCGAGACCGACCCT
>JAKFDW010000020.1:0-4605 GCA_036675955.1 Orrella sp. | reverse complement strand
AGCGGCAATCATGGGCAAGCGCGACGATTTGCGCGGCCTGAAAGAAAACGTGATTGTCGGCCGCCTGATACCTGCCGGTACGGGTATGGCGTATCACATGGCGCGCAAAGACAAAGAGGCCCATGAAGCGGCCGAACGTCAAGCAGCCCGTGCGATGGCCAATCCTTTTGAAGACACGCCTCCCGCCGAAGTTGTGGAAACACACGGGAACGCCGATTCGGATGAAGGGATCGATCCTGTCGAAGAGTAAACCTGCAGTCTGCAGCAGGTAAGAAAGAGCCGGGCGGCAACGCCCGGCTCTTTTTACGTGCTGTGCCTATCGGGATCTGCAAGCGCAGGCAAACGCAATTTGAACTCGGTCCCGGAACCGGTCGCGGCATCGGGTTCGCTTTCGAGCCCGATAGCCCCGCCGTGCTTCAAGACCACGACGCGCACGAATGCCAGGCCCAGGCCGGTGCCGCATGGGTTCAGGGGTATGTCTTCATCGACCCGGGTAAACCTGGTGAACAGGGCCTCCTGCTGTTCCGCGCTCACGCCGCGGCCCTGGTCGCGTATGCTGGCAACCCAGTGGGCGCCGTCGCGTACGACCCGGCAAATGATGGCGCTGTGGTCGGGGCTGTACTTCAGGGCATTATCGAGCAGGTTCCCCCAGGCGCGCCGCAGCAAGCCCTGATCGCCGGCAACCCAGGCGGCCTCAGGATGATCCGTGAATGTCACGCGGATCGACCGCTGCCGGGCCTGAGTCCAGAAGTCTGCACAGGCCTGTTCCAGAAGGTCGACCAGATCCACCGGCTGCCTGTTTATCGTCATCGCCTCGGCTCGCGCAAGATGGACAAAGTTTTCCACCAGGCTCAAGGTTTTGTGGGCATGATTGTTGATCTGGCGCAGCAGTTCCGTCTGAGGCAATGCACAGCCTGGAAGTTCCTGCAGTTCAGTCAGCGCCAGGATGGAATTCTGGGGAGCGCGCATGTCGTGAGAAAGAAACTGCAGTGTTTCTTCGCGGGCGGTCTGAGCCTGGCGCAATTGAGCTATGGCAGTATGCAACAGGCCCACGCGTGCCGAAAGCGAGCCGTCGTGAGCCGCAGAATCGTTGGCCGGCAGGGCGTCATTCGAACTTGCCCTGTTTCGGTTCATGTCCCGCAACTCCCGGTCGATATGCTGAAGCGCAGCCTCCTGGCTGCGCCAGCTCCATACCGGGTAAGTCAGCACCACGCCGATAATGCTCGCCGTGAGAGGCACCCAAACACTGGCGTAGCGCATCAACAGCCAGTTTCCCGCAAACTCAATGAACAGGACGGCCATGGCCAGCAAAAAGGAATATCGGGGCGAAAGGCGGCGCATCAGGATGCAGATCAGCAGCACCGGAAGCGTTGCGAGCAGGGCTGTCAGGCCACGGCCGGGGCTGGCGATCCAGTAGTCCCGGAGCGAGCTTTGCAGCGCGTTGGCCAGAATCTCCACGCCCGCCATGCTCGCACCATGGCGGGAAAGCGGCGTAGGAAAGGCATCGCCCAGGCCTGACCCCCAGGATCCGATGAGCACGTACTTGTCCTGGAAGGCGGATGCCGGGATTTGCCCTGCCAGCACTCGCGCGTACGGATAAACGGTGAAGTGGGCTGGCGTGCCGGCATAAGGAAGCAGCAATGAACGTGGCTTGTCTTGCTGCGCTATGGGACGCGCGGCGTCGTCCGCGGCGGCGTTCATGGCAGTCGCGAAGTGGTCCACCCTTTGCCCGTCCCGGAACTGCCAGGGAACAATAGACCGTATGACGCCATCGCCATCAGGATATATGTTGATGTAGCCCAGGCGCTTAGCCGCTGAGGCAAGCAAAGGGAGCGGTGCGATGATGCCGTCGCCGGATTCTTCCAGTATCAGCGGCAATACTACTCTGCCATGCCGCCGGATGGCTTCGGCCAGCTGTTTGTCGTCGTCTGGATAAGCCGGATTCAAGTCGCTTAAAACCAGATCCAGTCCTACCGCGCGAGCCTGCGGCAGCCTTGCCAGCAGTTGGGCGTGCAGTGCCCGCCGCCAGGGCCAATACCCCAGTTCGTCGATACTGTTGTCGTCGATCGCCACGATGACGATGTTCCCGGTGCTGATGGGACGGATGGCGGCTGCCAGCGTCTTATCGTAAAAGGCATGGTCCAGCCTGGCCAATCCGGTGGCTTCGCCGAAGTAGCTCAGGGTTCCGGTAAAGACCATCATGAAAATCGTGACGATCAGCCATTCCACGCGAATTCGCCGTTCAAGGCCGCCCCAGAAGCCTTTTTTTGGTGTAGCGGGGCGTGCCAACTCAGTGGTCCGTCAAAAACACGAACTGGCCGAAGCCTGCCTTGACGGCTGAACCGTCGGACGTATTAAGCAGCGGGACGCCGGGAAACGATTGCACGGCATCCTTGCCCATGACGCCATCGCGGTCGACGGCCCTGACCATGACATAGTGGGTACCGGCGCCAGGGGCGCGGAACGTGATATGAGGCGACGCAAACAGGCGGCTTGAGACTAGGTGGCTGCCCTGGGCGTTTGCCGCCACGCGGACCAGATAGGATGTGGCTCCGGATACAGGAGGGAATTCCAGAGCCCAACCCTGGCTGCCACGTTTTGCGGGAGGCAGCTCGGGGGCCGGCAGCAGAGCTCTTACACCGATAAGATTTCCCTGCGCGTCCACGGCGGCGCCCTGGTGCTGGCGCAAGGTGGCATCGTGCTCATTTCCGGATCCAACCTGGGCGCTGCCCGAGATCACTTCACTTTGCGCCGCTCCATCGGCGGTGCGCACGCGCAGATGGGTGCCGCGTACCCCGGTGATGCTGACCGGAGTGCGGACTTCGAACCGGCCAACGCCGTTCTCATGGGGAGCAACCCTTGATTCGACGGAGCCATCGCGAATGGTCAGGATGGTATCGATCAAGCCTGTTCCCTTGAATGTGCGCAGCCGTTCGACAGAGAGCAATGAATTGGCAGGCACGGACAGCACGCTGTTGTCAGCGAGGACAACGGCGAGGAAACCATCAGGGCCTGTGGCGACCCGATCGCCTTCCGCAAGCGTGCCCTGGACACTGGCTTGCTTTCCATTGACGGCAACGTGCCCCGCCACGTGGCTCAGCTTCGCTTGCGAGGCGAGCTCGGGAATGAGCGAAAACGGGATCCTGAGTCTCGCTCCGATGGGAAGGCGATAGGGGTCCTCGACTGAGTTCAAGGTCTGAAGCGGACGCCAGTTGTATGGGTCGCCGGTGTACCGTTGCGCCAGGGCGATCAGGGTGTCGCCGGATACGACGTCGTACAGGAAATAGTCGCCCCTGGCGCCGGCTGCCTGTGAAAAGGCCGGTGGCGTATGCACGGCCAGCATGACACAGGCGAAAACGAGAAGACTGCGCTGCCGCAGTATGGAAAACAATTTCATGGCGGGCTTAAGGAGGACTAGGGTTGGCGAGCATTTCCAGGCGGTAACCCAGGGCATATGATGAATTCAGGCGTACCCCGTGTTCTGCTCCCAACTCGAGCTTGCGCCGCAGATTCGACAAGTGGGTGTCCAGCGTACGGGATGTGGCGGGTATATCGCGATTCCAGATACGCTTGCTTATTACGTCGCGCGAGAAAAGACGGCCCGGATTGCGAAAAAGCAGCAAGGCCAGTTCGTACTCTTTTGGGGCAAGCTCTACCTTTATGCCGCGCAGGCGTATGGTGTCGGTGGCCGGGTCGATTTCATAGGCTGCGCAAGAAAAAGGCATTTCCAGCGACCCTGTCGGATTATGGCGGCGTAGCAGGGCGTCGACCCGTGCGAGCAGTTCGCCGGCACGCATGGGCTTGCCTATGTAGTCGTCGGCGCCGGCCTGCAGACCGACAACGAGATCCTCTTCCATGGTCCGGCCAGTGAGAAACATGACCGGAAGCGTGTAGCCCAGCCGTGCGCGCACCCAGCGAACCACTTCGAGTCCGCTGATGTCGGGAATCTGCCAGTCCAGCAAAAGCAGGTCGAAGTCCGGAGAGCCCGACAAGGCGGTCAGGAGATCCTGGCCCAGCTTGAAGTTCGTGCAGGTGTGTCCGGCGGCGACCAAGGTGCTGTGGATCAATTGCGCTTGCGCCGGATCGTCTTCCAGGGACGCTATATTCATAGAGGTGAACCTGCTGCCATAGTAAGAGTGCGGCAATATTACGACACCAATGGTGACATGTCGAACTTTCGGCGGCTCTTCCGTGGGCATCGCTTGCCCGTTAAAACGCGAATGCCCCGATATTGTTGACCTTTGCGTCTGCGCTATGCTACGATGGCGAGCTTGCCAAAGGGATTATTTGCCAAAATGCCCTGGTAAGGCTAGCGATAGCCGCAAGAATCAATAGCAAGAATTGCCGCAAGACCCGCTCTTTTACGTTTTTTCGTGTCTGGCGGTTTTTGCGCAAACCGCCTGGGGCTCCTATTAGTTTGGCATCATGCCGAACCTATCGCAGCAGGCGTCTCATTCAAATTATGCAAACAGGTACGCAAGTGCCCTATGCATAAAAAGTCACAGGATGCGTAAAGGTCATGCCAACCATTAGCCAACTCGTGCGCAAGCCGCGCGAAGTCTCCCGCGAGAGCAGCAAGAGCCCCGCGCTCGAAAACTGCCCTCA
>JAKFDW010000019.1:0-13662 GCA_036675955.1 Orrella sp. | reverse complement strand
TGGGATACGCCATCTGGTATGACGTCATGAAGCAGCTTTCCGTGCTGAAGGCCAGTTCGGTGCAACTGTGCGTGCCGATTCTTACCGCGCTCATCGCCGTAGCCGTTCTCGGCGAAGCACTGACGCCGCGCCTTGTGCTGGCATGCATAGCGGTGCTCGGCGGTATCGCGCTAGTGCTCTTCAGCAAGCAGCGGATCCGGCAATGATTCGCGTCATCATCATTCCCGGCCCTGCACCTGGCGGACCAGCTCCGTCATGTTGGCAAGAACAGAGCCGTACGCGCCTTTTATTGACATCATGCGTTCTTTATCCTGGATAGAAAGCTGTTCATGCTGGACGGACTCATCCACGCGCTCGGAGAACGCCCTGTAGGCCTCCCAGGCATCGTCGATTTCCTCGCACGCTACACCGGCCTCCACCGCATCGGCAATTTTGTCCAGACAGGTCTTCACTGTGCCGGCCAGTTCCAGTAGCGCTTCCTTGTGGACGCGGCACAGCCCTTCCGAAATCGGCGTATCACTGAAGCGATCGACCAGGGTCAACGTATAGCCGAAACGCTCGATCTCCGGGAGCAGCGTTCGTGAAAAGGGACTGAACCCCATGGTCGGCGTCTTATCCTCGATGCGCGCTTCGCGCGCCATGAGGCGGGCCCGTTCAATTGACTGTTGTATGACATCCTGGTCCTTTTTATCTTTCTTCGCTTTGTCGCCGACCAGGCATGTCGTGCATTCAAGCGTGTAAGCGCCGCAACTGCGCAGCGCCGCCGCCAGATACTCCTGCTCGGTGCGCCGGGCGAGCACCGGAAACACAGCAAAGGCCGCCACCATCCCGCAGGTGGACCCGATGGCAATCGCCAGCACCTTCCTGAATGCGCCTTCCACGACGTAAAAGTCCGGCGCGACGGCGATGATGGTGACAGTGACCAGCCCATATGCCAGCAACGGCCATTTCGCCGTGAGAAAGCTCATGAGGCCTACGCCCACCAGCAACGCAATAAGGGTGCCCCAGGCCATCTTCCCGAACAGCATCACGAGAACAACGGCGATGATCGCCCCCAGGATTGCACCGGCAATACGCCCCAGCGCAGCACTTATGGTCCCGCCTATGCTGGCCTGGACGACAAAAAGCGCCGAAAACACCCCCCACGAGATATTTTCCCGGTCCATGAAGCTGGTTGCAAAGTACGCCAAAAGAACAGCGGAGGCTGTCTGTATCGGGATACGCACTTCGTCTTGTTGAAGGCTTGCGCGTATCCGCTTCAATAGCTGGCCAGGGGCTTGCATGAATCGACAACTCCAACGGATCGGATAATGCCAGGTTGGTGCAAGATTCATGCCGACTATTTTCGGCGTCAAGGCGTGGTTCGCGACAAGAAATGCGCCAGCGCCTTGATGTCGTCATCGCTGACGCCATACAGTGCCGCCGCCATGATGGTGTCGCGTCCCACCGCCTGGTTCGACGTGAATTGCCGCATGCTATGCAACAGATAGTCCTCGCGCTGACCAGCCAGCCTTGGCATTTGCTCGCGGCCCGTGTAGCCGGGCAGATGGCAAGTACTGCAGCGCATCTCTTGCGCGAGCTTTTCACCGCGAACGTACAGCGCTTCCTGGCGGTCCGCAGGCGGTTCTTTCAGCGGCAAGGCCGCGTAATGGGCGGCCATCGAGGTGATTTCCTCGTCGGTCAGGCCGTCCAGCGCACCCTGCATAGCGGGAATGTCGCGCATGCCCTCCCGTATCATCACCAGTTGGTTCTCGATGAATATCTTGGGCTGGCTCGCCAATGACGGCACACCCTTCTGTTGGGAATTGCCGTCGGCGCCGTGACAGGCGGCGCAAAGCATCAGCTTGTCGCTTACGCTTTGCGCCTGCACCCAGGGCGTCAAGCCGCCGAAGAAAGCGGCCAGCAGGGCCGCCTTCCACCACGAGACCGCAGCCCCGGAATTGAATGGCAAATGCATACGCTTACTTGCTGTAGCTTACGCGGTAAATGGCGCCGTTCTGCTCATCGGACACAAGCATGGCGCCGTCGGGCATTTGCATGAGATAGGCCGGACGCCCCCAGAAGGATTGGTCGGCTTCGTTCATGAAACCCGTGAGAAAAGGCTCGACCTTGGCGTTCTTGCCGTCTGCGTCCGCCTTGACCATGACCACGTCGAAGCCGCTTTTCTTGCTGCGGTTCCATGAGCCTTTGCGTGCAGCGAACAAGGCATTGCGGTATTCAGGCGGAAACATCTCGCCCGTGTAGAACGCAACCCCTACAGCGGCGGCATGGGGGCCCATCAGCGCCACCGGCTGCTCCACGCCTTCGCAAGCATTGGGCTTCTTGATGTCCGGATCGGCCACGTCGCCCTGATGGCAGTACGGGAAGCCGAAGTTCAACCCTGTCTTGCTGATACGATTCAAGGTATCGTTTGGAACGTCATCGCCCATCCAGTCGCGTCCATGGTTGCTGAACCACAGTTCCTGGGTGGCCGGGTGCCAGTCAAAGCCGACACTGTTGCGCACGCCCCGGGCAAGCACTTCCATGCCGGAGCCATCGGCGTTGTAGCGGCGAATCTGCGCATATTCCTCGGTCGGCAGTTCGCAGATATTGCACGGCGCCCCGAAAGGCACATAGAGCTTGCCGTCGGGGCCGAAGGCGATATATTTCCAATTGTGGTGTTGCTCGGGAGGCAAGTTGAACTTTGCGGTCAGGTCCACTGGCGTCACTGCGGGGTTCTTCTCGATGCCGTCGTAGCGCAACACCTTGTCTATGGCCATCACGTACAGGGAACCGTCTTTGAAGGCAACGCCCGCGGGTTGATTCAACTTGTCCACCACCGTGCGCACGGTGCGCGCATTGCCTGTGTCGGTGACTTCGTACACGCGGCCCAGGCCGCGCGTACCGACGTAAATCTTGCCATCGTCGCCGCGCGTCATGGCGCGGCCGCCCGGCAAACCGGTAGCCCAGATCTCGGCTTTGAAACCTTCCGGCATACTGAGTTTGTCGATAGGAATTTGTGAAGCAGGCGTGACGGTCAACTTGCCGGCCATAGGCGCCAGGGTGGACGCGGCCATGCTGTCTGGCATGCCCTGCTTCCATGCTGGTGCCGGCGGCGTTTGCGCCCAGGATGTCGAAGTTGCGGCGGCGAACGTGAGGGCAAGCGTAACGCGCCCCAAAGATGGCATTTTTTTCAAGGTTGTCTCCGGTTTGTAGTTTTAAAATCAGTATGCCTTGCAAGCATTGCTGATTCTATCTTCCGTCTTCCCTATTGACCAGCGTCAATATGTCGTAAGTACTTGTTACAGCAATACAATTCCGCAGGAATCCACCTACTCGGGAGGTTTCAAAGCCATGACTACATCAAGCGAAAACGAGCGGCAAGGCGGCCAGCCTGCCATGCATATACCACCGGTGGTGCCCCGACAGGAGTGGGAGTCCGCCCGCGATCAATTGCTCATCAAGGAGAAGGCCCTGACCCGCGCCCGCGACGCCCTGGCCGCGGAGCGCCGGCGAATGCCATGGATGGCCGTAGACGTGGACTATGCCTTCGAGGGCCCTGAAGGCAAGGCAAACCTGCAGGATCTGTTCGACGGCCGTCGTCAGTTGATCGTCTACCGCGCCTTCTTCGAGCCTGGGGTGTTCGGCTGGCCCGACCATGCCTGCCGCGGCTGCTCCATGGTGGCCGATCAAGTCGCCCATCTGGCCCACCTGAACGCGCGCGACACCACCCTGGTCTTCGTATCGCGTGCGCCTCAGGCGGACATCGGGCGACTGAAGGCGAGGATGGGCTGGGAGATGCCGTGGTTCACCCTCACGGACAGTTTCGACGCCGACTTCGGCGTGGATGAGTGGCACGGCACGAATGTATTCATCCGCGACGGCGACCGCGTGTTCCGCAGCTACTTCACCAATAACCGCGGCGACGAGCAGATGGGAAGCACCTGGAACTACCTCGACATCACGCCGTTGGGCCGCCAGGAACTCTGGGAAGACTCACCCGAAGGCTATCCTCAAACTCCTGCCTACAAATGGTGGAACTGGCACGACAGCTACGTCGCGGGCGCAGCACCCGACAAGAAGTGGGTCGAGGTATCGGATGCCGGCGAGGCGGCGTTCCGGAACCGCAATGCGGGCACGAAACCCTGATTCCTGCCCGATCCGGTGCAGCGCAAGAACATCGGCGGCCGGCGGCCGCGCGTGTTAATCTAGCATTGCTGCAGCGCCTTCCATGCCTGCACCGCGACTGATCGAAAATTGCCCATGACGTTACCGCTTTTAGAGCCAAAACAATGAGCCTTGATCCTCTCGCATCCCTTTTGGCAGCCATAGGCATGCTGCTTATTGGCACACTGGTCAACAGAAAAATATCTGTACTGTCTCGCTACAATATTCCAGACCCTATCACGGGGGGACTGCTTTTTGCCGTGCTGGCTGCCATCGCTTTTGCCACTGCAGATTTTCAAATCAAGTTTGAGCAGCCCATAAAGCCCATCTTTCTCCTTATGTTTTTCAGCGGCGTCGGCCTATGTGCCGATTTGCGCATGCTGAAGCGCGGCGGTAAGGCGCTTCTGATTTTCCTCATAGTGCTCCTTCCTTTCATCGTGCTGCAGAATGTGGTGGGTGTGGGCATAGCTACTCTGCTTGACCTGCATCCTATCTTTGGTCTGGTGGCCGGCTCGATCACTCTTGTCGGCGGCCATGGCACAGGGGCGGCCTACGCTGACCGCTTCGCCGAGGTGAACAACTTGCAAATGGTCATGGACCTGACAATGACCGTCGCTACGCTAGGATTGATCGTCGGAGGTATCATCGGGGGGCCCATCGCTCAATACCTCATCAACCGCTACAAGCTGCATTCATCCGCGGAAGACACCGCCGGATCGCATGAACTCGAGAAAGCTGCACCTCTCAGCACAGTTTCAGTCCTGGGAGCGCTGGCGGGCATATTCACCGCCTTGATAGCCGGCCAATGGCTGGCCGTCCGTTTCTCCGGTGGCTCCATCACTATTCCCGCTTTCTTATGGTGCATGCTTATTGGCATCGCTATTCGCAACCTGCTTCCGCTATTGGGCGCCCGATTCGACGACCGATCCGCAGATCTCATATCGAATATCTGTTTATCGTTATTCCTGGTCATGACCATGATGACGCTGAACCTGGTTGAAGTGGCACTTTCCGCCGGCCCATTCCTGTTAATTATCATCGCCCAGGTAGTACTCATCTTCCTATATGTTGTATTCGTCTGTTTTCGTTTCATGGGACGCAATTACGAAGCCGCTGTCACATCGGCGGCATTTGTTGGCTTCAACATGGGATCAACGGCAACCGCCATGGCAAACATGCAAGCCATCACAGCCAAGCACGGGCCGGCACCCACCAGTTATTTGATCGTCCCCCTGGCCGGCGCCTTCTTCGTAGACATTATGAATGCATTCATCCTGACTGCCGTGCTGGCTCTGCCTTTCATCGGAGGTTGACGATGCGTGCCACTCTTGCTTGCTTATTCCTTGCACTCCTTACTGCTTGCCATGCCGGCCCCGACACCGACACCCTGCGCGCCGGCATCAGCGAACGCCTTGAACATGCCTTGCCTGACGGCGTCCTCGAATTTGCAAATCTGGAACGGCGGGGCTCACAGGCCGACACTAAGGCCCCCAAAGGCGAGAATCGGCGCATCGTCTACTTTGATGCAGAATTCAAACTCGTCCGGGATATTGATTTCGGCGCCTGGAACGCGCCGGGCATCGCCGGGCTAATCTCTGCGCTGGGCGCCGCTCCCCGGGGCATCGAGGGAATCACCTCTGGGGGGAACAAGAAAGGAGACGTGATTCGCGCCCATGGAACAGCCCGGTACCGGCTCGATGATCAGCAATGGGTTCCCGTCGTGCCTGCTGGATACCAGCCGCAAATAGCGCCCTCGCTCTCCACGGGCACTACGGATAACACCGGAGCGATACTTACCGCCATACGTAAGCTCGTCGATGCATTTCCGCGAGACACATCGCCTGCACAACATGCCGCCATCGAAGAAGAGCTTGCCGCCGCACAGGCCAGCATACGCGCGCGGCTGGCGCGTGTCTCGAATGGCTACGCCATCGCGGCAGGAGCAGAGCATGGGCAGTACCTACGTGTAGCGCGCGCATTGTTCAGTGAACGCAGCACGCGTGGCATACCCCTGATTACGCGCGGCGGCGAAGAGAATCTGCACCTGCTGCGTTCGGGAAAGGTCTCGGTCGCGCTGGCCCAAGGGGACGCCGCCCTGGACGCCTATGAAGGAACGGGCTCCTTCGCAGGCCAAGGCCCACATAGTGAACTTCGCGCCATTGCCAGCCTGTACCCCGAACCTATGCATGTGCTCATCCGCGCCGCCGACACGCTGACTTCTATTGCCGACCTGCGAGGCAAACGCGTAGCGATCGGTGAAGCGGGTTCGGCGTCGCGCATTACCGCATTGCGTATGCTGGAAGCGCACGGCCTCGCGCTCCAGGATATTTCGGCGCAATCACTCGGCATCAACGCAGCATTGCTAGCGCTTCAAAAGGATGAAACCGACGCCGTCTTGCAGGTTATCGGCACACCCGCCGATATCGTGCGCGACTCGTTGGTAGATGTGCCCTTGCGGATGCTGCCGCTGTCCGACGCTGCCGTCGCCACACTGACTGCAACGAGAAGAGGTTACTTTCCCTACCTCATCGCCAAAGGAACTTATCCCGGTCAGGCTCAAGATATCAGGACCATCGCAACCGCAGCAATTCTCTTGACTGATGACTCACTCTCCGACGCCGAGATCACCTCACTGACACGCATGATATTCGAACCAGGGCGAGATTACTCTGCGCTTGGGAGCGCCCAGAGCGCGCAGATATCCGTCGCCACCAGCCGTTCGGGCTTATCGATCCCTATGCATACGGCCGCAGCAAAGGCGCTTGGAGCTTGCGAGCCATGCTAAAAGTACCGGATAACTACACGGTGCAAGACAGAATCAAGGTGGTCTTCAATCACCTGCGAAACTTATTAATGTGAGCGCTGCTCCTGGCGGCCGGTCACTTTCAATTGGAACATCCGATTGGAGTATTTGCCGGCTCGACCCTGCAACCGTTTTTTGGGTATCGGTCGTCAGCATAGCCTTGATGCCGCCCGTATGCGTCTTGATCGGTCAAAAGGACTAATCCGAATGGCGGATGTGCGCTGGATTTTTTCCACGATAAACTCCGGCAGTACTGCCGTCCACCAATTAGGTGCACATAAAGGGATGTACTTCCGCAGCAGTATGGCCGCATGCCAGGCAGCCTCTACAGATGGCCCGCCGCAAGTATCCGCCACGAGAACTATTGCCACCGCTTTCGTACCCTCTTCTAGCAGGAGAAGTGCAATGAATGTCCGGAATACATCTCACTTGGCCGACCTCTCTCCCTTCGAACTAAAGGATGAACTCATCCAACTGGCCGGTAGTGACGCTAATCGGCTGATGCTCAACGCTGGTCGGGGCAACCCGAATTTCCTGGCAACTATCCCTCGCCATGGCTTCTGGCAACTGGGCTTATTTGCGATGATCGAATCAGAGCGGTCATTTTCATACCTGGCTGAAGGCGTGGGCGGTTTTCCCCGGCGCGTCGGAATTGAAGAGCGTTTTGACCTCTTCGCCCGAAGCAACCGCGAAGTACCCGGCGTAAGGTTTCTGTCCAGTGCCGTATCGTTTGTACGGGACCAGCTCGGGCTGGACGGTGGCGACTTCATCTACGAGATGTGTGAAGGCATTCTCGCCTGCAGCTACCCCGTCCCGGACCGCATGCTCAGGCTCACCGAAAAGATCGTGAAGCAGTACATCCGAAAGGAGATGATCGGCGAACATCCCTTCGTCGGCGACTTCGATCTTTATGCCGTAGAGGGTGGCACTGCAGCAATGACCTACCTTTTCAATTCGATGAAAACCAACCATCTGCTCAAGACCGGTGATGTCATCGCATTGGGCAAGCCCATCTTCACGCCATATATCGAAATCCCCGAGCTGTCGGAATATGGCCTGACCGAGCTGTCCATCGACGCGGATCCGGCCGGCGGCTGGCAGTATTCGACAAAGGAACTCGACAAACTTCGCGATCCGAAGGTCAAGGCCTTCTTTTTGGTCAATCCCAGCAATCCACCTTCAGTTAGGGTAAGCGACGAAAGCCTGGAGTATTTGGCTGGCATCGTCAAGGACCGTCCAGACCTCATCATCCTGACCGACGATGTATACGGCACGTTCGCCGACAATTTTGTTTCACTGTTTGCGATGTGCCCGCACAATACGCTGCTGGTGTATTCCTACTCGAAGTACTTCGGCGCCACGGGCTGGCGCCTTGGCGTTATTGCCGCCCATAAATCGAACGTCTTCGATGAAAAAATTGCGCAGCTCCCACAAGAACTAAGAGACGGCCTGAATAAACGCTACGCGTCGATCACGACCGAGCCCGAGAAACTGCCCTTTATCGACCGGATCGTTGCCGACAGCCGCACCGTGGCACTCAATCACACGGCTGGACTGTCTACCCCGCAACAGGTGCAGATGGTGCTGTTCTCGCTCTTTACGCTTATGGACACCGCTGAAAGCTACAAGAATGCCATGAAGCGGCTGATACGCCGTCGCAAGGCAGCGTTATATCGGGGCATGGGAGCAGCGCCGGAGCTTGTGGATGAAAACGTCGTCGATTACTACACGCTGCTGGATGTCGAGCAAATGAGCCGAGCGGTCGGCGCCGATTTCGTTAAATGGTTGCTTGCCTCTATTCAGCCCCACGAACTGCTGTTCAGGTTGGCGGAGGAAGCGGGCGTAGTCCTGCTCCCTGGCAAGGGCTTCGGGACAATCCATCCGTCCGGTCGCGTGTCACTGGCCAATCTTAATGAAGAAGATTACGTAAAGATCGGCCGCTGCGTACGCGAAATGCGGGACGAGTATCTCGAGCGCTATCGGCAAATTGGCGGCAAGGACGCCGAAAAGAGTTAGAAGCGGGCACGCCCCAACGGTACACCTTCAATCGCCTGACCCAATAAGGAGAAGGTCATGACTTGGTTCGTTTCTACACTCAAGGCCTATCCGGAGATAGCCATCTTCCTGGCGTTGGGCATCGGCTACTGGATTGGCGGAAAGAGCTTCAAAGGATTCAGCCTCGGAGCGGTGACTTCGACATTGCTGGTCGCCATCGTACTCGGCATTCTGGGGGTCAAGATATCGCCAAATGTGAAGTCGGTCTTCTTCCTGATGTTTCTGTTTGCAGTGGGGTATGGCGTCGGGCCTCAGTTCGTACGCGGTATCGCCAAAGACGGCCTGCCCCAGGCGCTATTTGCCGTCATCATGGCGCTGTTCTCTCTTGGTGCCGCGGTGGTCGCCGCCATGTTGGCCGGCTACGACCTGGGCTCAGCCGCCGGGTTGTTCGCGGGATCGCAGACCATTTCAGCCTCGATGGGTTTAGCGACCGATGCAATCAACCGCCTGGGACGCTCGGCCGAAGAAACTCAGGCGCTCCTGGACGCCATGCCCATCGCCTATGCGGTGACCTATATCTTCGGTACGGTGGGCTCCGCAATAATTCTTGCGCAGATCGGTCCGAAGCTGCTGGGCATTGACCTCGTCGCGGCTTGCAAAGAATACGAACAGATGCTGGGCTCGAGCCGTGGCGCGGCTGACGGCGCGACCCAATGGTACGAGTTCGAGGTGAGAGCCTATTCCGTGGCACCGCAAAGCCCATTCATCGGAAAATCCGTTGGAGAAATCGAGGCTGGGACAGAAGAAGGCGTTCGCGCCTTTGTCGAGCGGATCCGTAGGGACGGTACGATTATCGAGGCCGACCGCAACACCCTCATTGAAAGCGGCGACATAGTTGCTATAGGCGGCAAGCGCGAGCAACTGATTGCACGGCTTGGACCCAGTGGCCGGGAAGTTGAAGATGCTGAGCTGCTCGATATAAAAACCGAAGGCGTCGATATATACATCTCAAACAAGGAGGTGGACGGCAAGCGGCTCGAGGAGCTCGCACGCTCGCCCGGCGCCCGTGGAGTGTTCCTGAAGCAGATACGGCGTGGACCGACCGAGACCCGCATTCCCATATTGCCGAAAACCCAGTTGTATCGAGGCGACGTCATTACCGTGGTAGGGCGAACGCAGGATATAAATGCTACGGCCAAGCAAATCGGCTACGTGGACCGGCCGACCACCGTCACCGATGTTGCGTTCGTCTCGCTGGCCATCACCGTCGGCGCGCTGATCGGCTCAGTCGTAATAAATGTCAGAGGCGTCCCGATAACCATTTCCACGGCGGGCGGCGCACTGATCGCCGGCATCGTGTTCGGTTGGTTCCGCGCCATCCATCCGACGTTCGGACGCATCCCCGAACCCACGCTCTGGTTCATGAATTCCGTTGGCCTCAATGTATTCATTGCCGTGGTGGGAATTTCTGCCGGTCCGGGCTTTATTGCCGGGCTGCAAGAGCTTGGAGTCAGCCTCTTCCTATGGGGTATGTTCGCAACCGCTGTCCCGCTTTTCGCCGGCATGTTACTGGCCAAATATGTTTTCCGCTTCCACCCCGCACTTATTCTCGGTATTTGCGCCGGAGCCCGAACTACCACTGCAGCTCTCGGTATGGTTTGCGAAGCGGCCAAAAGCCAGGTTCCCGGCTTGGGCTACACGGTGACTTACGCTGTAGGCAATACCTTGCTGACCATCTGGGGAATGGTTGTGATCATGATTCTTTCTTAGAGCTCGTACCATGCCTACAGGTTTGCACTGCGGGCGTAGTCCCGCGGGCATAGCCTTACTGTAATAGAGGGCGGCACCATGACAAGCGAAGCGAACGGAAGTCAACATCTGGACCATCTGTTTTCGAACTCGGCCGCGAGGCTGGATTGGTGGCGAGACCTGAATGCCAAGGCCCAGGCATGGTCGGCCGAAGCACGGAGCGGGAACAGTGGATTAGCGGGCGCACCAGTGAAAGAAGCGCTGGCCAGATTACGCCCCCTAGAAAACTATTTCGCCTATCCGGGGGCCCAACTGCTACGCGCGTTGGATGATCGCATTGCAGAGGGCGATGCGATGGGCACGGCACGCCTGATCGTTCGGATAAGCAACGCGCTGCTGTCGGGCAGCTACCGCTACGATAGCGGGGAGTGGGAATCCTCCGACGAGATGTCGTCGGACGGCCAGGACCGCTTGCCGCCAGGCTTGGGCGCCGGCGCGCCGCGGCGTCCGTACTTTGAAGCGCTGTTCGTGCATCCCATATCAGTGGCGCGCTCGGCTGGCTTATGCCAGGAAATCCGTCAGTTGCGTCAGCCCGACGACGGTTTGATTTACGAACCAGTCTTGGTGGAAAGTTTCGAGGATGCCCTGCTGGCCACAATACTCAACGGTAAGCTCGAGGCGGTCGTCATCTATGACGGCATACCAATTTCGTCGAAGCATGATACGCCGCTGCTGCACACCTTCTTGAAGGTTTACCAGCAACTGGCCTCCTTTGCAGACGCTTCGCACCAAATCGGCGTCAAGCTGGCCCGTCTCATCGCAAACATACGACCAGAACTTGATATCTATTTGCTGACAGATCGGGAGGTCGAGCGTCTTGCGGGGGACCCTGCGGCATCGGCGATCCGCCGGGTATTCTACGAGGCTGAAGAACCCATGGAGGTACACCTGAATATCCTTGAAGGGGTGCGCGACCGCCAGACTACGCCGCATTTCGACAATCTCAAACGCTACGCCACGCGGCCGATAAGCACCTTTCATGCGCTCCCGATTGCACGGGGCAAGTCCATCATCAAGTCGAACTGGATCCGCGATTTTGGCGAGTTCTACGGTCTGAATTTGTTTCTGGCCGAAACCTCCGCCACAACTGGCGGCCTGGACAGCATGCTGGAACCGACCGGCAACATCAAACTGGCACAAGAAAAGTTCGCACGCGCGGTGGGCGCGGATCACGTTTTTTTCGTGACCAACGGAACCTCCACATCGAACAAGATGGTCTACCAGGCAGTGACCAAGCCCGGCGATATTGTCATCGTGGATCGTAACTGCCATAAATCCCATCACTATGGCATGGTGCTATCCGGGGCCCAGCCCTTGTATGTGGAAGCCTTCCCGATGACCGAGTACTCGATGTACGGGGCTGTTCCGCTGCGCACCATCAAGCAGGCGTTGCTGGACCTGAAGGCCGAGGGGAGATTGGACAAGGTCTCCATGGTCACGTTGACCAATTGCACATTCGATGGGCATATCTATAACACCCGCAGGGTGATGGCCGAATGCCTGGCCATCAAGCCGGATCTAATCTTTCTCTGGGACGAGGCCTGGTTCGGCTTCGCTCGCTGGTCACCGTTTCTACGGCCACGTACTGCAATGGGCGCGGCTGCGGCGCTGGAGCAGTGGCGCGACGATCCGGCCGCCATCGAGGCGTGGGAAGCTCAGGCCCAGGACCTCGGAGAGGAATTGGACCCAAAAGACGCACGGTTGCTTGAGCGACAGCTAGTGCCCGATCCACGAGCAATGCGGATACGCGTTTATGAGACCAATTCCGTCCATAAATCGATGTCGAGCCTGCGGCAAGGGTCCATCGTAGCCGTTCGAGACGAGGACTACGACCATCACGTCTCCGCTTTCCATGAAGCGGTCTTCATTCACGCGTCGACATCGCCGAATGCGCAGATCATCGCGTCGCTGGATGTCGCTCGTCGCCAGATGGAGCTTGAGGGCTATGAGCTGGTCATGCGCGCGATTGAGGTCGCCTTGAGCATCCGACGCGAGATAGCCCAGCATCCTGTGATCTCCAAGTACTTTAGCGTGCTGGGCGCGGACAAAATGGTTCCCGAGGAGTTTCGTAGCTCCGGTTTCGTCGACTTTCTGGTACCCGGAACGAACTGGCTGACCGCCGTGAAGGCCTTGAAGGATGATGAGTTTTGCCTGGATCCGACGCGATTGACGCTGGTTTGCGGCACGGCCGGCTACGATGGCACGGCTTTCAAAAATCTATTGGCTTCCACGTATAACATCCAGGTGAACAAAACTTCCCGCAACAGTGCGTTATTGCAAAGCAATATCAATAACACACGCAGTGACGTCGCTGCGCTCATCAAGGTGCTGCTAGATATTTCAAAAAAAATCGACACCCGGCTCAGGCAAGAGGGTGAACCCGGCCGGACAGCCTTCGCGGCCAGGGTCAAAAGCTTGATGGAGGATGTTCCAAGCTTGCCCAACTTCAGCCGCTTCCACGACGGCTACCGCGACAATCCCGCCAGCACTACGAGCGAAGGCAATATGCGTACCGCGTTCTTCGCCGCGTATAAAGAGGAAGAATGCGAGTACCTACCGTTAACAAGTCCCGCGCTCGACGATCGGTTATTAAACGGTCCTGAGCTGGTATCTGCGAACTTCGTCATCCCATATCCGCCGGGCTTCCCCATCATGGTACCCGGCCAGATTATCGACGCCGATACAATCGGGTTCATGCGTAAGCTCGATGTGAAGGAGATTCACGGCTATAACGCAGCGCGGGGGATCAAGCTGATCACTCCGTCGGCTATAGAGAGTCCCTCGTCCCCATAGGGATTTAAGTTGCATACACGCCGTCGCGTCTCCGCCTAACCTGCATCTAAACGCCAAGCTGCGTGTGCTTAGAAATGGGCCACTCAGTTGATGGCGCAACATGCGCCGATAGCAAG
>JAKFDW010000018.1:0-3566 GCA_036675955.1 Orrella sp. | reverse complement strand
TCAACGTTGTGAACCGGTCTTACGCCGGCGGGGCCTTGGACTGGCTGCATCCTTTTTCCATTTTCACCGGCCTGGGCCTGATCGTGGCGTACGGATTGCTGGGATGCACCTGGCTTATCCTGAAGACGCAAGGGCCCTTGCAAGACCGTATGCGTCAATTGGCCAAGCCCTTGACCCTGGTGTTGCTGGCGGTCATCGTCGTGCTAAGCGTTTGGACGCCCTTGACGGATACCGACATCGCCCAGCGATGGTTCAGCCTGCCCAATCTGTTCTGGTTTGCACCGGTTCCTGTGCTGGTCTTGCTGGCGGTCTACTTTCTTCTGCGTTCATTGAACAACCGTCCCCACGCGGCGCCCTTTCTGCTGACCTTGGCTCTGGTGTTTCTGGGCTATAGCGGTCTGGGCATCAGCGTATGGCCCAATATCATTCCGCCCGACATCAGCATCTGGGACGCTTCCGGCCCTCCACAGAGCCAGGGCTTCACGCTGGTGGGCGCGTTGTTGATCGTGCCGCTTATACTGATGTACACCGCCTGGTCCTATTATGTATTCCGGGGCAAGGTCACCGCACAGGACGGCTATCATTGATGTCTGATGAAAACGACAGAAAGCAGTCGCGGCCGTCCTGGCCCCGACGCATCGCATGGCTTGTAGGCATCTGGGGCGCGAGCATTGCTGTTCTGGCCATTGCCGCCTACGTGCTGCGCGTCCTGATGGATTTTGCCGGTATGACGGCGGGAAACTCTTGATTGGGATCATAGGGCGGCATCACGCCCCATGATACCGTTAGCCGAATGGCACTTTATTTAGACCGCCGCCGGCCATCTTGTCTACGAGCCAGGCGCGGACACCAAGGATCAAAGCATGCAACAAATGGAAAATACCGCTATTGCGCTGGCTCAGCCGCAAGATATCTCCACCGAGGTTCTTCTTGAGAAATATGCCAAGAACGGTGAAACCAGCATTACCGAAGTGCGCAGCCGCGTCGCCAATGCGCTGGCCCAGGTCGAGGAACCAAAGCAGCGCAAGAAGTACGCGCAAGAATTCCTGTGGGCGATGCAGCATGGTTTCATTCCGGCAGGCCGCGTCAATAGTGCCGCGGGCACCGACCTGCAAAGCACGCTCATCAATTGTTTCGTACAACCGGTAGGCGACTCCATCACCGAACGCGTCGACGGCAAGCCCGGCATCTATACCGCATTGGCCCAGGCGGCCGAAACCATGCGTCGCGGCGGTGGCGTGGGCTACAATTTTTCTGCCATCCGGCCCCGAGGGGCCATGGTGAAGGGCACAGGAAGCAGCGCTTCCGGCCCAATTTCCTACATGAGGGTTTTCGACCGTTCCTGCGAAACAGTCGAATCCGCGGGCGCCCGTCGCGGCGCCCAGATGGCCGTCATCAATGTGACGCATCCCGATGTCATGGAATTCATCACCGCCAAGCAAGAGCGCGGTCAACTGAATAATTTCAACGTTTCGGTCGGCGTAACCGATGCGTTCATGCAGGCGGTCGAGGCCGATGCATCGTTCGAACTGACCCATGACAACGAGCCCAATGCCGACCTGAAGAGCGCTGGCGCCTACCTGCGCGACGACGGGCTGTGGGTCTACCGCAAGGTCCGGGCGCGCGAAGTATGGGACCTGATCATGCAAAGCACTTACGCCGCGGCCGAACCAGGCGTGCTGTATCTGGACCGCATCAATGCCGAAAACAATCTTTCGTACTGCGAAACCATCGAAGCCACCAATCCTTGCGGCGAGCAGCCTTTGCCCGATTATGGTTGCTGCTGCCTGGGCAGCCTGAATCTTACGGCTTATGTAACGGCACCGTTCACGGCCAATGCGGCGTTCGATTTCCAGCAAATGCGCAAGGCAACCAAGCTTGCCGTGCGCATGCTGGACAACGTGCTGATTGCCACCAAATGGCCGCTCGATGAGCAAAAACGCGAGGCCGATGCAAAGCGCCGCCTGGGCCTGGGCTTCACGGGTCTGGGCGATACGCTCATCATGCTGGGTGTGAACTACAACACCGAACAGGGGCGCGAGCTGTCAGCCGACATGGCGCGCGAGATGCGCGATGCCGCCTATGAGTCTTCCATCGACCTGGCCAAAGAACGCGGTGCTTTTCCCCTGCTGGATGCAGAAAAGTACTTGCAAGGCGGCTTTGCGTCGCGCTTGCCCGTCGAGATTCAGAACGGCATACGCCAACACGGCATACGCAACTCTCACCTGACTTCCATTGCACCCACGGGCACCATATCCCTGGCTTTCGCCGACAATGCGTCCAACGGCATCGAACCGGCCTTCTCGTGGTTCTACAACCGCATGAAGCGCATGGCCGACGGCAGCAAAAAAGACTATACCGTCGAAGATCACGCCTACCGCGTTTATCGCGCCCTTGGAGGCGATGTCGACCAATTGCCCGAAGCCTTTGTCTCTGCGCTCGATATCTCGGCCATCGATCATATGCTCATGGTGGCTGCTGTGGCGCCTTATGTCGATGCCGCCATTTCGAAAACCGTCAATGTGCCGGCCGATTACCCCTACGATGAATTCAAGAATCTCTATCTCGAGGCATGGCATCGCGGCTTGAAAGGCATTACGACATATCGGCCCAATAACATACTTGGCGCCGTGCTGTCGGTGGGCGCAGCCGAATCCAGCAATCCCCAGCCCATTACTTTGTCGGAGCAGGACAAGCGCCTGGTATTGACCGAAGTGGCCATGTCGCCGCCGCTGGCATCCCTGCGCTGGCCGTCCCGTCCCGGATTGCCGGCCGGCGCCTCGGGGTGGGTCAGCGAAACCATACATACGCCGCAGGGCGAATTCGCTGTCGTCGTGGCCGATCAGGCCAATGTCCCGTTCGAGGTATGGGTATTGGGCGGGCAGCCGCCGCGCGGCCTGGATGCCATAGCCAAGACGCTCTCCACCGACATGCGCGCCAACGACCGGGGCTGGCTGCGCAAAAAATTGTCCGTACTGTCCAACGCTTATGGCGACGGCTTCCAAATGCCCATGCCGCCCAGCGGCGAACTGGTGCAGGTGCCCAGCGCCACGGCGGCGCTGGCCAGGCTGGTGGAATGGCGCTATAACAGCCTGGGTGCGCTTGCTGTCCAGGAAAACGATCCCACTCCGGTATTGAATGCGCTTTTCGCTCCGCACGAGCCCAAAACGGGCACTGACGGAACGCTGGCCTGGGTGGCCGACGTGCGCAATCCTTCTACGCAAGACGATTTCGTCCTGATGCTGAAGGAACTTCAAATGCCCGACGGCAGCCGGCGTCCGTACAGTGTGTGGTTGACTGGCGCGCACCCTCGCGCCCTCGATGGCTTGTGCAAATTGCTAAGCCTCGATATGCGTGTGGTGGACCCCGCCTGGATAGGCATGAAGCTGCGCAAGCTGCTTAATTACGCCGAACCGCGCGGCGATTTCCTGGCGCGGGTGCCTGGCAGTGAAAGGCAGGCGAATTACCCATCCACAGTGGCCTATGTGGCGCAATTGGTGATTCATCGCTATGCCATGCTTGGCATTCTGACCGAAGAGGGCATGCCTATCAATGCCATGGGCGTG
>JAKFDW010000017.1:0-10336 GCA_036675955.1 Orrella sp. | reverse complement strand
GTTTCCTACGAAGCAGCTGAAGGCCAAAAAGGCCCACAAGCCAAAAACATCCAAGTTATCTAATATAACTCGGTTGGTAAAAAGCCCGCTTTCGAGCGGGCTTTTTTTATGAACCATACCTTATAAAGCCCGCCGCCTTGCTACACCCCGCAACCGCCATCAGGGCCGATACGGTTTCGGCGTACCGACCCGGAACGGCCCGTAACTTTCGGCTTTATCATCGCAAATCTCAATCGCCAGGTTTGGGAAAATAATTACAATATCCGCCTTATCTTAGTAAAGAGAACGAATGTGAGAAAAGTTGTACGCGGCAAACTTCACGGTATCCGTGTCACCGGCGCAGACCTGGACTACCATGGCTCCATCACCCTGGACCCCGACCACTGCGAAGCAGCCGGCATTCTACCCATGGAGTTCGTGGATATCTGGAACAAGAACTCGGGCGCCCGCATCAGCACCTACGTCATTTATGGCTTGCGCGGGTCCCGTTGCTGCATACTGAATGGAGCCGCGGCGCGCACTTGCCAGCGCGGCGACGAAGTCATAATTTGCAATTCCGTATATGTCACCGAGAAAGAAATCGAAGAGATCAAGCCGGCCATCCTGACTTTCAATCCCGACAACTCCATCAACGAGCGTCTGGGATACAGCGTTACTCGCGACGAGCAGGACCGCCTGGCATTCGAAATTCTGAAATTCGATTGAGCCGTTCGCACATACCGCGGCGCAAAGGGATGCACACCGGGAGCAGTGCCTGTCAATAATTCAATGTTAGATTTCAAACAGATCGACGCCTTCGTCTGGGTGGCGGAACTGGGCAGCTTTCGGGCTGCATCGGAAAAACTCCACACCAGCCAGCCTGCGATTTCGCAGCGAATAGCGGCAATGGAATCCGCCATGGCCGTGCGGCTGTTCGAGCGCGGCGCCCGGGGCATAAAACTGACGGAGAAGGGACAAGAACTGCTCTCGCATGCGCAACGCATGCTTGCCTTGCGCAACGAAATGCTCACAGTGGCAAAAGCGCAGAACGCCATACGCGGCACGCTGCGCCTGGGTTCGGCCGAAACACTGGTACAGACGTGGCTGCACTATCTCATTGAAGCGTTGCATCAAAAATATCCGGCCTTGGTAGTCGAAATACATGTCGACACGACGCATGTATTGCGCAGTCAGCTGGTAGCGCACCAAATTGATCTCGCCCTGCTGGTGGGTGAATCGCATGACGCAAAAGAAGAATCCTTGCACTTATGCGATTACGGCCTTGCCTGGGTGGCCAGCCCCGCCCTGAAATTGCATAATAGGCGGGTGTCCGTGGCGGAACTCGGTAAGTATCCCGTTATTACCTATCCCTCGGCCAGTCTTCCCTACCAGTCGGTCAAGGCCTTGCTGACGCAGGCGGGCATCAAGACACCCCGAATTTATGGTTGCGGCTCCCTGAGCACCATTGTGCAGATGACCTGCCGCGGCATCGGACCGAGCGTGATTGCACCGGCCGTCATTGCCGAAGAAATTGCAGAAGGGAAGCTGTGCATATTGGACGTGGAAAACACGCCCGACACGCTGAGCTTTTACGCGCGGTGGATGTCTTCATCCGACGATCATACGGTGCGCACGGTCGCCCGCTTGGCACAGCGCATTGCAAGAAGCCAAAACGCCCAGGCATAAGCCAGCCTTATCGGCCCGCATGCTGGATTTCTATTGGACAAGACCAGCAAGATAGTATGCAATCCAAAGATAGACAACCACGCTGGTGGAGCCGTCATGCAAATTCTCAATACTGCTCACCGAAGGCTTGCTTCAGAAGCTCAACGCTGCCGCGAATCCATACGCCGCGGCGAGCACCAAGGCCCCACGGCCGGATTGGCGCCGGGCTGCGTGCAAGCCAATCTAATGATCCTGCCGCAAGACCTTGCCGGTGAATTCCTGCTGTTTTGCCAGCGCAACCCCAAGCCTTGTCCCTTGCTTGCTGTTACCGAAGCCGGGCAAATCGCCGTGCCTTCCATGGGAGAGGATATCGACATCCGTCAGGATGTTCCGAAATATCGTGTCTGGCGCAACGGGCAACTGGTGTCCGAGCCATCCAGCCTGCTGGACCTGTGGCGGGATGATCTGGTCTCTTTCCTGATAGGCTGTTCGTTCTCGTTCGAAGAGGCACTGGTAGCAGACGGCATCGACGTTCGCCATATCACCCAGGCCACAAACGTTCCCATGTACCGTACCAACATTTCCACCAACGGAACTGAACGCCTGCAGGGCCCGCTGGTCGTATCCATGCGTCCCATGATAGCGGCTGACGCAATCCGGGCCATACAAATCACATCGCGCTTTCCGGCCGTACACGGTGCTCCGGTTCATCTGGGCGATCCGGCGCTCATAGGCATAGCCGATATCAATCGACCCGACTACGGGGACCCGGCCACCATCCGCGAGAACGAAATACCTGTGTTCTGGGCTTGCGGGGTCACTCCGCAATCCGTCATTCATACGGTCAGACCCGAGTTCAGCATTACGCACGCCCCCGGGCACATGCTGATTACCGATATCAGCAATGCTCGCCTGGCTTCGTTCTAACGCTTTACATGCAGGTTCATCTAACGACAGATTCCATTCAAGCAGTGCCGTCTTCCTCAACCCAGGAGATTTCTTATGAAACGTATGCTTCTTTCGACGTTGGCCGTCAGTACCTTGCTGGCAAGCCCTGCCGCCATGTCCCAGCAAAAAGTCGATAATCTGCCAGAGACACAGGTGCAGGTTGTAGGAGGCCTGAGCAATCTGACGGCATACCAAAATGCCGAGCAGCCTTTCTGGACTAAAACGGTTCCCGAACTCTCCAACGGGAAAGTCACTGCTTCCATCAAGGGATTCAACGAGATGGGCTTGAAAGGCCCGGAGATTCTTCGCCTTATTGGCCAGGGCGTCATTCCCATCGGCACGGCTACGCTGGCTTATTTCGCAAGTGACAATCCCATCAACGAAGCCATCGACCTGGCCGGGCTGGCCCCGGACGTGAAGGTAGCCCGCGAGATCACCGAGGCCTTCCAGCCGGTTTACGAAAAATTCTATGAAAAGAACAACATCAAAGTGCTGGGATTTTCGACCTATCCCGGCCAGGTTCTGTTCTGCAACGCCGACATCTCGGACCTGTCGGACGTCAAAGGAAAGAAAGTCCGTACCAGCAGCCGTACCACGGCTGAATTCGTGCAAGCGCTGGGCGGCACCAGCGTGACGATTCCATTCGGGGAAGTTGTCCCGGCGTTGCAGAACGGAGTCGTGGACTGCGCCATTACAGGATCCATGTCGGGCTATTCCGCCAAATGGTACGAAGTCAGCACCCATCTATATGCCCTGCCGATCAACTGGAACCAGCAGATACACGCTGCCAACCTGGCATATTGGAACAAGCTCGATCCGAAAGTACAGGACTTCCTGCAGAAAAACATTAAGGTCATGACTGACCAAATCTGGGATGCCGCTGCCAAGGAGACGCAGGAAGGCTATGACTGCAATACGGGCGCCGCTGCCTGCAAGCAGCCGGCAAAAGGCAAGATGACACTTGTGCAGCCCAGCGAAGCCGACCGCGCGCTTCTCAAGAAGATCACAGTGGAAACGGTAGTACCCAAGTGGGCGGCCCGCTGCTCGGCCGAATGCGTGAAAGACTTCAACGACACAATCGGCAAGAAACTGGGCATCGTTGCCGTCAAGTAAATAGAAGCACACTCACGGCTGCCGTCATCCAGTCGGCAGCCATGCTCACTCAACGGGCGATCATCATGACTACACTAGAACGCGACCAATTGCTTGACAGGCTTCTGCGCGCTGCAAACTCATTGTCGCGCGTGGCCATCTGGGTGGCGGGCAGCCTTACGCTGGCGAGCGCGCTTTATATCACTGCCGACGTCATAACCCGCAAGTTTTTCAGCTTCGCTCTTGGCGGCTCCGACGAGCTCTCGGGCTATGCCTTCGCCATAAGCATTTCATGGGCGTTGGCATTTGCGACTTTGCAGCGCGCGAACATACGTATTGATGCCTTGTACCAGCTGCTGCCGGCCCGCGCATGCGCCCTGCTGGACTGGATAGCACTGGTGGGACTGGCGGTATTCATCGTTTTCCTGACCCGCTATGCCAGCGAAGTCGCCATCACGTCATGGGATCGCGGCGCCACCGCCAATACCGTCATGGCCACGCCCTTGTGGATCCCGCAATTCCTGTGGCTGGCCGGGCTGGCATGGCTTTGCATAGTGCTGGTGCTCATGCTGTTGCGCTCATCCTTCGCACTTGTTACGGGCGACATCAAGACGGTCAGGGCAATCTGCGGCATACGCAGTACGCAGGACGAAGCCGTGGAAGAGGCCGAAACCGGTAAACGCGTGGTTCATGGAGAAAGGCAATGATATCCACATCCCTCATTCTCCTGTTGGTTCTCATCGGTATCAGCATCCCTGTGGGCGCTGCCCTGGGCGTACTGGGGCTGATTCTTGACCCTCTCTATTCCATGCTGCCGCTCACGCGCGCCCTGGGTGAGGTTTCCTGGAGCACCAGCAACGAGTTCCTGCTGGTGGCGATTCCGCTGTTCGTCATGCTGGGAGAAATCCTGCTGCGATCCGGGCTGGCAGAAAGGATGTATAACGCGATGAGCCTTTGGCTGTCATGGCTTCCGGGCGGCCTGATGCATGCCAATATTGGCGCCAGTGCCCTGTTCGCGGCCACATCGGGTTCCAGCGTCGCCACGGCGGCAACCGTCGGTACCGTGGCCATTCCACAAATCGAAAAAAAAGGATACAACGAATCCCTTTTCCTGGGCAGCCTCGCCGCTGGGGGAACGCTTGGCATCCTGATCCCGCCTTCCATCAACCTGATCATCTACGGCGTGCTCACGAACACGTCGGTGCCCCGGCTGTATCTGGCAGGCATCGTCCCGGGACTGTTGATGGCGGCCATGTTCATGCTGGTCATAGCGCTGGCCTGCGTGGCCAAACCAAAATGGGGCGGTGAGAAAATATCGGCAACATGGACACAACGTCTTGCCAGCCTGGTTCATCTCCTGCCGCCTCTAGGAATTTTTTTATTGGTGGTAGGCTCCATCTATGCGGGAATTGCCACGCCGACCGAGGCTGCGGCTTTGGGCGTGGTTGGCGCGCTGATCCTGGCGGCCAGCATGCGTCGGCTGACACTGCCTATGATGCGTGATGTGCTGGAAGGCACCATGAAATCGACGGCGATGATCATGCTTATCGTCATAGGCGCCGCCTTCCTCAATTTCATCATGTCCGCGACGGGACTTACCAACGCCATCACCAGCACTATTACCGGCCTGGATGTCACGCCCATGACCATGCTGCTGATCCTGGTGGTTTTCTACCTGGTTCTGGGTTGCTTCATGGAAACGCTATCAATGATGATCACCACTATCCCGATCGTCACGCCCATCATGATCGCCATGGGATTCGATCCGGTATGGCTGGGCATAGTCATCATTATCCTGGTGGAAGTTGCATTGATTACGCCGCCAGTGGGCCTGAACCTGTTCGTCGTCCAGAGCCTGCGCAAAAGCGGCAGCATGAACGATGTCATGATCGGCAGTGTTCCCTTCGTGTTCATGTTGCTTGCCATGGTCGCCGTACTGGCCTGGCTGCCGGACCTGGCGCTCTGGCTGCCAAGGGCATTCAGTTGAACAAGCAATAGCCGAGTACCGCAGCATCATGCATTCATTTTGTATAACCCATTTCCGAGCTCCGTCATGAAACTTTCTTTTCAGCTAGTCCAGTCAAATAGCACAAGCACAGTCGATGTCGATATCACCACCTGCATCGTGGCCGGTTGGGCCGGCCGCGATCAGGACGCGATCGAGCACCATATCGAAGAACTGGCCGAACTGGGCGTCCCACGTCCCAGCGCTGTTCCCTTGTATTACCGGATCGCTTCCAACCAGCTTACGCAGGACACGGAAGTGGAAGTGGTAGGCGACGGATCCTCGGGAGAGGCAGAAGTCTTCATTTTCTCGCACGCGGGTCAAACTCTCATCAGCCTGGCGTCCGATCATACGGACCGCAAACTGGAAGTCCACAGCGTCGCACTTTCCAAGCAATTGTGCATCAAACCCGTGGCCAATGTCGCCTGGGCCTACGATGAGGTCGCCGACTACTGGGATGAACTTATGCTGCGATCCTGGATAGAAGAAAGCGGGAAAACAGTGCTATACCAGGAAGGGCCGTTGGCTTTATTGCGCCCCCCACTGGAGCTGGTGCGCGGCTATTTTGGGCACGAACATATTCCGCAAAACAGCGGCATGACCTGCGGAACGGTAGGCGTCATCGGTAAAATCCGGCATGCGCCGACATTCGCCATGGAACTCTTCGATCCTCGCCGCGAACGCAGCATCAAGCATCGGTATACCATGAACATTCTGCCCGAAGTCGCTTAAGCCCTCATCAAAGAAAGCATATGCCAGCCACCATCACGGACTTGCAACAACTTCTCGAAACCGGCGCTACCAGTTCGCTGGAGCTGACCAAAGCGGCGCTCCAGCGCATTGCGGCGCCCGAAGGTGAAGGCAGCCGCGCCTTTACCCGGACCTACGACGCCCAAGCCCTTGCCGCGGCGCAGGCCTCCGACACCCTGCGCGCGGCCGGAATAGTGCGTTCCGCCATCGACGGGCTGCCCATCTCCATCAAGGACTTGTTCGATGTCCAGGGCGAAACCACGCTTGCGGGCTCGGTGGCGCTCAAAGACAGCGCCCCTGCCGAACACAATGCGCTTGTCGTCCAGCGCCTGATCAATGCCGGCGCGATCATCATTGGCAAGACCAATATGACGGAGTTCGCCTTTTCCGGACTGGGCATCAACCCCCATTACGGCACGCCCAGCAGTCCCTGGGATCGCGCAACGGGACGCATCCCCGGCGGCTCGTCGTCCGGTGCGGGCGTGTCCGTCGCAGACGGGATGTGCGTGGCAGCAATAGGCACAGATACAGGCGGATCGGTACGCATACCTTCGGCGTTTTGCGGCCTGGCCGGCTTCAAGCCGACTGCCCGCCGCGTGCCGGCCGACGGCGCAATTCCACTGTCGAGCAGCCTTGATTCCATCGGCCCCCTGGCCGCCTCGGTAAACTGCTGCGCCATCCTTGATTCAGTACTGTCGGGCGAGGCGCACGGGACGCCCGTGGCGCCCGAATTGCCGCAGCTGCGTTTTGCCGTTCCCTCGTCGGTCATACTGGACGGTGCCGACGATCACGTCCGCAAAGTCTTCGACGATACATTGCGTACTATCCAGGGCCTTGGCTCCCGGGTCGACGTGATCGAACTGCCGGAATTCGACAAGTTGGCTCACATCAACCGCATGGGCGGGTTTGTATGCGCCGAGGCATGGGCCTGGCACAGGCAATTGCTTGGGCAGCACGCAAGCCAGTATGATCCGCGTGTTGCATCACGCATTATGCGGGGCAAAGACATGTCGGCCGCCGACTATATCGATCTGCTGCAACTGCGCCGGGACTGGATCGCATCGGTTGAGTCGCGGCTGCGGCCTTACGATGCCCTTCTGATGCCGACGGTGCCTGTCGTGGCGCCGGCCATCCACGAGCTACAGGCGTCGGATGACGCCTATTATGCCGCGAACGGGCTTATCCTGCGCAACCCCACCCTGATCAATTTCCTGGATGGATGTGCGCTTTCGATACCGTGTCATCCAGCAGGCACCGCTCCCGTCGGCTTGATGATTGTCGGCCCCGCCATGCATGACCGCCACATTCTCGACGTTGGCGCTGCCCTTGAAGGGGTTTGCCGAGTTTGATCGCAAGCACCGGAGTGTCCGCGCAGTCGGCAACGATTACAGTGGAACCGTCAACAGCTTGAAAGGTAACAGCCATGATCGTTCAACTCCACTCCAACCGCCGCCAGACCGATATGGTTGAACAGGACCCACGGTGGACCGCTGTCCTGGCTCGCGATCCATCTGCCGACGGCAGCTTCGTTTATGCGGTCAAGACGACCGGCGTGTATTGCCATCCCAGCAGTTCATCGCGGCATCCTCGTCCCGAGAACGTGGAATTCTTCGACACGCCGGAAGCTGCCGCAGCGGCAGGCTACCGCCCCAGCCGACGGGCGGCACCCGACCATACGACTATGGCCGGGCGGCGCGCCGCGCTGGTGGCCGATGTCTGCCGGTATATCGAAACGGCGTCCAGCATGCCGTCGCTTGCCGAACTGTCGGCACATGCGGGCATGAGTCCTCACCACTTTCACCGTGTGTTCAAGGCGGAAACCGGCCTGACCCCGAAAGCCTATGCCGATGCCCATCGAGCAGCCCGGATGCGGGTAAGGCTAACAGACCGCAATTCCATTACCGATGCCATCTACGATGTCGGTTTTGGCTCGAACAGCCGATTCTACGAAGCGTCAGATCGATTGCTCGGCATGCGCCCAAAAGACTATCGGGCTGGCGGAGTCAATATACAAATCCATTTCGCTGTGGGTGAATGCTCGCTGGGGTCCATCCTGGTCGCCCAAAGCGGAAAAGGTGTTTGCGCGATTCTGATGGGCGACGATCCCGATCAGTTGGTTCGCGACCTGCAGGATCAATTTCCACGTGCCGCCTTGGTGGGCGGCGATGCGGAATTCGAGCGGCTCGTTGCCGAAGTCGTAGGTTTCGTGGAAGCGCCCGCATTGGGTCTGAAATTGCCGCTGGACGTGCAAGGCACGGCGTTCCAGCAGCGGGTCTGGCGGGCGCTGGCCGAGATCCCGGCCGGTACAACGGCCACGTACACCGAAATAGCTTCGCGCATAGGAATGCCGACAGCCGTGCGGGCAGTGGCCAGCGCATGCGGCGCGAACCGGCTGGCTGTTGCCATTCCTTGTCACCGTGTGGTGCGCCGCGATGGCAGCCTGTCCGGGTATCGCTGGGGCGTTGAACGAAAGCGCCAGTTGCTGGATCGGGAAGCGTCGCGGTAAAGGGATAATGCCCGCTCAGTGCGGCGCGGGCCTGGCCAATGGGAGCAAAATAGCAACGGTAGTGCCACGGCCAAGCTCGCTCTCGGCCGTGACGAAGCCGCCCGAACTATTTGCAAAGGCATAGACCTTGCTAAGCCCGAAGCCATGTCCCTTTTTGTTTGCCTTGGTTGAAAACATGGGCTCGAATATCCGGGCAATAAGGTCGGGCGCTATTCCTGTGCCATTGTCGCTGAACGATATGCCCACATAGTCGCCGGCTTGTGTCCCGGAGGCCGCCGCAGCAGCGTCATCCACTCGGCGAACAGTCGTCGACACGATGAGGCGCCCGCCCTGCGGCATGGCTTCGCGCGCATTGTCGACCAGGTTGGTCATTGCCGACATCAATTGGCCCGGGTCAGCACAGTAACACCACGTCGTGGGCGCTGGCGTCATTGCCATGTCGACCGTGTCGCCCGCGGCGCGGGCAAGGTCCCCCCACGAAGACTTAATGAGTTCGTCTAAGTTGACGACCTTCATCTGCACTTCAGCGGGCCGGGAAAACTCCATGAGATGCTGGGTCAATACCGTACCACGCTCCACACCAAGGGCCATCGCGGAAAAAAGCCGGTTTGCCCGATCGCCTTCAATCTGCTCACTAAGCATTTCAAGGTTGATACCTATAACCATGAGCAGATTATTGAAGTCGTGAGCCACTTCGCGAGCCATATGGCCCAGGGATTCCATTTTCTCGGTGTGGCGCAATTTTTCCCTGGCTTGGCGTTCCGGTGTTACATCGGCGACGACACCCGCAATACCCGCGAGTTTATCAGCTCGATAATACGCCTGCCCTGTCAGGCGTATCCAGCGTATGGACTTGTCATTGGCCCGTTGTATGCGCTTCTCGAGTGCGATGGACCCTCGTAGCGGAACTTGCTCAAATGCGGCCGTGACCGATTCGCGGTCTTCCGGAATGATGCCGGCAAAAAGGGTATCCAGCGGCACCGCGACGCCCAGCTGCGTATTGCCCCATATCCGGTCGCATTCGACCGATCGCCACAGCTTGCCGGTCGTCAGATCAAGATCCCAGCACCCCACACCCGCGGCGCACAAGGCATGCTGCATCATGTCCGCGTCGCTGCCCGGCTGTTGAGGTGGATGTCGAGTCATTGCCAATGCCCTCTGCTCCTGATCAAATCAAAGCTTTTGCCTATGGATCAAACTAAGTTTGGAAATCAATTCTTCCATGGGAACAGGTTTGCACAACTGATCTGTAAAACCCACGGCCCGCGCTTTTTCACTTTGCCCATAGCCCGTCAATGCGATTGCCGGCACATCCGCGTTACGCTTGCTTCTACGCAGTCTGGCTAGCAATGCGTATCCATCCATATTGGGCATGCCCAGGTCCGACACCA
>JAKFDW010000016.1:0-10698 GCA_036675955.1 Orrella sp. | reverse complement strand
CGATGACTGGATACGCTGCGCCATGAACCAGCGGCCGCGAGCCACGGGTTTTCGCACGCGCGAATACCCCGGTTTTCCCACCGACATGCAAGCCCAGCTGATGGCCTTGAACGCCATCGCCGACGGCACCGCGGTCATCGCGGAAAACATCTTTGAAAACCGTTTCATGCATGTCCAGGAATTGCGGCGCATGGGCGCCCATATCGAGATCGACGGCCACACGGCGGTCGTGACCGGTGTTGCGCAGCTCTCGGGCGCCACCGTCATGGCCACCGACCTGCGCGCTTCGGCCAGCCTGGTCATCGCAGGACTGGCGGCCAGCGGCGATACCGTGGTCGAACGCATCTACCATCTGGATCGCGGCTACGAGCGCATGGAAGAAAAGCTGCGTTCAGTAGGCGCCAATATCCAACGCCTGACCCAGGAAGCCGCATGAGCCCAGCCAGCCTAGACCGACCCCTTACGCTAGCCCTGTCCAAGGGGCGTATCTTCGACGAGACCTTGCCCCTGCTCGATGCGGCTGGCGTGCACGTCACCGAGAACCCCGAAACGTCGCGCAAGCTCATACTGCCCACCAGCAGTCCCGATCTGCAGCTGATCATCGTGCGCGCCTCCGATGTGCCGACATATGTGCAGTATGGCGCGGCCGACTTCGGCATCGCCGGCAAGGACGTGCTGTACGAGCACGCCGCCGAGCATCCCGGCGGCCTGTACCAGCCCATAGACTTGAATATTGCCCGCTGCCGCCTGTGCGTCGCCGTACGCCAGGGCTTTGACTACCAGGCCGCCGTGCGGCAAGGTTCGCGCCTGAGGGTTGCGACCAAGTATGTGCAAGCTGCCCGCGAACACTTTGCGCGCAAGGGCGTGTACGTCGACCTGATCAAGCTCTACGGTTCCATGGAACTGGCTCCGCTGGTCGGCCTGGCCGACGCCATTGTCGACCTGGTCTCCAGCGGGGGCACGCTCAAGGCGAATAATCTGGTTGCCGTGGAAGACGTGGCCGACATCTCATCGCGCCTGATCGTCAACCAGGCAGCGCTCAAGACGCGTGCTGCAAAACTGCAACCGCTCATCGATTCCTTCAGGCGGGCATCGGCAGGCTGAATCCCGGGGACTCGCGTAGCGGTCCCATTGCCACGTTGCCCGCGCGTTACGGTATACACTCATCATTAAACCAGTATTCCTCTGCGCCCAACCATGCCGATTACCCGTTTAAGCACCCTATCCGATACGTTCGAGCGCACCCTTCGTACGCTGCTTGCCTTCGACGCCTCGCAAGATGAATCCATCGAGCGCGCCACCGCCGATATCCTGCGCCATGTGCAGGAACAGGGCGACCAGGCGGTGCTGGACTACACGCAGCGCTTTGATCGCGTCTCGGCACCCTCGGTTGCGGCGCTCGAAATAGAACGCGGCGAATGGCTGGCTGCGCTCGACGCTTTGCCGGCCGCCCAGCGCAAGGCGCTGGAAACGGCGGCTGAACGGGTGCGCAGCTACCATGCCCATCAGCGCGCGCAAACCTGGACCTACACCGAAGCCGACGGCACGGTATTGGGCCAGAAAATCACGCCGCTGGACCGCGTAGGGCTTTACGTGCCCGGCGGAAAGGCGGCCTACCCGTCGTCTGTCCTCATGAACGCCATACCCGCCAAAGTGGCAGGCGTGCCCGAAGTCATCATGGTGACGCCCACGCCCGACGGCGTACGCAATCCCATGGTGCTGGCGGCGGCGGCCATCGGCGGCGTGGACCGCGTATGGGGAATAGGCGGGGCCCAGGCCGTGGCCGCCCTGGCCTACGGCACTCAAACACTATCGCCGGTCGATAAAATCGTTGGGCCGGGCAATGCCTATGTGGCCGCGGCCAAGCGGCGTGTCTTCGGGACGGTAGGCATCGACATGATCGCCGGGCCCAGCGAAATTCTGATTATTTGCGACGGCACCACGCCCGCGGACTGGGTCGCCATGGACCTGTTTTCGCAGGCCGAGCACGACGAGCTCGCCCAGGCCATCCTGCTATGCCCCAGCGCCAGCTACCTGGATGAGGTCGAGGCGGCCATTACCCGCCTGTTGCCGTCCATGCCGCGGGCCGAAATCATACGCAGCAGCCTGACTCATCGCGGCGCGCTGATACTGGTGCGCAACCTGGACGAAGCCTGCGCCATCGCCAACAATATCGCGCCCGAGCACCTGGAAATTTCCACAGAAAACCCAGAGCGCTGGGCCGATAAAATCCGTCATGCCGGCGCCATTTTCCTGGGCCGCTACAGCTCCGAATCTCTGGGCGACTACTGCGCCGGACCCAACCACGTGCTGCCCACTTCGCGCACCGCCCGATTTTCCTCGCCCCTGGGCGTGTACGACTTCCAGAAACGCTCCAGCCTCATCCATGTGTCGCAGGCGGGCGCGCAAACACTGGGGCACGTCGCCGCAACGCTGGCCTATGGCGAAGGCCTTCAGGCCCACGCCGCCAGCGCCGAATACCGCCTTAACCCTACTGAATCCAAGTCCTGACATGCGTACTGCCGATATCACCCGCAACACCAACGAGACGCGCGTGCGCGTTGCCATCAATCTCGATGGCACCGGCCGCCAGACCATCAATACCGGCGTGCCTTTCCTGGACCACATGCTGGACCAGATTGCGCGCCATGGCCTGATCGACCTGGACATCCACTGCGACGGCGACACCCAGATCGACGACCACCACACGGTGGAAGACGTCGGCATTACGCTGGGCCAGGCCTTTGCCGCGGCCGTGGGCGACAAGTCCGGCCTGCGCCGCTATGGCCATTCTTACGTCCCGCTGGACGAAGCGCTGTCGCGCGTGGTCATCGACTTCTCCGGACGCCCCGGACTGTACTATCACATTCCATTCACGCGTTCGCATATCGGCCGCTTCGATGTCGACCTGGCGCGCGAGTTTTTCCAGGGTTTCGTCAACCATGCCCTGGTCACCATGCATATCGACAACCTGCGCGGCGAGAACTCGCATCATCAATGCGAAACTGTATTCAAGGCTTTCGGCCGCGCCCTGCGCATGGCCACTGAATTCGATCCGCGCAATGCGGGCGTGGTGCCCTCGACCAAAGGCGTCCTTTAAATCTTCTTGAACGGCTGCTATCCGTGAATACTATCGCCATCGTTGACTACGGCATGGGCAACTTCCATTCGGTCGCGCGCGCGCTGCAGGCCGCCGCACCGGATGCCGACATCAGAATCTGCAATCAGGCCCGCGATATCGACCAAGCTTCGCGCGTGGTCTTTCCCGGCCAGGGCGCCATGCCGGACTGCATGCGAACCCTCAACGAATCGGGGCTGCGCGAGGCCGTCGTGCGTGCCGCGCGCAGCAAGCCGCTGCTGGGCGTGTGCGTGGGCGAACAGATGCTTTTCAGCCGAAGCGAAGAAGGCAGCGTACCCTGCCTGGACGTCTTCCCCGGCCAGGTAAAGCGCTTTGCCGGACCGCAGTACGCCATAGGGGCGCAGGCGGACCAGGGCCAGGAGCTGCTGAAAGTGCCGCATATGGGCTGGAACCGCGTGCAGCATACGAAAGACCATGCCTTGTGGGCCGGCATCCCCGACAATAGCCATTTTTATTTTGTGCATAGCTATTATGTAGAACCTGAAGATCCTGAGCTCACTGTAGGGGTTAGCCACTACGGTATCGGCTTTACGTGCGCCGTCGCAGCAGCTAACATTTTTGCCGTACAGTTCCATCCAGAAAAGAGCGCGGATCACGGTCTGCGCTTGTACCGGAATTTCGTCGACTGGCGGCCATAACGGTCGACTCACCACTTCTTTCACCATATTGTTTTTATCGGCTACCCACCATGCTACTCATCCCCGCCATCGACCTGCAAGACGGGCGTTGTGTTCGCCTTCGCCAAGGTGACCTGGACGACGCAACTGTTTTTTCCGACGACCCCTCCGCCATCGCCACACAATGGATAGACCAGGGCGCGCGGCGCCTGCATCTGGTGGACCTGAACGGCGCCGTGGCAGGCAAGCCCAAGAACGAAGCCGCCATCAAATCCATTATCGCCGCCGTCGGCGGCGATATACCGGTGCAGATCGGGGGCGGCATTCGCGACCTGGACACCATCGAACGTTATCTCGACGCCGGCATCAGCTACGTCATCATCGGCACGGCCGCCGTTAAGGATCCCGGCTTCCTGCACGATGCGTGCAGCGCTTTCCCGGGAAATATTATCGTGGGCCTGGATGCCCGCGACGGCAAGGTCGCCACCGACGGCTGGAGCAAACTGACTCGCCACGACGTGCTCGACCTCGCCCGCAAGTTTGAAGACTACGGTTGCGAAGCCATCATCTACACCGATATCGGCCGCGACGGCATGCTCTCGGGGGTCAATATCGAAGCCACCGTCAAGCTGGCGCAGCATGTGCGCATTCCCATCATTGCATCGGGCGGTGTCACCGACCTGCGCGACATCGAAGCGCTTTGCGCGGTTGAAGACGAAGGCATAGAAGGCGCCATCCTGGGCCGCAGCCTGTACGAAGGCACCCTGGACTTCGCCGAGGCGCAGGAAATGGCCGACGAACTTGGAACAGCATGACCCAGGCCACGTCCATCGCAACAAACGATACGGAACTCACCCGCCGCATCATTCCCTGCCTCGATGTAACGGCAGGCCGTGTCGTCAAGGGCATCAATTTCGTCGACCTGGTCGACGCGGGCGACCCCGTGGAAATCGCCCAGCGCTACAACGAGCAGGGCGCCGACGAGCTTACCTTTCTCGACATCACGGCCACCAGCGATGCGCGCGATCTGATCCTGCCCATCATCGAATCGGTGGCCCGCCAGGTCTTCATCCCGCTTACGGTTGGCGGCGGGGTGCGGCAAGTTTCCGACATCCAGCGCCTGCTGAACGCCGGCGCCGACAAGGTTTCCATCAACAGCGCCGCCATCGCCAACCCCGAACTCATACGCGCCGCCGCCGATTATCACGGTTCGCAGTGCATTGTGGTCGCAATCGATGCGCGCCGGGTATCGGCGCCCAACGAGCCGGCCAAGTGGGAAATCTTCACGCATGGCGGACGCAAGGCCACAGGCATCGATGTACTGGAATGGGCTCGCAAGATGGCCGAATACGGGGCCGGCGAATTGCTGCTTACCAGCATGGACCGCGACGGCACCAAGTCCGGCTTCGACCTCGAACTCACACGTGCCGTGTCCGACGCCGTGCCGGTGCCCGTCATCGCCTCGGGAGGCGTGGGCAACCTGCAGCATCTGGCCGAAGGCGTTTCCACCGGACGCGCCAATGCCGTGCTGGCGGCCAGCATTTTCCACTATGGCGAATACACCGTGCATCAGGCCAAGGAATACATGGCCGCGCAAGGCATCAAGGTACGGCTGACCCAATGACGAACAACGCCTCCTGGCTGGCCGCCGTCGCCTTCGACGACAAGGGCCTGATCCCCGCCATTGCCCAAGACGCCGACACAGGCAACATCTTGATGGTTGCCTGGATGAATGCCGAATCGCTGGCCGAAACATTTGCCACCGGCCGCGCGGTGTATTGGTCGCGCTCGCGCCAGCGGCTGTGGCGCAAGGGCGAAGAATCGGGCCATGTGCAGCAAGTGCGCGAGCTGCGGCTGGATTGCGATGGCGACGTTCTCTTGCTAAAGGTCAAGCAAATTGGCGGCATTGCCTGCCATACTGGCCGGGAAAGCTGCTTTTTCCGGCGCCTGGACGGCGTTGACGGGAATGCAGTCTGGACCACCACCGACCCGGTCTTGAAAGACCCCGACCTTATCTACAAATGACCCAATCCGACACCGCAACCATCCTGGCCCGCCTGGCCGATACGCTGGAGTCGCGTCTGCCGCAAAACGGCGGCGACCCTTCCAGCTCCTATACCGCCAAGCTGCTGGCCCGAGGCCCCGATTCCTTTCTCAAAAAAATCGGCGAGGAAGCCACCGAACTGGTCATGGCGGCCAAAGACAACACGCCGGAACGCATCGTCAGCGAAACCGCCGATTTATGGTTTCACTGCCTGGTCGCGCTGGCGCACTACGGCTTGCGGCCCGAACAGGTCCTGGCCGAGCTGGCACGGCGCGAAGGCACATCCGGCCTCAGCGAGAAAGCCAGCCGCCCTGATTCGGGTACACCCGAAGCCCAACGCCCCTAGCCGCCCCCCGAACACTAATTAATGGGAGAACCTTAATGAGCGAGAACTGTCTATTCTGCAAGATAGCAAATGGCACGATTCCTTCGAAAAAGGTTTACGAGGACGAAGATTTCTTCGCTTTTCACGACATAAATCCTGCGGCTCCCGTACACTTGCTACTTATACCCAAACGCCATATCGTGTCTATGCATGACATCCACGCAGACGATGCGCCATGGCTGGGCAAGATGATGTCCCTGGCGCCCAAACTCGCTGCCGACAACGGCTGCAGGCCCGGCCCGGAAGGAGGCTTCAGGGTGGTTGTGAACACAGGATCCGATGGCGGGCAAGAAATTGCCCACCTGCATTTTCATATCATAGGGGGCGAGCGCCCCTGGAATAAACGTGCGGCCCCCGCCGCATAAACGGAGATCGTATTATGGGTAGTTTCAGCATTTGGCACTGGCTTATTGTCCTCGTTATCATTGCGCTCATTTTCGGCACAAAGAAGCTGCGCAACATGGGTGAAGACCTGGGAAGCGCCGTCAAGGGGTTCAAAAAGGGCGTGAATGACGGCAAAGACGACAAAGCCCCCGACGCCGTCACGCAGCAACGCATGAAAAACGACGAAACCATCGACGTACACGCCAAAGAAAAAACTGACGTATAAACCATGTTTGATGTCAGCTTCAGTGAACTGCTGCTTATCGGCGTTATCGCGCTTATCGTGATCGGTCCCGAGCGTCTGCCCAAAGTGGCCCGTACGCTCGGCCACTTGGTGGGCCGCGCCCAGCGCTATGTCTCCGATGTCAAAACCGATATCCAGCGCGAAATCAGCCTCGACGAATTGAACAGCCTGAAAGGCCAAATGGACGACGCCGCCAAGTCAGTCAAGCTGTCCATGGAAGACGCCAGCGAAAGCCTGCGCAAGCCGCTGGACGAAGCGCAACAAGCGCTGAAAGACGCCTCGGCATCGGTCGATTCCCTGGTCAAGGACACCAAGGCCAGTATCGACGCGCCGGCCTCCGGCCCGGTCGATACGGCTACGCTGCCCCTGCCCGGTATCGGCCAGGCGGAGCCCACCCCCGCCAAGACGCCTGTCCCGGAGACGCGCACGTGACTCAAGACGCCTCCACGCAAGACACTTTTATTTCGCACCTGGTCGAACTGCGCACACGCCTGCTACGGGCCGTAGTGGCCGTTCTGCTGGTGTTTATCGTGCTGTTCATCTACCCGGGCCCGTCCGCCATCTACGACTTGCTGGCGCAGCCCATGCTGGCGTCGCTGCCGGAAGGCACCCGCATGATCGCCACCGGCGTCATCACGCCTTTCATGGTGCCGGTCAAGGTGACCATGCTGGCGGCCTTCGTGCTGGCACTGCCCGTCGTGCTGTACCAGGCCTGGGCCTTTGTGGCGCCCGGGTTATACAAACACGAACAGCGGCTTGCCTTGCCCCTTATCGCATCAAGCACGCTGCTCTTCATTCTGGGCATGGCGTTCTGTTATTTCGTGGTCTTCCGCACGGTTTTCCACTTCATTGCAGGCTTCGCCCCGCAATCCATTACGCCCGCGCCAGATATCGAAGCCTATGTCAGCTTCGTCCTGACCATGTTCGTGGCCTTCGGCGTAACGTTCGAGGTGCCCATTGCCGTGGTCCTGCTGGTAAAAAGCGGCATGGTCACCGTGCAGAAGCTTCGTGCGGCGCGCGGCTATGTGGTCGTCGGCGCATTCGTCATTGCGGCGGTCGTGACGCCTCCGGATGTGCTCAGCCAGTTCATGCTGGCCGTGCCGCTGTGCCTGTTGTACGAACTGGGCATTCTGGTGGCCAGTGCCCTGAAAAAGCATGAAGCGGCAGCGGACCAGATCGACAGCGACGAAGAAATCGCCACTCGCAACGAACCCTGAACCACAAAAATCAGGCAAGCCCTGGCGCCCCCCCCGTCAAGGCTTGCGTATCCGGGGACGGGTACCGATCTGCACGGTCACTTCGCGCGTCTTGCCATCGCGCATGAACAGCAAAGTCACCTCTTCGCGCGGCGCCAAGGGCGCGATCTGGTTCAGGAAGCCAATGGAATCGTATACCTCCTGGCCGTTCATCTTCAGGATGATGTCCCCAACTCTCAGCCCCGCACGCCAGGCCGGGCCGTTACGAAGGACGCTCGCAATGATGACGCCGGCCTCCTGGTCCAGATCGAACGCATCGGCCAGTTCCGGCGTGATGTCCTGGGGCTCTATACCCAGCCAGCCACGGGTCACAGTGCCTGTTTCGATGATTTGATCCATGATGGTGTGCGCCGCCTGGGCCGGGATCGCGAATCCTATGCCCAGCGAACCGCCCGTTTCCGAATAGATTGCAGTATTGATACCGACCAGGCGGCCAGTGGTATCGATCAACGGCCCGCCCGAATTGCCGGGATTGATCGCCGCATCTGTCTGGATGAAGTTCTCGTAGATATTGATGCCCAGGCGGTTGCGTCCCAGTGCCGACACAATGCCCATGGTGGTGGTCTGCCCGACACCAAACGGATTACCTATGGCCAGCACGACATCGCCTATGCGCACCCGGTGTTCGCCATTGAAGGTGATTGCCGAAAGATTCGGCAGGTCTATCTTCAAGACTGCCAGATCGCTTTCGGGATCGGCGCCCACCAACTCCGCGGAGGCCTGGCGCCCATCGCTCAAACCCACCTCGATGGCTTCGGCCGCCTCGATCACATGATAGTTGGTCAGGATGTAGCCGTCGCTGCGCACGATAACGCCGGAGCCCAGGGCTGTCGCCTCTTTGCGCCGGATAAAGCCCGGCATGTCGCGAAAGTAGCGCTTGAGCTCCGGGTCGCTGGGTAGCGGCACCACCGGTACATTGATATGCTTGCTGGTGTACACGTTTACCACCGACGGCGTGGCGATGGCCACGGCATTGGCATAAGAGACTTCCGGGCCTTGCGGCGCACCCGCCACGGGCGCCGATGATGGCGCCAACGGCGGCACCGCCTTGGGCGTCTGCGGCGATGGATGCAGCCAGTCAGGGCGCAGGGTTGCCACGATGAATAAAATACCCAGGCATACCGTTACGGTTTGGGCAAAAAGCAACCACAATCGACGCATAAGGCTAAAAGGGAAAAAGACGAGCAATGAATCAGGTATCTACGCGACAACTGGCCAACTGGCTTGATGCAACTTTACAGGTCCATCGCTTCAAGGACTACTGCCCCAACGGACTGCAAGTAGAAGGCAAACCTTCCATCGGTCACATTATCACCGGAGTTACGGCTTCGCAGGCGCTTCTGGAGGCCGCCGTCGCGCGCAACGCCGATGCCGTGCTGGTGCATCACGGCTGGTTCTGGAAGAACGAGAACCCGTCCATACTAGGCCCCAAGCGCCGACGGCTGGCTCTGGCGCTGCGTCACGATCTCAATGTATTTGCCTACCACTTGCCACTGGACGCGCATGCGGTGCTTGGCAACAACGCCCAATTGGCGCGCGTCCTGGGTCTCACGCCGGACCGCGACAGCGAGGGAGCGCCCATTACCTGCGGGCCGGACGGCCTGATCTGGCTGGGCCGGTGCGACCCGCCGAAGACGCTGGAAGAACTGGGTAATGATGTTTGCAATAACTTACAACGCCGGCCGCTGGTTGTCGGTAATACGCAACAACGCATCGATCGCATAGCATGGTGCACCGGCGGTGCCCAGGGCATGTTCGAGGCCGCCGTGGCCGCAGGCGTCGACGCCTACCTGACCGGCGAAGCGTCGGAACCCACCTTCCACCTGGCGCAGGAAACCGGCACCGCCTTCATAGGCGCGGGCCACCACGCCACCGAGCGCTATGGCGTGCAAGCGCTGGGCGCCGCCATTGCCGAGCAATTCGGCATAAAGGTGGAGTTCATAGACGTGGACAACCCGATATAAAGCGCCGGCCGCGGAGCGGTTTATCGCTTCAGGGAATCCCGGATTTCACGCAGCAACATGACGTCTTCGGGAGGCGCGGCCGGTGCCGCAGGGGTTGCCGCTTCTTCCCGGATGACGCGTTTGCGCGCCGAATTGATTGCCTTGACCAGGCAGAAGACAACGAAGGCGAGCAAGACGAAGTTGATGAGTATGGTCAGGAAATTACCCCACGACAGTATCACCGCACCGGCCCTGGTCAGCGCCTCGTGGGTTTGCGGGCCGGTGAAGTTCTCGGGGGCCCGCAGTACCCAGAACCGGTTCGCGAAATCGACCTGGCCGCCCAGGATGAACGAGACCAACGGCATGATGATGTCTTTCACCAGGGAGTCGATGATTTTGCTGAATGCCGCGCCGATTATGACACCGACGGCAAGATCGATCATGTTGCCCTTGACGGCGAACTCTTGAAATTCCTGCAGGAAACTGCGTGCTTTACTCATGTGATCTTCCTTGGAAAATTTCACCCCGGGGCGGGCTAACGCTATAATACGCGGCTAATAGGATAGTACACAGCTAAAAACAGTGAATGGTATGCCCTGGAAGGGCATGAATAAGGATACTAGAATGAGTCAGATTACGACACAGCTCGATGATTCCCCAGCGGTTGACCCCAACCTTCCGCCCGA
>JAKFDW010000015.1:0-7712 GCA_036675955.1 Orrella sp. | reverse complement strand
TGACCCAACTTTTTACTGAGCACATGTCATGAGCAAGCCGTCCGACCTGGATCTGAACGCCATAGAGTCCAGCGATATCTCTCCCGTTACCGACATCGTTGCCGAATTGCGAGCCGGCCGGCTAGTCATATTGGTTGACGAGGAAGACCGCGAAAATGAAGGCGATCTCGTCATGGCGGCCGAATTCGTCACGCCCGAGGCCATCAATTTCATGGTTACCCATGCTCGCGGACTGGTGTGCCTGACGCTAACCGAAGAGCGATGCCGCCAGCTCGACTTGCCGCTCATGGCTAGCCGCAATGGCACGCGCTTCGGCACGAATTTCACGATGTCCATCGAGGCCGCCGAAGGCGTCGATACCGGAATCTCGGCCGCCGATCGCTCACGCACTATCCAGGCCGCGGTGGCGCGCGACGCCAAGCCGTCCGATCTCGTGCAACCCGGCCATATCTTTCCGGTCCAGGCCGTGCGTGGCGGTGTACTGGTGCGCGCCGGGCATACCGAAGCCGGCTGCGACCTCACGGCCCTGGCCGGGCTTACTCCGGCCGCGGTAATCTGCGAAATCCTAAAGCCTGACGGCACCATGGCGCGCCTGCCCGACCTGAAGCTCTTCGCACGCGAGCACGGCCTGAAAATAGGCACCATTGCCGACCTCATCCAGTACCGCAGCGAACACGAATCCATGATAGAGCGCCTGGCCAGTCGGCGCATGCAGACGCCATGGGGCGAATTCCTGGCCGTGGCCTATCGCGACCTGTCCTCCGGCGCGCCTCATCTGGCGCTGGTCCATGGCACCATCACGCCCGATACCGAGACGCTGGTGCGCGTGCACGAACCCTCGAATATGCTGGACGTGCTGTTCGAAGGCGCGACTTCGCATAGCTGGAGCGTATCGCACGCACTCAAGGCGATTGCCGCGGCCCCTTCCGGAGTCCTCATCATGCTGAACTGCCAGGGCTCTTCCGAGCTCTTGTTCAGCCAGTTCGAATCCTGGAACCAGCCGGCTGGCCACGAAGGGCAGGCTGCCGATCGCGAAAGCCGCTATGGCCTGCTTACTTACGGTATCGGCGCACAAATCATGCGCGACCTCAACGTAGGCCGGGCGCGCTTGTTGGCGCGTCCCCGAAAAATGCCCAGTATGGCAGGGTTTTCCCTGACCATAACGGGTTACGATAGTGAACCTCTTTCCACCCAATAACAGGAATTACTGACTATGAACCCATATACTTTGTCTCCCGATCTGAACGGAGAGGGTCTGCATATAGGCATTGTGCGGGCTCGTTTCAACGAGCCGGTCGGGCAAGCCGAGCTGGAATCCTGCCTGGCCGAACTGGCCGAATTGGGCGTTGATGAACGCGATGTCATGCTGGTCTCCGTTCCCGGAGCCCTGGAGCTCGGCGTCGCCTTGGCACAAATGGCCGAAACATTCGAATTCGATGCGCTGATCGCCCTGGGCGCGGTCATTCGCGGCGATACCTACCACTTCGAAATTGTCAGCAATGAAAGCGCCTCGGCCATCAGCCGCGTCGCGCTCGAAACCGGCATTCCCGTGGCCAACGGCGTGCTCACCACCGACACCGACGAACAGGCGCAGTCTCGGGCGGCTGAAAAAGGCCGTGATTGCGCGCGCAGCGCGGTCGAAATGGCAAACCTGGTCGCCGCGCTCGAGCCCGAATCCGAAGACGATCTGGACGACGACGAAGACGAGGACGACGACGAAGACGACATCGAGGACGAGGACGAAGATTTTGACGACAAATAATACGCCGGGTGCGCCTTCGGACGCTTCTCCCCGGACCAACAGTCGTAGCGCGCGGCGACGCGCGCGCGAATTCGCGCTGCAGGGTGTTTATTCCTGGTTGCTGCATGGCGATACCGGCCTCCAGGAGGCCGGGGCCATCGACGCCCACATTCGCGACGACGAAGAGTTCCAGGAAGCCGACGCCACATGGTTCAAGACGCTGCTGCACGGCGTACTGCGTGAAGCGCCATCATTGCGTGAAAGCTTCATGCCTTATATCGACCGCCCGCTCTCCGAGTTGTCCCCGATTGAACATGGCATCTTGCTGATCGGCAGCTTCGAGCTCATTCATCATACTGAAGTGCCCTATAAAGTCGCGATCAACGAAGCCGTCGAGTTGGCCAAATCTTTTGGCGGAACGGACGGGTTCAAGTTCGTCAATGGCGTGCTCGACAAAATGGCGGCTGATGTCCGCCCCGTCGAGGTTCAGGCAGCCCCGCGCCGCTAGCCGCGCGTCGCCAGATAGCCCGAGGACGTGTTGAATTCCGAGTTCGGTTTGATAGCGCGTTACTTTACACGGCCCGCGCCGGCGGGCTTTCTTGGGGTAGGCGACGACTGCGCCATGTTTCCGGTTGCGCAGGGACATCACCTGGCAACCAGTACCGATCTTCTCATAGAAGGTCGGCATTTTTTTGGCGACGTGGATCCCGCGGCACTGGGCCATAAGTCGCTGGCGGTCAATCTCTCCGATCTGGCCGCCATGGGTGCTCAACCCCTGGCCTGCCTGCTGAGCCTGTCTCTACCACGGATCAACGACGACTGGTTGCAGGGTTTCGCCGATGGTTTCTATGCGCTTGCGGAAGCGTCCGGCTGTCCGCTCATCGGCGGCGACACGACACGCAGTTCCGGCGGCATTGTCATCAGCGTAACTGTCATGGGCCAAGTCAGGCCTGAGCACGCCTTGCGCCGAGGCGCTGCCCGAGTGGGCGACGACATATGGGTGACCGGCACGCTGGGCGCCGCCGATATCGCCTTGCGTCTCCTGCAGAACAGGCTGCCGCCGAATCCGTCCTTGCTTGCCGCTACGCGTGCCGCCCTGGAAAGGCCATCGCCGCCGTGGCGCTTCGCGCAGCAGCTCGCAGGGGTGGCGCATGCCGCGCTCGACATCTCCGACGGCCTGGCGCAGGACTTGGGCCATATCCTTATGGCTAGTGACTGTGGCGCAGAGCTCGTCTACAATGCGCTGCCTGTCGCGGAGGCGCTGCACGGCCTGGACGATGCATTGCTTCAGGACGCCGTATTGTCGGGCGGCGACGTGTATCAACTTTGTTTCACCGCTGCGGCAGATGCCAGGCCGCGCATCGAGGCCATGGCGCGTGGCGCATCGGTACAGGCGAGCCGCGTGGGTGCAATAGTGGCCCAGCCCGGTTTGCGCGTGATGGGCCCGGGCTCGGCAATCATTCTGCTGGACCGCGCCGGTTTCGATCATTTTTCCTGACGTTTCATTCACGGAATCTTTTAGACCTTTGTATGCCGGCCATCGACACTGATCCTCGCGCTGAATCCGCTTTCAAGCCCAGTGCCGCTTGGGTTTTCCAATCGTTTCCACGCATGATTTCGTTTGGGCTGGGCAGTGGCCTGATTCGTCCGGCGCCGGGTACCTGGGGCACTTTGCTGGCTTGGCTGCTTTGGGTGTTGGCTGTTTCACGCCTGCCGGATGTTTACATTGCCGTGTTGCTGCCCGCCGCTTTTGCCTTGGGCTGCTGGAGCTGCCATCGAGTCGGCAAGGAAATGGGCAGGGCGGACGACGCCGGCATGGTGTGGGACGAGATAGTGGCCTTTTGGCTGGTGCTCTGGCTTACGCCCGAGTCCCTTGAGGCGCAAGTCTTGGCCTTTGTCGTGTTCCGATTTTTCGATATCATCAAGCCGCCGCCTATCAATTTTTTTGATCGCCATTTCAAGAACGGCTTTGGCGTTATGTGGGACGATATCGTGGCAGCGGCCTACAGCTTGCTGGTAATCGCCATTCTCGTCAGACTTGAGGTGTTTCCATGAGCAACAACGAACCGCTGACCTACGCGCCGATTCTCGGGCAGCTTTTGCTCGATCATGGCTTGATGTTCGCCTGCGCCGAATCCTGCACCGGCGGCCTGCTTGCGGCGGCGATGACCGACACGCCGGGGTCCAGCCAGTGGTTTGATCGCGGATATGTCACGTACAGCAACGCGGCCAAGGCAGAGGAACTTCAGGTCAGCATCGATACGCTGGAGCGCTTCGGCGCGGTCAGCGAGGAAACCGCCATGGAGATGGCTTCGGGCGTGCTCACTGTAGCGGCGGACGCGCATCTTGCCGTATCCACCACGGGTATTGCCGGGCCCGATGGCGGTACGCAGGGCAAGCCTGTGGGAATGGTGTGTTTCGGATTTGCCCGACGCACTTCCGAGGGTATCGTCACGCGTGCCATGACCAAAGTGTTCGAGGGCGACCGCAGGCAGATACGCAATGCATCGGTTGCCTTTGCTCTGGAAACCACCATCAGTTTTATCGAGCAGCGTTAATCGCGTCCCGCGTGGCGCGGGCAGCCAGCGCCGCGGCTTCGCGCCAGTCGTCGCCGCCGCTGGCATACAAGATTGCGCGCGACGAGTTGATCATCATGCCAGTTCCTTTGCTGTTGCAGCCCGCCTTGACGGTGGACGGGATATCGCCGCCTTGTGCGCCTATGCCGGGCACCAGCAAGGGCATGTCGCCCACGCGTTCGCGCACCCGGGCAATCTCTTCCGGAAACGTTGCGCCCACGACCAGCGCACACTGGCCATTAGTATTCCAGTGATCCGCAACCAGTCCCGCGACATGCAGGTACAGAGGGGTGTCGTCCTTGGATTCGATGAACTGTAGATCGGAGCCGCCTTTATTGGACGTGCGGCACAGGATGATAACGCCTTTGCTGTTCCAGGCCAGATAAGGCTGTATCGTGTCGAACCCCATGTAGGGACTGACCGTGACCGCGTCCGCCTGATAGCGTTCGTAAGCTTCCCGGGCGTATTGTTCCGCAGTGGATCCGATATCGCCGCGCTTGGCGTCCAGCACGATAGGAAGGTCGGGATGGTGTTCATGGATATATTCGCACAGCGCTTCCAGCTGGTCTTCGGCCCGCATGGCCGAAAAGTAGGCGATCTGCGGTTTTACGCCGCATGCATACTGTGCCGTCACGTCGACGATTGCACGACAGAACTCGAAAATCGCATTCGGGCGACCTTGCAGCTCGGCCGGAAAGCGTTGCGGGTCGGGGTCGAGTCCAACCATTAGCATGGAATTGGAGGTGGCCCAGGCGTGTTCGAGTTTCTGTGTAAAGATCATGAGTATGTCGCAAGTTTTAAAGGTATTACGGTATCAGGCCGACGCCTGGACATGAGCGGTGATAATGCACAGCCAGGCCAGGACGCACAGCGCGATCGAGAGCATGACGGCTGCACTGCCCAGGTCTTTCGCGCGCCCTATCATGGGGTGATGCTCGACGGTGATGCTATCTGCCAGCGCTTCCAGCGCGGAATTCAGGAGCTCTATGATCAGGACGAACAACATCGTTCCGACCAGTAGCAGCATTTCGCCCATGCTGCGGCTGATCCAGATGGCGACTGGCGTGAGGACCACGATCAGCAACAGTTCTTGACGAAAAGCCGCTTCGTGCTTGAATGCGGCGCCAAAGCCTTGCGCTGAGTAGCGCAAGGCTTTGAACAGGCGGCGAAAGCCGCCCTTGCTTTTGTAGGGCGAATTGCTGGAAGTCATGGTGCCACGTAAAGATGCCGCGGGCCGAAAGGGCAGGCGCGCCCGGTCGGTACAATCGATATTATGCCTGTTAAACCATTATTGGCTTTTTGATGATGCCACCTTATCGAAGTTCGAACAGCGTGACCGTTCATGACGTAGCCCGGGTCGCCAACGTCTCGGCGATCACCGTGTCGCGTGCGCTGAACAGTCCGGACCAACTGTCCTCATCGACGCTTGCCCGGGTTTTGCAAGCGGTGGAACAGACAGGCTATGTGCCCAACCTGTTGGCCAAAGGCCTGAATGCAAAAAAGAGCGCGCGACTGGTTGCAGCGCTGATACCGACGCTGTCCGGGCCGGTATTTTCCGAAACGATACAGGCCTTGACGCAAAAGCTCACTGCCCATGGCTACCAGCTGATACTGGGACAAAGCGGTTACGATGGCGAGCTTCAGGAAGACGCTCTGTTGAACGCGCTGATCGGGCGCCGTCCGGATGGCATCGTTCTGACGGGTGTCCTGCATTCCGACCAGGGCTGCAAGCGATTGCGAGCCGCGGGCATTCCAGTCGTTGAAACATGGGACCTCAGCGATACGCCCATCGATATGCTGGTGGGCTTTTCGCATGAGCAAGTCGGCATAAAAGTGTGCGAGTTTTTCCACCGCCGTGGGTTTCGGCGTCCGGCATTGCTTTCCGCAGAAGACGTCCGTGCGACACGGCGCAGCAACGCTTTTATTCAACGTGCGGCCGAACTGGAAATAGGGCCCGTGCGGCACCTGAGTCTGCCTGCGCCCACCACGCTCGCCATCGGGCGGTCCGGTTTATCTCAGCTGTTGCGCGACTTTCCGGACGTCGATAGTGTTTTCTGCAGTTCCGATATGCTGGCCCTGGGGGTGCTGACCGAGGCCCAGGCGCGTGGGCTTCGGGTGCCGCAACAACTGGCCGTGGTCGGCTTTGGCGACCTTGATTTCGCGGCTAGCCTGTATCCTTCCTTGACCACTGTGCGCATAGACGGCAGCGCCATAGGCACACGGGCGGCGGATTTCATTATTGCGCGCGCCGATGGGCTGGACCCGGGCGCGCGGATTGTCGATATCGGCTTTTCCATCATGGAACGGGACAGCACGTAGCCACGTTTGGTATGCGGGTAAACCACGATCTAATATTTTAGTGGCGCAGTCTAGCCTTACGTTATTATTAACAAAAAATGTTAACGTTAACAGTCGAGGAGACATGGTGATGAAGTTTAAATATGTATTAGCTGCGGCTTTGTTGGCAGCCACAACCTTCGCGCAGGCGGCCGACTATCCCACGCGCCCGGTGACCATTGTTGTGCCGTTCCCCCCGGGTGGCTCCACGGATAATATTGGCCGGATCATCGGTGCAAAATTGGCCACCAAGTTCGGCCAACCTTTTCCTATAGAAAACAAGCCAGGCGCGACAGGCGCCATTGGCGCCACCCAGGTTTCACGTGCAGCGCCCGATGGATACACCTTGTTGGTCTCGTCGCTGTCTGTATTCGTGGTGAACCCGCATCTGCAAAAATCCCTGCAATACGATCCCACCAAAGATCTTGACCTGATCACCGTGGCGGTCCAGGCACCTAACGTGCTGGTCGCCGGCCCAGCCGCCAAGGGCGGCGACACGGTCGCAGATATCGTCAAGTACATGAAGCAGCATCCCGATGAAGTCACCTTCGCAACCTCGGGCAATGGTTCATCGGATCACCTGACCGCAGAACTGTTCTGGCAGGAAACCGGCACCAAAGGCGTGAACGTTCCATATAAAGGCGGTGCGCCCGCTCAGGCCGATCTGATGGGCGGGCAGGTAGCCTACTCGTTCCAGAATCTGAACGCCGTCATCGGCCATATCCGTGGGGGCAAGATGAAGGCCCTGGCGGTAACGGGCGAAAAGCGCTCGCCTTTGCTGCCCGATGTACCCACCATGGAAGAGGCGGGCGTCAAGAATGTGGTGGTGAATTCCTGGCAAGCGGTGGCCGCGCCCAAAGGCCTGCCAGCCGACGTGCGCAACAAGTTGCGTGATGGCGTGGTCGAAGCCATCAACGATCCATCCGTCAAGCCCAACCTGTTGGGCGTAGGCTTCGAGATCGTCGGCAATACGCCCGAGGAATTCGAGAAGTTCCAGGCCGAAGAGCTGGCCCGCTGGAAAAAGGTAATCGATACCGCAGGTATTGCGCCGAACTGAT
>JAKFDW010000014.1:0-3811 GCA_036675955.1 Orrella sp. | reverse complement strand
GTGGCGTCGGCGAAAGTCGCATCGAGGCAAGTCACCTCAACGTTTCCAGGCGCGAAATCGGGTACGCCCGCGCTTGTCACGGCGTTGACCACTAGCGTTTTTGTTAATGCTATACCGCCAGTATCTGCTGTGTTGAGGGTTGCCTTGTCCGTGACCGACATCAGGCGTGCCCCATCCCGCGTGGCCTTGGTCAGCGCATCGTAGTACCAGAAAGCGCGGCCAAATTCGAAAATCCCGGCCAGAATACTGATGAGCAAGGCAAGGATCAGGGCGAATTCCACCGCCGCACCGCCACACTGGCTCCGTGCGTGCATTCTCGGTACGTCTCTTATTAGCAAAGCGGATGACTTATGCATCACGGTAGTCACTTATAGAGCTTGATGACGGACGTTGGAACCGGACTGACCAGTCCGGCAAATTCCACGCTCAATTGTCTGGTTGGACCACCGGTGAAGTCGGCTTTGACCTGCATGAAGAATTTGCCGACACCGACGGCTGTCATTTCACCGCAAGCCGCGGGACCAACGGGAGCCACGGTGCAATCGACCAGAACGATATTGAGAATGCGGCGATTGCGCACGCCTGATGCGCCACCAGACTGGAAGTAAGGCCCGCTTGTTTGGTTGTAGGGGGCAGCGGGGGTGCCAGCAGGAAAGCCGGCACCCGCAGTCGTGGGATAAGGTTCGGGGCTCGTCGTATCAGTATTAAAGTAGGGAACAGCGGTGGGGAAAGCCGTGCTGTACATCGGATTCAGATTTGCCTGTTCAGGTGTGATGGCGGCCCCGACCTTTGAGGTAGGGGTGGCGTCGAACTGGTAGGCGGGGCCGTAAGACCATAGCACACCATAATCAGGAAATTGGGCGAATGTCGAGCTCGGAGCTGGCACCGACGGGGTTGATGATGGCAGTTGGTAATTCGGCTTTGGCCCGGCTAAGGCCACGAACTCCCTATTAGGAATATTGTCGGTTCCGCCCTGTTCCATCCACTTAACCGGGGGCGGGATAGGAACACTCGGATTACTGGTATTGACGCACGTCGGGTCGGCCGTGCCCCTGCACGGGTATTCCTTGATGTTTACATCGGGCGGGGCGGACGCTGGGATGCACTTGGAAGGTCCTGAATAGTAATTGAATCGCGAATTAAGGGACGCTGCCAACGCGGAAGTCAAGCCGGTGTTTGTATACACCTTGCCTGAGCCGGCGGAGACGACGGCGCTGGTCCCGGAACACATGAAAGGCGCCGTAAAGTCGGCGCTGGAATTCGCGGGATTACATGCGCTGGGTGGGGAGTCGACCGGGTTGAGTAAATACGGATCGGAGGGACCGCCGGCCAGCGGATTCAAACCGAAAAGGTTGTAGGTTACGCCGCGCCGGAATCCAAATTCGACAAGCTCAGTTAAACCTGTGCCATCTGGTGGCGGAGGATATTCATATTTTGCAGTTTTGTTGGCCGGATCGATGGCACATACGCCGATGGGGGTGACGTTGTTGACAAAACGACCGGCGACGGCCAGGCCAAATGTGCTCACGGTATCGACGCCTGCGACGCGCATCAGATAAGTGCCAAGTACCTTGAGCCCGGTATCCACCTTGATGAAGGTCATGCCTTGCGGAGCGGCCCGCGCCGCGGCAACGCTGGACCAGGGGCCGTCCGGGCTGGGGCCAAACTCAATGTTCGCCAAGGCCAGCGTCACGTCGGTAGAAAAGTTATATTTGTTCTTTGCCGATATCGTTTGTGCCGTGGCGACCGCAGCGTCTATGCCGGGGGTGGTTTCGTTGAGGTCCTTCGCACCCGCCAGCGCCGCAGCATCCGCGGCATTTTGCAGTTCCGCCTTGGCAATATAAAGGTGGCCGAGGTCAAGAACAACGCCGCCCATCGCAAACAGGACGACAACGGTCAGGCCGAAGATGATGGCAACGGCGCCCCGCTCACTTTTTCGATATCCCGATGTCGTTTTCATTGTCCTCACCTCTTCGACGGGGTTTAATGCAACGCACTATTGCCCTATTGCCCTACGTTGATGCTCAAAGGGGTTAGCGGTGTAGGCGCTTTATATGACTTCTGGTATTCGTCATAACCGCTCTTGGCTGCCTTGCCATCGATCCCTTTCACGGGATCGGTGTTGCGTGAAGCTTCGGGGTTAAGTATTTGCTGCGCTTTGAGCAGGGAGACAGACTTGCCAAAATCATGGTCCAGATTCGGCGTTGTCGATACGCAGCCCGAGACTGCAAGCAATAGTCCACACAGCCCGCACAAGGTGCTGGCGGTAGAGAGGTGAGTGCGTTTCATGATGGCCCTCCTTTATTTAACTTCAAAGCCGGTTGCAGAACCATCCGGTTTCTTGTCTTCCGGTGGCGCGGCGCCTTCCATTTTTCCGCCCAGGAAGAACTCGGAGCGGCTGGGCTCGATGTAAGGGTCGGTCGGCAGTTTGTAATCTGCCGGCAGTGGTTTGACCAGGTGCGGGGTCACAATAAACACCAGTTCTGACCTGTCGGTCTGAAAGTCGCTGCTGCGAAACAGCGCGCCAAGCACGGGTACTTCGCCGAGCAGCGGGAAGGCGTTGATGTTGGTTGTGACGTTGTTCTTGATCAGGCCGCCGATGGCGAAGCTTTGGCCATCGAATAGCTGCACGGTGGTGCTTGCGCGACGTGTGGTGAATGAAGGCAAAATTGCCGTGGTGCTCGAACCGGTGAGCGAAATGCCAACGCCCTGGCGGTTCAAATCCGACACCTCGGGTGCGACTTTGAGGTTGATGCGGCCGCCTTCCAGGACGGTGGGCAGAAACTTCACCGAAACGCCGAATTCTTTCTCTTCCAGCGAGATTTCACCGTTGTTGCCTGACCTGACGGGTATGAAGATTTTCCCGCCCGCCAGAAAGCTGGCTTCCTGGCCACTGATGGCCATGATCGTGGGTTCGGCCAATATCTTGAGCAGGCCATCGCCTTTTTGTGCATCAATGGTTAAAAAATTTCCACTGTTCTTGAAGGCTCCGACACTGCTGGCGGCGCCGGTGAGCAGGTTGGACAGCAAGGTGTAGGTCCAGCTTCCAGTTGTTTTGCGGCCGCCGATACTGGCCCCCAACTGGTCTGCCAGCGTCTTGGATACTTCAGCCACCTGCACTTCCAGCATGACCTGCTGCGGCGCAGCGATGGAGAGCATGTTGACGACCTTGGCACTGTCGGACTGCTGGCCGCCCGCCGAGCCTCCCGCTGCGCCGCCAGCCTGCCCACCGCGCGAGCTGCGCTGCACGTAGGCATTGGCGACCGAAAGGATCTGATCCGCCTTGACCACATCGGACACCATGCCGGAGAGGATCAGGGTGTCGGCTGCCGTTGTGATCTTGAGATCTTTTTCGCTGGCGAACATCTGCTCGAGCCGCGAGCGCAGCGCCACGGTGTCCATGCCGACAGCGATGTCGATGATGGTCGCATCGTTGGCCTTGTTCCAGAGGATGAGGTTGGTGGAGCCAACAGACTTGCCGAGCATGTACAGCTCGCTGGGGTTGAGCAGAATCACATCGGCGATTCGCGCGTCACCCACGGAAAGCCGTGTTGCCGGGGAGGGCAGGCGCATCAGGGTGGATTTGCCCTCCGAGAGGGTGATTTGCGGCGCCAATTCGACCTTGCCGGTGATCGGAGCCCTTGCTTGAGTGACCACGGCCTTGGGCTGGGCGGTTGCGGCTTGTTTACCTGGCCCGGAAGTGGCTGTCGGTGGATTTTTCGCTGCGAGATTGCCTGCCTCGATAGCGACCTGCCCATGCGCCAGCGTTGACGCAGCCATCACGCCTGTTACAGCAAGCGCCACGCCCAAC
>JAKFDW010000013.1:0-5691 GCA_036675955.1 Orrella sp. | reverse complement strand
CAAGGGGCCAAGGTCTACGTTGTCCGTCATGCCATTGCCGACTTTCTGGCTTTCCACCACTTCTTTCAAGCGGGCCGCGAATGCGTCGTAGATGCCTTCCTGTACAAAGATCCGGTTGGCGCACACGCAAGTCTGTCCCGCATTTCGAAACTTCGACGCCATGACGCCCGCAACCGCCTGCTCAAGGTCCGCATCGTCGAACACGATGAATGGCGCATTGCCCCCCAACTCCATTGATACTTTCTTCATGGTGGGAGCGCACTGGGCCATGAGTTCCTTGCCCACGCTGGTGGAGCCCGTGAAGGACAGCTTGCGCACCAAGGGATTGCCGGTAAGTTCGCCCCCGACCACCGACGAATTACCCGTCACGACGTTGAATACGCCAGCCGGTATGCCGGCCTCCGCGGCCAGCTCGGCCAGCGCCAGGGCCGAATAAGGAGTGGCGGTGGCCGGCTTCACCACAATCGTGCAACCGGCAGCCAGTGCCGCTCCCGCTTTGCGGGTGATCATGGCATTGGGGAAATTCCACGGAGTGATGGCCGCAACGACTCCTACCGGCTGCTTGATCACAATAATGCGCTTGTCGCTGGTCGCTGCCGGGATCACGTCGCCATAAGTGCGCTTGGCCTCTTCGGCAAACCATTCGAGAAAAGAGGAACCGTAGGCGATTTCGCCGCGCGACTCTTTCAAGGGCTTGCCTTGCTCCAGGGTGAGTATGGTCGCCAGGTCTTCCTGATGCGCCATGCACAGGTCGTACCAACGCCTGATCAGGCTGGAGCGTTCCTTTCCGCTTTTTTCCCGCCAGGCCGGCAAGGCGGCGTTGGCCGCTTCAATGGCTTTTCGTACATCGGCGGCGGTCAGCTTGGGCACGCTGCCCAGGACACTGCCATCGGCGGGATTGCTGACCGGAATGGAATTTCCATCGCTGGCGTCTATCCATCGTCCTGCCACGTGACATTGCTGGCGAAAAAGCGTTGGGCGATCAAGTTTCATGGTTAATCCTTTGAAGTGATCATGCGAGAAGGTTGGGGGGTGTACGACCGTGCCGCAGGTCGTCAAGGCCGTCGACCAGGAGCCACCCCATTGCATCCCGGGTTTCATGGGTTGCGCTTCCTATATGGGGCGAAAGAAATACGTTGTCCAATGTGCAATAGCGCGCATCGACCAGGGGCTCATTGGCGAATACATCCAATCCGGCCGCGAAGACGCGGCGGGAAACCAGTGCTGCGATTAGCGCATCGTCCACAATCAGATCCCCTCGGGAAATGTTAACCACGACAGCATTGGCGGGCAACGCGGCAATACGGCTGGCATTTATTGCACCTTTGATCTCAGGAGAACCCGGAGCCGCAATCATCAGAATGTCGGCTACCTTTACCGCCTCGTCCAGCGTGGCATGAAAGACTGCACCGGACTCCTGCTCGGGCGACAACCGGGTACGATTGTGATAATGAATTTCCAAACCGAACGGACGGGCTCGCGCTGCAATTTCGCGGCCAATTCTTCCCATTCCGAAGATCGCCAATCGCTTCCCTGTAAGTCCCATTCCAAGAAGCTGCGTCGGGCTCCAGCCGGGCCACTGCCTGCTTCGCACCATGCGATCCGCCTCGTAACCGCGCCGGCAAGCGTTCAGCATGAGCATCATGGCGATTTCCGCGCAAGCGTGGCTCAACACATCGGGCGTATGAAGAATATGAATCCCCAACGCCCGTGCGGCACTCATGTCAATGTGGTCATAACCCACCGACAATGTCGCGACATACTTCAGGGTCGGCGACAACGTCTGCAATACCTCTGCCGAAATATTCTCGGTGGCGCTCACAAACAGAACCTGCGCTCCCCTGCCGTTTGCGATGATCTGGTCGGCCGCCAGTATGGAGTCGTCTTCATTTACGCGTAGATCATAGCGCTCCTGAATAGCGGCTTCTACCGCAGGCGTGAAACGTCGACATAGGTAAGCGCGTGGAAATCCAGGACGATTCATCTTCTTGCCATCTCGAATATTGATCTATTTATAATACTAATTTATATGATAAGTTTGTCAATCAAATTCATGAAAATGGTATTATGTTCCTATACGGTATAGGAAACGCGAACATGGTCAAGTCTCAAAGCAACTATCAAGAAGATAAAGTACCCGCGGAGAAGACGCTGGCTGACCGGGTTACCGAAATATTGGAAAACCAGATACGCAGCGGTGCATATCCAGTCAATGCCAGGCTGCCCACCGAGCAATTCATGACACAGGAGTATGGCGTCAGCCGTACGGTGATACGCGAGGCAATCTCCCGGCTCAAGTCCGAAGGCCTTGTCGAGACGCGCCAGGGCAGCGGTACGGTAGTACTGAACCCGAAAACCAGTGAAGCGTTCCGCCTGGGACTTCCGGACGCCAACCCCGCCAGAGGCGTGCTGCGCATTATCGAATTACGCCGCGGAATCGAGGCCGAAATGGCGGCACTCGCCGCCGAGCGGCGCAGCGACACGCAGATGGCTGAGATCAACAAGGCGCTGGCGAATATTGATCAGGCCGTGGAGCGCGGCGGAGACGGCGTTGCCGAAGACCTGGCATTCCACATTGCAATTTCCCGAGCGACCGGCAATCCACATTACACCGAACTGCTGGGCCTGCTGACCAGGGCGTTGCACGATGCCATCCGCGTGACGCGGGGCAACGAAGCTCAGCGAACCGACCTCGCCGACGACGTGCGCAGCGAACATGAATCCATACGGGCGGCCATTGAAGCGCGGGACGTCAATGAAGCCAGGTCGGCGGCTTTTCGCCACATGGAGAACACGGCACGCCGAATAGAGACCGTAGACGAAAGCTACTGGAGCGGGGCCAGCGGAGCAGCCGCCCACAGGCTGGCACGCGCCAGTCTCGGTGCTGTGGTGCGCGAGCAGAAGAATATCAAGCGCAGCCCAAAATCCTGACAGATTCCCCGGAGGCTGCATATATGCAATCTTGGCCGACGACAAATTAAGCTGCCATCCTCGTTTTTTGTGTGATATATTCATCATACAATTTATCAGAACCGTTCCCGTGACTGACTAGGCGTCGGCGGTATTCTGGTTCCCCGAGGAGACAAGAATGAGCGCACAGCATGGCACCAGCCCCTGCAACGGCGGGTCCGCATGAATCCCGTCATCGCAAGGCCTCTGATCGTTCTGACTGACCGGATTCACCCGGATGCCTACCGCTATTTGTGCGAACACGCCGAGGTAACGATCCTCGACCCGGCGTTATCTCCAGACGAGGCTAACGCCGCCTTGCGCGCCGCGCTTGTCGATGCCCAGGGACTGATCGTCCGACGCCAGCTACCCGGCGATATTCTTGACGGGCAACACGACTTGCGCGGCATAGTGCGCCATGGCGTCGGCCTGGATTTCATTCCAGTTGCTGCCGCCACGGCGAAAAAGCTCCCAGTGGCGAACACGCCGGAAGTCAATGCAAATTCCGTAGCCGAATATGCCATAGGCGCCATGCTGGCCTCCACCCGCCGCTATGCCGAATTCGACAAGAACGTGCGGGACGGCAACTGGAATTCCCGTCGCAATGCCGGCGCACTTACCTTCGAACTGAAAAACCGTTGTGTCGGGATTGTCGGCTATGGCGCAATTGGCAAGCGGATAGCAGAAATCGTCTTTCATGGTTTTGGCATGCAGGTCATCGCCCACACCCGGACCCCATCCAGGTTGCCTGCGCACGTAAACGGGGCCGACTTGAAATCCTTATTTTCAGCAAGTGACTTCGTTGTCCTTGCTTGTCCATTGACCGAGGCAACCAGAGGCATGATCAATGCGGAATTGCTGGCTCATGCCAAGCCCGGCGCCATGTTGATCAACGTAGCCCGCGGACCGGTGGTCAATGAGGCGGATCTGATTGCTGCGCTGGAATCAGGTCAGATCGCTTCAGCCGCCCTTGACGTATTCGAGGTGCAGCCCCTGCCGGCCGCAAGCCGCTTGCGGGCCCACCCTCGCGTGATGCTTACACCTCATCTGGCGGGCATGACGCTGGACGCGGAACGCGCCATGGGAATGCTGGCCGTACAAACACAGCTTGCGCTGATCCGCGGCGAACGCCCCGCCAACGTTGTCAATGCCGACATTTACATCCATCAGGAGACATAATGAAAATAACCCGCATCACGGCCATACCGTTGTCTTACCGCCTTCCGGAAGGCAAGACAGTCACCATGGGCGTAGGCAGCACGCTAAAGCGCGATGCCATTATCATCCGCGTCGAGACCTCGGAAGGAATCACCGGCTACGGCGAATCGCACCCGGGCCGCAGTCCCGGCGCCATCATCAGCCTGATCCATAACACGCTGGCGCCAATGCTGCAGGGTATGGACGCCACCGACGTGGTAGGGGCGTGGCAACGCGTACATCGCATGCAGTTCTCCAGCCATGGACTCGGTGCGGGAGCCGCCCTTGCCCACTCCGGCATCGACATGGCCTTGTGGGACATACGCGGCAAAGCCGCCAATATGCCTTTATATGAATTATTGGGCGGTTCGCATCATCGCATTCCCGCCTATGCTGGCGGCATTTCCCTGGGCTATCAACCTGCGGCAGCGTTGGCCGAAGAAGCACAGGGTTATGTGGATGCCGGCTACAAAGCAGTCAAGCTTCGCCTGGGCGATACCGTAAAGGACGATATAGAACGAGCGACGCATGTGCGCAAAGTGCTCGGCGACGACATAGATATTCTAGGCGACGCCAACACGGCATACACCATCGCACAGGTACGGCGCGTACTGCCTGCACTGGCTGATATCAAAGCGGGCTGGCTGGAAGAGCCCTTCGCTTGCAATGACTTTGCCTCGTATCGTGAAGCGGCACGCATCACGTCGCTCGTGCCCATTGCCGCTGGCGAAAACCATTTCACACGCTTCGAATTCGCACAAATGCTGGAGGCAGGCGCCGTGCAGGTATGGCAACCTGATCTTTCCAAAACCGGGGGCATTACCGAAGGCATCCGTATAGCGGCCCTGGCTTCCGCGTTCCGGATTCCCGTACACGCTCACAGCTCCGCCACCGGATTGAATCATGCGGCGACGCTGCACTTTTTGGCAGCCACCGAGAATGCAGGCTATTTCGAGGCATGCGTATCGCAATTCAACCCCTTCCGGGACATGTTCGGCACCACCTTTCAGATCGGTGCCGACGGTTGCGTAGAGCCTCCGTCCGGTCCAGGCCTGGGGGTAGAGGTCGACGAGGCCATATTCAAAGATTTCCCTTCAATCGACGGACCGGGCTATGTAGTGAAATTCTAAAACAAAGGCCGAAGGGCCGAGGAGACACAACATGAAAAAGCTATCAATATTCCTGACCGGCGCGTGTCTAGCGCTATCCGCCAACGCTGCGGTACTGGCGAGTACGGCAGACGCCTACCCTGAAAAACAGGTTCGTTTGGTCGTGCCCTACCCGCCTGGCGGCTTCAACGACACACTGGCCAGAACCGCCAGTGAGTTTCTGACGAAAAAGTGGGACGAAACTGTCGTCGTCGAAAATCGACCCGGCGGAAATACACTTATCGGGAACTCTACCGTGGCAAAGGCCGATCCCGACGGCTATACCTTGCTCATTACCCCCTTGCCTTTTTCCGCCTTACCCGGTTTATACCGGGATAAGATGCCTTACGATGCGGTCAAAAATTTCGAGCCGGTAATATGGGCCGGCAGCACGCAG
>JAKFDW010000012.1:0-6459 GCA_036675955.1 Orrella sp. | reverse complement strand
CGACTTCTCCGATCACGACGGCTTGACCCATATCGCCCGGCAGGTGCGCGACATGGGTTTCGGCGGAATGTTGTGCATACATCCCAAGCAAATCGCTACGATTCATGCCGCATTCGCGCCTACGGCGGCCGACGCCGATTGGGCAAGGCGCATCATGGAGATTGCCGATTCCACCGGCTCATCCGCTTTCCAGATGGACGGCAAAATGGTCGACGCGCCTGTCATAGAGCGGGCCAGGCACATCTTGAGGCAGGCCGGCTGAAGCGGCTCCTCCGTTTCAGTCGGTGATGGGGCTCAGCGCCTGATCCGAACAGGCATCCAGCAGGGCTTGTATCGGGCCCTGAGGCAGCAGCATATCGGGCGCGAGATCGGCGAGAGGCCGGAGCACAAAGGCGCGTTCGTGCATTCTGGGATGCGGCACGATGAGGTCGGGTTCCTGGATTGCCCGAGTGCCGTACAGCAGCAAGTCCAGGTCGAGCGTGCGCGGTGCGTTTCGATACGGGCGTACGCGCCCGTGCGAGAGTTCGAGGCTTTGCAATATGTGCAGCAAGTCGTTTGCCGAAAGGTTGGTATCGAACCGCGCGACCGCATTGACGTAGTCGGGCCCGCTGGAACCGACCGGCGCACTGCGATACAGAGGCGACAACACGAACCGGCTCACGCCAGGCCATGTTGCCAGCTGCGCCGCCGCCTGTTCTACACAAGTCCTGGCGTTGCCCAGGTTGGCGCCCAGGCCTACATATACCGTCGCATGTTCATGCATCGCCGCCCGCCGTCACGCCTATGGCCTGCTGGCCTGGGCAGGGGGCCGTCTGCGCGGGTTGCGGCGCTTGCGCGTCCCAGTGGACCTGCTGCGGTTTTCGGCCTCGTGAGCCTCTATCATTTCGGCTCGGGTCGAATCGTCGGCATTGGCCAGATCCATCCACCATTGGGCTTGAACGCTGTCTACTTCATGGGCTTCGGCACGCAGTTGCAGGAAGTCGACCGCGGCGCGAAAGCGCGGCTGCTCTATCATGCGCCAGATCGTTTTGGCGTTGGCGCGCTCGAAGCGGGCCTGCATGAACCAGATCTCGCGCATGTCCGCCTGGAAGCGCCGCTGTATGGCCAGCTTGCGTGTCTGCTCCGCCACGACGGAGTCGGCCGCCTGCATGAGCGCCTGAGCCGGATGTTCTCCTTCGGCGCAAATCTTTTGCCAGCGCTTGTTGACCAGTTTCCAGAGCAGGGCGGCAAACAGAAAACTGGGGCTGATGGTTTTACCGGCGCGTACACGCGCATCGGTGCGGGCCAGGGCCAGTTCGACGAACTCCTCGCCGCCTTCTTCCTTGAAGGTCAGTTCCATGGATGGCAGCACACTCTGGTGCAATCCGACGGCCTGGAGCTGGCGCAGGCAGTCCATGGCGTGCCCGCAGGTGAGCAGTTTCAGTATTTCGTCGAACAGGCGCGAGGACGGCACGTTTTCGATGAGATGAGCCATGCGCACCAGGGGTTCGCGTGAGGCTGGATCTATCGTGGCGCTGAGCTTGGCGGCAAAGCGCAGCGCGCGCAGCATGCGCACCGGATCTTCGCGATAGCGCGTCTCGGGATCGCCTATCATGCGCACGACCCGTTTTTTCAGGTCGGGCAAGCCCCGATGGTAGTCGATGACTTCTTCGGTAAGCGGGTCGTAATACAAGGCGTTGAGCGTGAAGTCGCGCCTTGCCGCATCTTCTTCGTGCGTGCCGAACAAATTGTCGCGCAGGATACGGCCATGTTCATCGGTTTCCTGCTCGACCGAGGCCGGCGCGCGGAATGTAGACGTCTCGATGATTTCCTGTCCGAACACCACATGGACCAGCTGGAAACGCTTCCCGATAATGCGGGCCCGGCGAAACAGCGGCCTGATCTGATTCGGCGTTGCGTTCGTCGCAACGTCGAAGTCTTTGGGTTCCAGCCCTACGATAAGGTCGCGCACCGCTCCGCCCACGATGTAGGCCGAGTAGCCTTCATTGTGCAGCACTTCGCACACCTTGATGGCATGGCGCGAGACGTTGCGCCGGTCGATGCCGTGTTTTTCCCGGGAAAACCGTTCGGGTCCACGGCGCGGCGTGGCGAATAGCCGGCCGACAAAGTTTTTTATTGTTTCTGTAAGCATGAATGTATTTTAAGACTTTGCGTCCTGCATGTCCTCGAACAGGTCAAGGATTTTCCAGTCACGTTGTCCGGCGACTTCGCGCAGAACCGGGCTGGGGTTGGTGGCGACGGGATGCGTGACGACTTCGAGAAGAGGAAGGTCGTTCGGGGAGTCGCTGTAAAAGAAGGTGTTGTCAAAACCGGCCAGTGTCAGTCCCATCGATTCCAGCCATTGCTGCACGCGGGTCACTTTCCCGGCCTGGAAGCTGGGCACTCCCTGGATACGTCCGGTGTAGCGGCCGTCGCGCATTTCGGGCACGGTCGCAATCAGGTGCTCGATGCCGAATGCGCGCGCGATGGGCGCCGTGACGAATTCGTTTGTCGCCGTCACGATGGCGCACAAGTCGCCGCTATCACGATGTTCGCGAACCAGGTCGACAGCGACGGGCAGAATTGCCGGTGTCACCACTTCCCGCATGAAGACTTCCTGCCAGTCGGCAAGTTCGGCCGGCGAGGGTCCGGTCAGCAAGCCGAGCATGAATTCAGCCGACTGCTCAGCGGAAAGAACGCCCGCGTTATAGCGTTCCATCAGGTCGTCATTGCGCCGCCGGGCTTCGATCGGATCGCCTGCCCGGCCGGTGCGCGCCAGGAAGTCGGCCCACTGATAGTCGCTGTCCAGCGGAAGCAGGGTGTGGTCGAGGTCAAACAGGGCCAGGCGTTTAGGGGTTGTCATTCGGATCGCAAGTAATTATCGGGTCTGGCTGGAGGCCAGCAGGTCTTTCAATAGAGGCAAGGTAATGGCCCGGTGCTTTTCCAGCGAATAGCGGTCCAGCGCATCGATCAGCGAGGTCAGGCGGCCCATGTCCCGGGCATAGTGGGTCAGAACCCAGCTTATTACTTCGGGCGAAAGCAGCAGGCCTCGTTCCGCGGCCCGGGCTTTCAGGGCTTCGGCGCGATCCTGGTCGGAAAGCAGCTCCAGGCGGAACACCAGATCCCAGCCCAGGCGGGTACGCAGGTCTTCACGTACCGGCATCGCCATGGGAGCGCGATCGCCTGCCAGGATCAGCGCAAAACCGTGCCTTGCCGCGGCAACCTCGCGCCAGCGATTGTACAGGGCAAACAAGGCCGCTTGCCCGTCATCGTCCAGGAGTTCGACATTATCGATGGCAATGAGCTTGTGCTGCAGCAGCTCCCCGGTGGCTATATTCTTGATTATGGCGGGACTTGACCCGGGCCCATGGTAAAGCGCGTCGGGCCGGGCCGAGACAGCCTGCAGCAAATGGCTACGGCCTACGCCGGGGGCGCCCCACAGGTAAATAGCGCGTCCGGGCTCCCAGTGCCGCAATGCGTCAAGCGCGGCACCGTTTTCGCCGGCAACGAAGTTCTCCAGCGTGGGCGCAGAGCGCGGTAACAAGTCCAGAATCAGTTGCTGTGTCATGTGTTGTCTAATGAAGGACGCTGCGGTATGGGTGCCTCATGTGGCAGGCCTGTCGCGTGCAGTGGCTCCGTTCATCGTAAAATCAACCCCGGTATTTAATTAAACACGCAATTCTTACACATCCCACGGCATTTCTCATGACAAACAAACATTCAGCTTCCCTGACCTATCGCGATGCAGGGGTCGATATCGATGCCGGCGATGCGCTTGTCGACCGTATCAAACCGCTAGCCGCCAAAACGATGCGTGCCGGCGTCATGGCAGGCATAGGCGGGTTCGGTGCCTTGTTCGAAGTGCCCAAGCACCTGAAAGAGCCTGTTCTTGTGTCGGGAACTGACGGCGTGGGCACGAAATTGCGGCTTGCTTTCGAATGGCAGCGCCATGATACCGTCGGTATCGACCTGGTGGCCATGAGCGTCAACGATATTCTGGTGCAAGGCGCGGAACCATTGTTTTTCCTTGACTATTTCGCCTGCGGAAAATTGTCGGTCGATACCGCCGCCAGCGTCGTCGGCGGAATTGCCAAGGGGTGTGAACTTTCGGGCTGCGCCCTCATCGGCGGCGAAACGGCCGAGATGCCCGGCATGTATCCGGACGGCGAGTACGACCTTGCCGGTTTCGCCGTTGGCGCGGTCGAAAAATCGCGCATCATCGACGGCAAATCCATAGCTGCGGGCGACGTCGTTCTGGGACTGGCTTCCAGCGGCGCCCACTCTAACGGCTTCTCGCTGTTGCGCAAGATACTCACGCACGCCAATGCCAGGCCGGGCCAGGACCTTGGCGGACGGCGCCTGGAAGATGTGGTGATGGAGCCTACGCGCATCTATGTGAAGTCGGTGCTGGCTGCATTGGCGGCGCACGGCCCGGCCATAAAAGGCCTGGCGCATATCACCGGCGGCGGCTTGCTCGATAATGTTCCGCGCATTCTGCAGCCCGGTCTCGCGGCGCGCCTGCATCGCGACGCCTGGGCCATGCCCGAGCTCTTCACCTGGCTGCAACAAAACGGCGGGGTTGCCGATACTGAAATGCACCGTGTATTCAATTGCGGCATCGGCATGATACTTGTCGTGCCGGCAGGCCAGGCCGACGCCGTAAAGGCCACCTTGGCCGCCCATGGCGAACAAGTCAGCATCCTGGGCGAAATCGTCGAGCGCGAAAGCGCCGATGCGCCCCAGACCCTGGTCGTATAAGCGTTCCCGGGCCCGTATTCGCCGAACCTAGGGTCCCACGGATGCAGGCGCAGGCCAGATCGACGCAATCTTGTCGACGGCCTGGGCCGTGGCATCGGAGGCCAGGCAGTCAATGGCATGGCGCTCGGGTTGCGAGCGCAGCCAGGTCAGCTGGCGCTTGGCCAATTGGCGCGTGGCGGCAACGGCTTGTTCCACCGCGGTATTCATGTCCACCTTTCCATCAAGAAAGTCCCACAGCTGCCTGTAGCCGACACATCGTACCGATGGCAGGCCAGTGTGCAGGTCTGGCCGTTGATGCAGCGCCTGCACTTCCCGCAATAGACCGTCAGCGATCATTTGCTGATAGCGCCGCGCGATTCTTGCATGCAGGGCCAGGCGGTCCGATGGCTCCAGGCTGATCGTGACGAATTCATGGTTATTGCGCTGCCTGGGGCGGGCCTGGGCCAGCCACACGGACATGGGCCTGCCGCTGACCCGGTATATTTCAATTGCGCGCTGCAGCCGCTGGCTGTCATTGGGCGCCAGTCGCGCGGCTGTTGAAGGATCGTAGGCGGCCAACCGCCTGTGCAGCTCCGGCCACCCGCATTCTTTTGCTTCGCTGTCGATTTCCGCCCGCACGATGGGATCTGCCGCCGGCAGTTCGTTCAGCCCTTCGCGCAGCGCCTTGTAGTACAACATCGTGCCACCGCACAGTAGCGGGATATTGCCTCTTGCCTGGATGGCGTCGATCAGCGCGCTTGCATCGGCCTGGAATTCGGCCGCCGAATAGCTTTCGACAGGATCGCGTATATCCAGCAAGTGGTGGGGCGCGGCGGCTTGCTCATCGCTTGATGGCTTGGCCGTGCCTATGTCCATGCCGCGATAGATGGTGGCTGAATCCATGACAATGATTTCTATCGGCCAGCGCCTTGCCAGTGCCAGCGTCGTGGCGCTTTTCCCCGCGGCCGTGGGCCCGGTCAGGCATACGATGGGCATGTTCATTGTCCGCGCATGAACATGCGGTCGAGTTCACCTATCTTCCACTGCACCCAGGTGGGGCGGCCGTGATTGCATTGATCGGCCCTTTCCGTTTGTTCCATCTTGCGCAGCAAACCGTTCATTTCGTCCAGCGTGAGGCGCCGGTTGGCGCGAACCGAGCCATGGCATGCCATCGTGGACAGCAACTCGTTGCGCTGTTCGGTGAGTCGCGGCGAGGAGCCGACGCTGGCCAGGTCGCGCAGGACGCCGCGCGCCAGCGATTCGATATCGCCGCTGGCGAGCAGTGCGGGCACGGCCCTAACTGCAAGCGATGCAGGTCCGGCCGGCGTAAGGGTGAGCCCCAGCTCAGCCAGTGTGCCGCCATGCTCTTCAATGAGCGCTGTTTCTTTTTCGGTGACGGCGAATACAACTGGGACCAGCAATTCCTGGCAAGGCAGGCTCTGGGCGTCCATCGCGCTCTTCAATTGCTCGTAGACCACGCGCTCATGCGCTGCGTGCATGTCGACCAGGACCAGGCCGTGACGGTTCTGGGCCAATATATAGATGCCGTGGAGCTGGCCCAGGGCCATGCCCAGGGGGAATTCCTGCCCGGTATCGTTCTTTTCCTGCTGTTCACCGGGTTCGTGGCTGCTTGCCTCAATAGGGCGGTAGAACGATTGCCAGTTGGCGCCGGGCGCGGCGTGGTCCCGCAAGGCGAACGCACGCTGAAACTGGTGGGCCCGAAAAGCCGGGGAATCCGGGGAA
>JAKFDW010000011.1:0-1862 GCA_036675955.1 Orrella sp. | reverse complement strand
AGAAAACCGGCTCCGGCGTCGCCATCACGGGCAGCCACAACCCGCCCAACTACAACGGCTTCAAGATGATGATGGGCGGCAAGACGCTGCACGGCGACGATATCCAAAAGCTCAAGCACAGCATGGCGCGACTGGACGCCGGCGCAACGCATTCCACGCAAGGCAGCCGCAGCACACTCGAACTTCTGGACACCTACGTAGAACGGGTTGCCAGCGATGTGAAACTGGCCCGTCCCATGAAGATTGCCATTGACTGCGGCAACGGCGTGGGCGGCGTCGTAGCGGCGCAATTATTCAAGGCGCTGGGCTGCGCGGTCGATGAACTGTTTTGCGATGTAGACGGCAACTTCCCCAATCACCATCCCGATCCCGCCGACCCGCACAACCTGGAAGACCTCATCCGGCATGTGCGGGAAACGGATTGCGAACTGGGCCTGGCCTTTGACGGCGACGCCGACCGCCTGGGCGTGGTGACCAAGTCCGGCGCCATCATCTGGCCGGACCGCCAGCTCATCCTGTACGCGCTCGATATTCTGCAGCGCCAGCCGGGGTCCACCATTATTTTCGACGTGAAATGCAGTCGGCACGTGGCACGCGCCGTCGAAGAAGCCGGCGGCAAGCCGCTGATGTGGCGAACCGGGCACTCGATGATCAAGGCCAAGCTGGCTGAAACCGGCGCGCCGCTGGCCGGGGAGATGAGCGGGCATATCTTCTTCAAAGAGCGCTGGTACGGATTCGACGACGGCCTTTACACAGGCGCGCGACTGCTCGAGATTCTCTCGCGCCATGATCAGCCGTCCGCATTGCTCGAGGCGCTTCCGCAGGACATCTCCACGCCCGAACTCAAGCTGGAAATGCAGGAAGGACAGCCCCACGCCCTGATCGAACGGCTGCAAAAAGAAGCAAAATTCCCAAAGGCCAGCAGCATCAACACCATCGACGGCGTGCGCGCTGAATATCAAGGCGGTTTCGGCCTGGCCCGTGCGTCGAACACGACGCCGGTCGTGGTTTTGCGTTTTGAAGGCGATACGCAGGAAGCGCTGGACGAGATCAAGGCGGAATTCCGATCCGCCCTGAAGGCGCTGGTTCCCGACCTGACCTTGCCTTTCTAGCGGAGACCCAGCCGGGCCAGGCTAGAGCATTTCGGTTCAAGTGTTTACGGCACTTTGCTTTAGTCACGCTGTCCTGCGCTGATGATGTTGTCCGGGGTGGATGCGGGCAACTGCGCACTAGGAAAATTGCCGGCCTACGGCCTCATTCCCGGCCTGACGTGTACAGTGGCTAGTGGACTGATCCAAGCTACGCTCATGCAAAAAGGCGGGTGTGTCGGGGGCTGTGCAGGCGCCTCGCGCACGCCGTTACGCGCAGTCCCAGCGAGGTGCAAGGGCGCGGCTGCTTGAGCCCGGCGGGTGTCGGGCCACTGGCCCGACCGGGCGAGTTCCGCGCACGCCTCGCTGGGACTGCGCGTAACGGGTACCCATGGCAACGCCATGGGCGTTAGCGCGTGAAGCCGGAACAGCCTCCGACACACCCGCCTTTCTCAAGAACGAAAAGCCGTCCCCGACGCCTCAGCGCTGCAGCGCACCTTGCAGCGGCAGCGCGCCTTACAAACACCGCGATCAAAAATGCCCTAGGCCGACCTGCTCAGTTCCTGATACAAATCCACGTGCTTTTCCACGATCTTGTCGATATTGAATTCGCGTTCGGCCAACTGCCTGCCTGCTTCGCCCATCCGGCGTCGCATGTCAGGATCCGATGCCAGGCGCGTCACCGCATCGGCAAGCGCCCTGGCGTCGTGCGCCGGCACCAGCAAACCTGAAATATTCGGCTCGATGGCATCCCTGCACCCTGGAACGTCGGTG
>JAKFDW010000010.1:0-17605 GCA_036675955.1 Orrella sp. | reverse complement strand
TTGTAGCTCAGCCCCGCGCTGACGCTGCGCCCGTTGCCGGGCAAGTAGCCGGGCGCATTCGCCGATGGCGGCGTGGCCCGGATGACGTAGCTGCTGGCGTACTGCCTGTCGGTCAGGTTGTCGCCGGCCAGCCATGCGCTCCAGTGTTTATCATGCTGGTACGCCACCTTGAAGCCGAGCAGAGCATAAGAATCTTGCTGTGTACCTTCCAGATTCATATGGTTGGTTTGGGTATCGGTCGGCATCCAGCGCAGGTTGGGACCGAGGCGCAAGCCGCCGATGCGGTACATGAGTTCGGCGCTGACAAGATGGCGTGGTACGCCGGCGATCTGATTGCCATTGAACTTGCCGCCACGGAAGCGGAAGTCGCTGAAGGTATACGCCAGGCGGTAATCGAACGCACCGTCACCGGGAGCGGGCAGCGAGCCGTTTACGCCCGCCTCAATGCCTTGATGGCGGCTGCGATCGGTGTAATTGATGGTGGTGCTGGGGCCGTAGCCCGAGCTGTCCGTAAAGCTCATCAGTTCGTCTTTCACGTCGCTGCGATACAGGGTGAGCGACCAGTTCGCCGCATAGTCGCCGCCATTGAGCTGGCCATCGGCGCCTATCTCGTAGCTTATGGCCCGTTGCAGGTCGAGCTTGTTCATGCCGCTGCTGCCGATGATCTCCCAATAGGTGGGCGCTTCGTTGCTGCGGCTGACGTTGGCGAACAAACGCAGAGTGTCACTGGGAGTCCAGATGAACCCGAGCCTGGGGCTGGCGTAGGACCAATCCTGATCCAAGCGCTGGCCGCTTGCTTTATTTCTGGCGTCGCGCACGGCTTGCGTGTATTTAAGGTCGCCAACCACGCTCCATTCCGGCGTGACATGCCATTGCAGGCCCACCAGCGCGCTGCGGTTTTCGGCCTGAAGATCATAGTTTCGTGTGCTGCCCGGAATTCGGGCGCCCGACCTGGGATTCATGTCGTACAGATCGCGGTCCATGTCGCTGCGAGCCCAGTCCAGGGCCATGCGGTAATCCACGGTATTCCATTTGCCGCGCAACTGCCATTGCGCGCCGTAGGTGTCGCTGTCCGTTCTGGTGGAGCCCGAGGGTTCCGTAAAGGTATCGTCGGTGTTTTGCCAATAGACGCCCAGGGTCTGATTGAAGTCTTCGGTTCCCCAGTAAGTGCGGTTGGCCAGTCTAAGCTGTTCCGTCTTGCGATGAGGGTCGGTATTGTAGACATTGGGCACGTCGCCTGGACGATCGCCCATGACCTGGCGGGGATCCTGGTAGACCCGGTCTTTCGGAACGACGGTGGGTATGTCGAAATCCAGATCGGTATAGGACAGGTAAGTGCGGTTTTCGAAGTTATCGCCGCGCACGCCGAAGTTGCCCTGGACGCTGGTCCGTTGGGAATCGGAGTGGTGGCGGTAGCCCTCCGCCTTGTCGTGGCTGATGCTCAGGCGTCCGTCCAGCTGGTCTCCCTGGAAGCCCTTGGCGCCGTTCACGCCCAGGCGCCCGAAGCTGCCGCCCTCGACGCTGAGGACGTCGTTCTGCGTACCGGTAAGGGACACGAAGTCCATTTCGCCACCCAGCGTGGTCGCGCTTGCCGATAGGGCGTTGGCGCCGCGAAGCACACTGATCATGCGCGCGTTGCGGGGCTCGAGCAGGCCGATGACGAACGAGCCGTCAGCTTCGTTCAGGGGAAGGCCGTCTTGCATGAGCAGCACGCCGCGGTTTACCGGATTGCTTTGCACGCCCGAGCCGCGGATATTGAGGCGAGGCTGGTCTATGCCGCCGAAAAAATCCTGCACCACGATGCCTGGCTGGTAATCCAGCGCATCGCGCAGGGTGACCAGGCGCACTTCCTTTTGTGGCTCGATCAGGTTGGTGCCGCCGGCTACACGTTCCAGCCTGGCTTTTTCCTGCCTGAGGCTGGGCTGCAGGGGCGACGCGTCGGCCTGGCCGGAGACGACGACTGGCGCAAGCGTGGCGACTTGATCGGCATGGGCGGCGGGCAAGTAGAGCGAGCTCAGCGCCGCGCTCAGTGCGAGACGCTGGAATAGCGGGATGGCAAGCATAGTGTTTTTCTCGTTTCTAGGGGAATATGAGTTACCAGTGCAGGTAGAACATGGCTTTGGCCAGCAGTACGATGCCGACCATATGACAGAAGACGCTCAGATGAATGCGCTGGAAATGGATAGTGCGCAGCTTGCCCTTGCGGCGTAGCGTCATGGCGGTAATGAAGTGGCCGAAAACGCTGAGCGTCAGGGCAATCTTTACGGTAAGCAGCATGCCGAAGCTGCTGTCCAGGGGGTGGGCCAGCGCGGCGCGATGGTGCCAGGCCATGCCGATGCCTGCGCTGTACAGCACCAGCAATACCCACGGCATCAGCGCGCGGGCGCGTGTGCCGATGGCGATTTCCAGGGTGCGCATGGTTTCGCGCGGTACATGCTTGCGTATGTTCTCGAGTATCAGCACTTCGAAGAACACCGTGCCGACGAACATGATGGCGGCAAACAGATGGATGGTTAAGAGTACGGAGTAGCTCACGCGACTGTCCTTTTGGTTTGGTCGGATACTGGGATTTGGCGATGAAGCAGCACCCGGTGTAGGGCATGGGCAGCGCGGGACCTGCTGTTTGCGGAATTCTCGAAATCGAAAGTTTGAAGCTTGCCGTCGGCGACCAGCACACAGCGGTCGACGATTTCGACCAGCTCATGCGGGTGATGGCTGATGCAGAGCAAGGCAGCGCCGGTATGTTCCACGCATTCGGTGCACAGCCGGCTCAGTGCGGCGCGCAAGGCAGGATCGAGGGCGCTGAAGGGCTCATCCAGCAATAACAGGTCGGGTTCCAGGGCGAAGGCCCGGGCCAGCGCGGCGCGCTGGGCCATGCCGCCCGAGAGTTCGCCGGGCCAGGCCTTGCCGGCATTCGGCAGGTCGACGCGTTCGAGCCAATACGCCGCCCGCGATTTTGCTTCGCTGCGTGCGATGCCGGCCGCCAGCAAGGGAATCTCGATGTTGTCCTGGATGCTGCGCCAGGGCAGCAGGCGCGGCTCCTGGAATACGAGCAGTGGATGACGGTAGCTGTTCAGGCAACTGCCATGGCCGGGCTTCAGCAATCCGGCCGCCAGTTTGAGCAGCGTGCTTTTGCCGGCCCCGCTGGATCCGAGCACGCCCACGCGTTCGCCAGGCGCGAGGCGAAAGTCGACGGCGTCGAGAATTTTCGTCTTGCCGAAGCTGAGCGATGCCTGCTTGAGTTCAAGCATGTTCTTTCCTGGGCTCCTGCCATTGTGTAAGTCGACGCTGAAGCGGTTGCAGAAGCAGGAATTCCAGCGCGGCGACCAGCGCAAGAATAAGAATGACCCAGGCGTAGAGTTCGCCGCTGTCGAAGGTACTGCGGGCATTGGCCAGGGCGAAGCCGGCTCCGCTTTCCGCACCCAAGACTTCGGCCATGACGACCAGGCGTACGCCTCCGCAGGTGGCGATGAGCAGGGCCGCCGTCAGTGGCGCGGCCAGCGCGGGCAAATACAGATGCCGCAGCCGCATCCATGCGCCGTAGCGGTATACATGAGTCATTTCGATGAGGGAGCGGTCCACCAGTTGCATGCCCTTGACGGTGTTCACGTACATGCCGGGCGCCATCATCAGGACCGTGATGAAGATCACCATGGACGAGCCCAGGCCGAACCACAGCATGGCAAGCACCACGACGACCACGGGCGGCATAGCCATGAGCAGCCAGCGCAGGGGCTCCAGCAGTCCGCGCAGCCTGGCGTTGTGGCCGGCCAATACCCCGAAGGCAAAACCGATGGCGCAGCCAGTGCCGACCCCCAGGGCGATGCGGCCGAGGCTGGTACTGGCGTTCTGCCAGAATGTGGCGCTGTTGAACAAAACGCCCAGGGCCCGCAGCGCCTGGAGGGGCGTTGCCATGAGCAGGGGACCCAGGTATTGGGCGGCGATCTGCCAGCCCGCGAGTATCAGGAGCACGCCAAGCGCGGACCAGGCCCTGGAGGTGCGCTGCGGCTTGCACAAGTTGGATGGAGTCATGGACCGTAGAAGCCTGCGTCGGGCAGACGGCCTCCGATGGCTTGCGGATTATGCTTGCCCAGCATTTGGTACAGGGCCTCGAGCTGCGGGCGGATGCTGTTGGCGGGCTTGCTGTCTATGCGGGTTACCTTGATGGCGCTTTCGATAGCCGGAACCGGCAGGTGAGGAATGTGGCGATGAACCATCTTGGCGCAATCCAGTGCGTTGCTGGAGCACCATGCGGCAGAGCGGGCGTAGGCTTGGTCGACAGCGCGGCCAAGGTCCAGGTCGCCTGCCATGTGGGAATTCACCATGATGCCGGCCTGGGGCAGGTCGGCCTGGGCGGGAAAGCTTTTCTGCCATGCGGCTTCCAGGCTTTGGGCCCGATACAGGGGTGCACCGCCTTGTTGCTGGTTGCGCCACATTAGCAGCGACGCCGTGGGCTCTACCAGCAGTACGTGCTGACCTTGTCCGGTCAGCATCAGCGCAGTGGCGTCCTGGGAGTCGCGCGTACGGCGCAGGCTGGGCGCCTTCCCGGGGACAAAAGACTGGGCGTCCAGCAGGGTATCGAGCAGAACCGCCGGAAGATCGCGCTGGAAGGGAACCAGCAGTTCTTTGCCCGCCAGATCGGAAAAGCCGTGTACGTTGGGGTCGCGGCTGACCAGCCACAATATGCCCCAGACCGATATATTCAGCAGCCGCACGGGTTCGCCGCGATTGGCCATGAGCGCCGGCAGATTGCTGGGCGCCGCGCTGAAGTCGATTTCTTTTTTTGCCAGGAGCACACGCAGTTGATCAGGGCTTTGCCAAAGGCGGAACTCAAGCTTGTCGGTGTATTGCCTGAGCGCCTGCGTTTCCACCATATGCAGCAGCGGGAAGGTGACCACGGCGGTGGGGCCGGCCAAAGTGATTTTTTTGTACGGCGCGGCGTATGCCGGCGATCCGGCTGCGGCCGCGCAGAGCGCAATCAGCGTCATCGCTTTCGTGCACGCGGCCAGGTGCTTTACAGCATTGAACATGATTTGAATGAGAATGATTACTATCCGCGAATGATCCCACGGGGAAGGTCAGCCATCCTTAATCCATATCAAGATTTCAGGGTTTCCCATCCGCCGAAAGCGAGAATGTACGGCGACGCTGGCGGACTTAGGAGGTAAACTCTTCGTTTCGACTCACGCTACGCCGTGCACGGTTCCAATCAGAAAGGAAAGAAATGAGCACAACCAAACCTCTGCGGTCTGCAAATATCACTCAGGGCGCTGCACGGGCCCCGAACCGCTCCATGTATTACGCGCTGGGCTACAAAGAAGAAGACTTCGTCAAGCCCATGATAGGCGTGGCCAACGGCTACAGCACCATCACGCCTTGCAATAGCGGATTGCAGAAGCTGGCCGATGCGGCGATAGAAGCCATCGAGGCCGCAGGCGGCAACGCACAGGTATTTGGCACGCCCACCATTTCCGACGGCATGGCCATGGGAACCGAAGGCATGAAATACTCGCTGGTCTCGCGCGAAGTCATTGCCGACTGCGTGGAAACCTGTGTGCAGGGCCAGTGGATGGACGGCGTGGTCGTCATCGGCGGCTGTGACAAGAACATGCCGGGCGGCATGATGGGCATGCTGCGCGCAAACGTGCCGGCCATTTATGTGTACGGCGGCACCATTCTCCCCGGCCGCTTGAACGGCAAAGACCTGAACATCGTCAGCGTGTTCGAGGCGGTGGGTGAAAACGCCGCGGGCCGCATGAGCGACCACGAGCTCAAGCAGATCGAATTGCACGCCATTCCCGGTCCGGGTTCCTGCGGCGGAATGTATACGGCCAACACCATGAGCTCGGCTTTCGAGGCTTTGGGCATGAGCCTGCCTTATTCGTCCACCATGGCCAACGTGCACGACGAGAAAACAGAATCGGCCGCCGAGTCCGCTCGCGTGCTGCTGAAAGCGGTCCAGAAGGATCTCAAGCCGCGCGATATCGTCACGCGCAAGTCCATTGAAAACGCCGTCAGTGTCATCATGGCGACCGGCGGGTCCACCAATGCGGTGTTGCACATTCTGGCCATTGCGCACGCTGCGGGAGTCGAGTGGACGATAGACGACTTCGAGCGCGTGCGTCGTCGCGTGCCCGTCATTTGCGACCTCAAGCCCAGCGGACACTTCCTGGCGGTTGATTTCCATCAGGCCGGCGGCGTTCCGCAGGTCATGAAAGTTCTGCTTGATGCGGGGCTCATCAATGGCGATTGCATCACGATCACAGGCGAAACGATCGCCGAAATCCTGAAGGATATCCCCGGCACCCCCAGGGAAGACCAGAAGGTCATTTTCCCCATCGACAAGGCACTTTACAAAGAAGGCCACCTGGCCATACTCAAGGGCAACCTGGCGCCCGAAGGCGCCGTGGCCAAGATCACCGGCCTGAAAAACCCGGTCATCACCGGTCCGGCACGTGTTTTCGATGACGAGCAGTCAGCATTGAAGGCCATACTCGACGGCAAGATAAAGGCCGGCGACGTCATGGTGTTGCGTTATCTGGGCCCCAAGGGCGGCCCGGGCATGCCCGAAATGCTGGCTCCGACCGGGGCGCTCATTGGCGCCGGCCTTGGCGATTCGGTGGGCCTGATCACCGATGGCCGCTTCTCCGGTGGAACATGGGGAATGGTGGTCGGCCACGTTGCTCCCGAGGCAGCGGCAGGCGGGAATATCGCCATCGTGCAGGAAGACGACTCCATTACTATCGACGCCCATCAGCAATTGCTTCAGCTGAATGTTCCAGATAGCGAAATTGCCGAACGCCTTGCCAAGTGGAAGGCGCCGGCTCCTCGCTATACGCGCGGTGTGCAGGCGAAGTTTGCCTTCAACGCTTCCACCGCCAGCACCGGCGCCGTTCTCGACAAGTTCTAAGGCCAACTGGCCCTGGCCGCGAAACCAGGGCCAGCTGAATCAGGTCTGTCAGCCCAAGTCTGTTCGGCCCGGGCTGCTAGACCAGGTCTGCTAAACCAGGTCTGCTAAACCAGGTCGAACAACAGTACTTCGGCGTTGTCGCCGTCGGCCAGCGCAAGCGAGGTCTCGCCCGCAATCTTTACGCCGTCGCCGGCGGCTAGCGCCAATCCATTCAGCGTCAACGTGCCGCGGGCAACATGCAGATACGCATGGCGTCCCGGCGCCAACGCGTGTTCTATGCGTTCGGTGCCGTCCAGCAGCGCGGCGTACATCCTGGCGTCTTGCGCAATAACAAGCGAACCTTCGCTTCCGTCGGAAGAGGCCACGAGGCACAACTTTCCCCGTTTCTGTGCGTCGTCGTAGCGCTTTTCCTGATAGTTGGGCTTGATGCCCGAGAACTTGGGAACTATCCATATTTGCAGGAAGTGGACCGGTTCGGCGCGTGAATGGTTGAACTCGCTGTGGCGCACGCCTGTGCCCGCGCTCATGACCTGTACATCGCCAGGCCGTATGACCGAACCGGACCCCATCGAATCCTTGTGCTCGAGGGCGCCTTCCAGTACATACGAGATGATTTCCATGTCGCGGTGGCCGTGCGTGCCGAAGCCTTCGCCAGCCTGCACGGTATCGTCATTGATGACACGCAAATGGCTCCAGCCCATCTGCTGCTGGTCATAGTATTCGGCAAATGAAAAAGTATGATGGCTGTTCAGCCATCCGTGTTGGGCATGACCGCGGTCGTCTGCTTTGCGAATTTCCAGCATGGTTTTCTCCAAAGAAAGAAGGAGACTTGCTCCGATGACTCTATTTTATGATTTGTTTTTTGAATAAAAAAGCGCAAAATATTAGGTTTATATATCTAATAATTAGATGATAGGCAGGAGACAAAAGTCGTGCATTTGCTGAAAACCACCCTCGAACAATGGCGCGTGTTGCAAGCCATTGTGGAATATGGCGGCTATGCGCAGGCGGCGGAGGCCACGCATCGCAGCCAGTCATCGGTCAGTTATATGGCTGCCAGGCTCCAGTCGCAGGTCGGGGTGCAGCTTCTGGTCATAGAAGGCCGCAAGGCCCGGCTTACGGAAAACGGGAAAGCATTGCTGAATCAAGCAAGCGAGTTGCTCGCCGACGCCCACAAGCTGGAACAGTTGGCGAGTCGCATGGAGCAGGGGTGGGAAGCGGAATTGCGCGTGGTGGTCGATGTCGCCTTTCCCACCTCTCTGTTGCTGCAGGCCTTGAACCGGTTCACGCAGAAAGCCGGCCAGACACGGATACAGCTCAGCGAAGTGGTGCTGTCGGGCGCAGACGAGGCCCTGCTCGACCAGCGTGCCGATGTCCTGATAGGCACGCGCGTGCCGCCCGGCTACCTCGGAGACCTCTTGCTGGATGTGGACTTCATCGCCGTCGCGCATCCCGGCCATAACCTGCATCGCCTTGGCAGGCCCTTAAGCACCGATGACCTGAAACGCGAGATGCAGATCGTGCTGCGCGATTCCGGCACGCTGCAACCGCGCGACGAAGGCTGGCTGGGGTCCAGGCAGCGCTGGACGGTGACCAGCATGGAAACATCGGCCGCCATGGTCGTCGATGGCCTTGGCTTCGCATGGCTGCCGCGCCATCTAATACAGAAGCACCTGGAAGAGGGCAGCATCTGGCCATTGCCGCTGAGCGAGGGGCAGACCCGCCGTGTATCGTTGTACCTGACTTTCGGCAAGGGGGCCGACGCCGGGCCCGCCGCCCGCCAGTTGGCGCAAATGCTGACCCAGGCCGCCCGCGCTTATGCCCTGGCTAGCGGATGAACGTGGACCGGTAGCGCAGCAACAGCCACAGGCAGAGTCCCGCAGGCAGGATCAATGTCGCGTAGGCAAGGCTGTAGCTGCCGAAGGAGCCCGCGACAAGACCGAACAAGGGCGGGCCGATCACGACGCCCAGAAACGTCATGGCCAAGGTGCCGCCGGTTGCCACGCTGGCTTGCCCTTTGGGCGCTTGCCGCGCCACTTCGGCCAGATACACGCCGTTCCAGCCGACTGCGCTGCTGCCGAATACGGACAGCACCACGATAAGCAGCAGCATGGAGTCCGTATACTGGAGCAGCGCCGTGGCAATACCGCACACGGCGATCAGTATGGCCAGCACGGCGAGCATATTGGACGGACCCAGAAAGCGGTCGGCCACATAGCCCCATAGCAGCCTGCCCGCAACGCCCGCCGTTTGCGCGACAGCCAGGATGAAGCCGGCGACGATCAGGCCCATGCCCAGGTCCTCGTGCAGGAAGGTCACCAGATAGGTCGTCAAAGACAGCTGCGCTATGGAAAAGAGGAAGGAAACGGCGGCCAGCACGGTAAGACTGCGTTGGCTGAACACGAGTTTGAGCGGTCCGGCCAACCCGTTCCCGAAAGAGATCCGCTGCTTGCGGTCTTTATCGGCGTCCAGCGTGGCGCACAAAGGCTGGATGGCGAAGGCGCAGACCACGTTGGCCGCGGCTACTGCCAGAAAAGCCCATTGCCAACTGGTCATCTCGGCCAGGGAGGGAACGATCACGCCCGCCAGCACGCCGCCCAGCGGCACGCCCGTCTGCTTGATGGAAAACACCAGGGACATGCGGTGCGCCGGGGTGCTTTTGACCAGCAAGTGCGAGCTCGAGGGTGTAATGGGGCCATAGCCCATGCCCACCATCACAGCGCCGATTGCCATGGCGACCGGGGATTCTATTGTGCATATGGCGACTCCGGCGCCGCACAAGAGCAGGCCTATCTGGCTGGAACGGATGGCGCCGAATCGCCTGACGGCGCCTCCCGCCAACAGGCTCGCCGTCATGGCGCCCGCATAGGCCAATGCAATGTATAAACCCACATAGGCTGCCGAAATTCCAAGGGATTCCGCAACGGATGGCGCGACGACCGGCAACGTCAGCAAGGCCATGGCCACCAACGATTGCACGGTCAAGGTGGCGGCAAGTACGATAGACGCCGAGGGCGTAGAGCTCATGGTTTGAATAAATCCCGATATGACCTGGCGTATCATACCCTTCTGCGCACGCGCATTTACCCCATCCCTTTTTTGCCTGATCCCCCGAACCGGAAAGGAAGAATCGTGTTGACTCCCGAACACCGCGCCACGCAGCGCGACATTATTACCGAGCTTTTTGTGAGCACCGACTTTGATGCGCGGCAGGAAGTCGAGCGCCGGGTCGGCTTCATTGCCGACTACCTGGCGGCGACCGGACTGCGCGCGCTGGTGCTGGGTATCAGTGGCGGGGTCGATTCGCTGGTGGGCGGCTGCCTGGCGCAACGCGCGGCAGAACTGGCGCGCCGCCGCGGGCACACTGCCTCTTTCATTGCAATGCGTCTGCCTTATGGCGAGCAGCGCGATGAACCCGACGCGCAGGCTTCGCTTGAAGTCATCAAGCCCGACCAGACGCTCACGGTAAATATCAAGCCGGCCAGCGACGCCATGCTGCAGGCACTGCTCGCTGCCGAAGTGTCGTTTCGCGATGAACTGCACCAGGACTTTCTGCTGGGCAATATCAAGGCGCGCCAGCGCATGATCGCGCAATATGCCGTGGCCGGTGCGCATGGCGGGCTGGTCGTGGGCACTGACCAGGCGGCCGAGGCCCTGATGGGCTTTTTTACCAAGTTCGGCGACGGCGCTGCCGACATCACTCCACTGACAGGCCTGAGCAAACGGCGTGTGCGGGCGCTGGCCCATGAAATGGGTGCACCCGACTCGCTCGTGTACAAAGTCCCCACGGCCGATCTGGAGTCCTTGACGCCCCTGAAGCCGGACGAAGACGCTTTTGGCGTGACCTATGGCGAAATCGATGACTTTCTCGAAGGAAAAGACGTGTCGGAGCAGGCGTACGAGACCATAGTGCGCACCTACCGCAATTCCGCCCACAAGCGCGCGCTGCCGGTCTTCCCGCAAGGCTGGACGCCGTCCTGACAGGGCGCCGGCCTAGCTGCCGATTATCTAGATAATGGCTTCGATCAGGAAGGGTCCCTTGCGCGCAATGGCCGAGCGCAGCAGGTCGGCAAACGATTCGGCAGTGGTCGCCCTGGCGGCTTCCACGCCGGAGGCTTTTGCCATATGCACCCAGTCGAAAGTGGGGTTGTCCAGGTCCAGCATGCGGCGCGCATTGCGCCCGGGCTCTCCTGCACCCACCATCTTCAGTTCGTTGTGCAAAATCGCGTAACTGCGATTGGCGAAGACGATGGTAACGACATCCAGTTGCTCGCGCGCCTGGGTCCACAAGGCCTGAAGCGTATACATGCCACTGCCGTCGGCCTGCATCAGGATCACCTTGCGGTCGGGGCAGGCGACCGCCGCTCCTGTTGCCAGGGGAATGCCGATACCGATGGCGCCGCCGGTAATCTGCAGGAAATCGTGCGGCGCGGCGCCAAATGTGGACTTGAATGAGTCGCGGCCGGAGCTGACCGATTCGTCGCAGATGATTGCGTTCTCGGGGCTCAACACGCCGATTGCCTGGATGATCGCGGCGGCGGTCAGCGCGCCACTCGGCAGCTGGGTGGCCGTGCGCTGCGACGTAAGCGGTACGACGTTGCGGTCCGCGCCGACGGCGTCGGCCAAGGCCTGCAGGGCTTGCGCCAGGTCGTCGCCGGGGCCGGTCAGGGGAATGATCTTGCAGGCTTCCGGCACCAGCACGCTGGGTTTGCCGGGGTAGGCGAAGAAGGCGACGGGCGTCTTGGCGCCGACCAGCACAAGCTGTTCGGTGTCCTCAAACGTCTTGAGCGCCAGGTCTACGCTGAAGGGCACGCGGTCTATCATGACGCGTCCGGCGCCGCGTTCCACCCGGCCGTTGGATTGCTGCGCCATCAGCCGCGCGCCTGTCTTGGCGGCAATGCGGCTGGCGGTGTCCAGCGCCTTGCCCCGCAACGCCTTGCCCGATAGCAGAATGACTGTTTTCCGGCCATTGAGCAGGGCTACGCTCGCCGCGGCCAACGCGTCGCCCTGGACGGGGGCGAGCTCGGAAACCGCCGCGCGGTGTATGGTTTGCGGCGCTTCGGTCCATGCGGCGTCGGCCGGCAGGATCAGCGTGGCGATTCCGCCGGGCCCGCTGCGCGATGCCTCGATGGCGGCTGCAGCGGCGGGCGAGACGTCGGCGGCCGACTCGATGCGGTGCACCCAGTCCGACATGGGGCGGGCCAGGCTTTCGATGTCGCTGGTCAACGGTGCATCGTATTGCAGATGATGCGCGGCGTGGTCTCCGACGATGTTTACCATCGGCGTATTCGCGCGGCGCGCATTGTGAATATTGGCCAGGCCATTGGCAAGGCCGGGTCCCAGGTGCAGAAGCGTTGCGGCAGGCTTGTCGGCCATGCGCGCATAACCGTCGGCGGCGCCTGTTACGACGCCCTCAAACAAACCCAGGACGCAACGCATCTGGGGTTTCTTGTCGAGCGCCGCGACAAAATGCATCTCGGACGTGCCGGGGTTGGCAAAGCATACGTCGACATCGTTGGCCAATAAAGTGTCGCAAAGACTGTCTGCACCGTTCATTGATAAACCTTTTAACTGTGAAAATCGAGACTATTGTCGCTGGATATTGCGGTCTTTGATGAGCTTGCTCCAGCGTTCGCGTTCTTTCGCCTCGAAGGCAGCCAGCTCATCGCCCACCAGCGTGCCGGCTTGCGCACCCAGGGATACGAATTTGGCCTGAAGCTCGGGCGATGCCAGTGCGCCTTGTGCGGCGGCAATCAGTTTATCGACGGCCTCTTTGGGGGTGCCCTTGGGCGCATAAAGTGCGAACCAGGCCGTGACATCGAAGTCGGCGATGCCCGACTCGGCCACCGTCGGGATATCGGGCACCGAAGCCAGGCGCTTGGCCGACGTGACGGCAATGCCGCGTATTTTCGAACCATCCTGCACCTGGGCCAGCGTGCTGGGCAGATTGTCCAGCAGGATGTCGACCTGCCCGCCGATCAGCGCCGGCAATGAGCCCGAAACGCCCTTGAACGGAATGTGCAGCATGTCGATGCCTGCCACTTGCTCAAGGTATGCGCCGGTCAGATGGACCGACGATCCGATGCCCGGCGTTGCATACGTGAGCTTGTCTTCTTTGTTCGCCTTGGCCTTGGCGATCAGGTCGGCCAGGCTCTTGATATCGGATTTGGCATTGACGGCAATGATATTGGGGGTGGTGACGACCAGCGCGATCGGCACGAAATCTTTCTCGGGATCGAAGGGCATATCGTCGTACAGGAACTGATTGATCGTCTGCGTGCCGATTGTTCCCATTCCTATGGTGTAGCCATCGGGCTTGGCGCGGGCCACCACGCCCATGCCTATGCTGCCGCCGGCGCCGGCGCGGTTCTCGATCACGATGGTCTGGCCGAGTTTGGCTTCCATGGCCTGGGCCATGGTGCGCGCGGCAATATCGGTGGTGCCGGCCGGAGGATAAGGCACGATCAGCGTAACGGGCCGCTCCGGATAAGCGGCGTGCGCAGTGGCGATCGTGGCCAGCGTGACCGCCGCCGCATAAGCCAGGCGCTTGAAGCCGCGGCGCAGGGGTGTCTTCAGTTTCATTTTTATCTCCTTAATATCCAACAGACTGCCCGTCTCGGCGGGGATCGGATGCGGCGATATAAGCGCCATGTTCTTGTCGCAGTATGACTTGCGCCGAGCCGAACTCCAGGCTGTCGGCGCCTTGGGGCTCGATGCGGTGGCCGCTGGCCTGCAGGGCAGCCGTTATGGCCGCCGGCACATGGGACTCCAGCATGACGCGAGGTCCGGCTTCGATACGGAATCGCGGCGCATCGACGGCTGCCTGCGGATTGCGTTGAAGGTCGACGAGCTGCTGCATCATCTGGACATGCCCTTGCGCCTGCATATTGCCTCCCATGACGCCAAAGCTGGCGAACGGCTGGCCCTTGCGCGTGATGAAAGCCGGAATGATCGTGTGCATGGGGCGTTTCCCTGGTGCGACCTGATTGCGATGGCCTGGAATCAGTGAGAAGCCGCGTCCGCGGTTATGCAGGGCGATGCCCGTATCAGGCACCACGACGCCCGAGCCAAAGCCATGGTAGTTGGATTGGATGAAAGATACCATCATGCCGTCGCTGTCGGCAGCCGTCAGGTAGACGGTGCCGCCCTGTTCCGGCACGCCGGCCACCGGTGTCGTGGCGTGCAGCGGATCGATCAGGCGCGCGCGTTGGCGCAGATAGGCTGGATCCAGCATTTTTGCCGCCAGGTCGCCCATGGCGATGGGGTCGGCGACATGTTCGTGCAGGTCGGCAAAGGCCAGCTTCACGGCCTCGATCGGAAGGTGAAATAGACTGTGGGGATCATCGGCCTGCGGCGGGTCGAAGGCGTCGAGCATGCCCAGCGCCATCAAGGCAGCAATACCTTGTCCATTGGGCGGGATTTCATGCAGCATGTAGTCGCCGCGATAAGGCATCGATATAGGTTTTACCCATTCGCAGCTATGTTGGGCAAGGTCGGAGGCAACGATGGCGCCACCGGTTTCGGCGGCGAAGGCCGCGATCCTGTCGGCAAGTTCACCCTGGTAAAAGTCCTGGCCCAGGGTGCTGGCGATGCGTTCCAGCGTGCGCGCCTGTGCCGGGAACCGCCAGATTTCGCCTGCTTTGGGCGCTGTGCCGCCACGCAGGAAGGCATCGGCAAAGCCGGGTTGGCGAGAAAGTTTGGGGGCCTGCGACGCCCATTGCCGGGCAATGGTGGGCGACACGGAAAAGCCGTTGGCCGCGTAGGCGATGGCGGGCTCGAACAAGGCGGCAAAGGGCAGCTTGCCGAAGCGCTTCGATAGTTCCACCCATCCGGCGACCTGGCCGGGAACCGTGACCGTATCCCAGCCGATGTCGGGCATGGTGTCGCGCCCGGCAAAGTGTTCGGGGGTCCAGGCCGCCGGTGCGCGGCCCGAAGCATTGAGCCCGTGCAGCTCGCCTTTATTCCACACCAGCGCAAATGCGTCGCCGCCCAGTCCGTTCATCACTGGTTCCACCACCGTAAGCGTAATGGCTGCCGCCAATGCAGCGTCGACGGCATTGCCGCCGGCCAGGAGCATGCGCAAGCCGGCCTGGGCCGCCAAAGGCTGCGTCGTGCTGACGACATTGGCGGCAAGCACCGGCATGCGCCGGCTCAGGTGGGGGAATTCCCAGAATTGGTCGGCTGGCAAAATGATTCTCCGTGGTGTGAAGTGGGTGGCCGGGCGAAGCCCGTGTTTATTGAACGACGATGTTCGCGCGTTTGACGAGTGCGCCAATAATGGGCTTTTCGGTCTCGATTTGCGTGACCAGTGCGTCGGCGGTGCCGTCGCCGGGTTCAATACCCATGGTCAGCAGGCGTTCGCGTATGGTCTTGTCCTGCAAGGCCGATTGCAAAGCCTTGCGCAAGGTGGCGGTGACTTCCGGCGGCGTGCCTTCGGGCGCGACCAGCGTGAACCAGGCCGTCATCTCGAAGTTGGGATAGCCCGACTCGTTCAAGGTAGGCAGATCCGGCAGGGAGGACAGGCGTTTTTTGCTGGTAATGGCCAACACATTGACCTTGCCGCTCTCGACTTGCGGCATGCCGGTGCCGACCATATCGAAGAACAGGTCAATATCGCCGCCTATCAGTTGCGGCAGAGCCTGAGTAGACCCCTTGAAAGGCACGTGCAGCATCTTGATGTCGGCTTCCTGCTGGAAATATTCGGCGGTCAGATGCGAGGATGTGCCTGCTCCGAAGGATGCAATGCTGAGCGTGCCGGGATGTTGTTTGGCATAGTCGACGACGTCGCTTACTTTGGCGAAGTCATGCTTCTTGCTGGAGAGCAACACCATGGGACCGATACCTATCATGCCGATGGGCTCGAAGGCGTCAGGGGCGTAGGGCAAGGACTTGTACAGATAGCGATTGGTGACGAGCGTGGAGTTGGTGGCAAGAAGTATGGTGTAGCCGTCGGGCTTTTCGCGCGAGGCATATGAGGCGCCTATGGTGGTGGCGGCGCCTGCGCGGTTTTCGACGATCAGCGGCTGGCCCAGGGTTTGGCTCATGTGTTCCGTCAGCACGCGCGTCAAGGCATCGGTGGCGCCTCCTGCGGGAAACGGCGTGACGACCTTGATGGGACGATCGGGGAATGTGGCGGCGCTGGCCACCTGAACGGCTGCGCCGAGAAGGGCCGCCACCAGAATGCGTGTTCCTGCTTTAAACATAAAGTCTCCTTTTGCGTGGTGCACTTTTCTATGGCGCGAAAAATTCGTACTTGTCGGATTGTCCGGCACCGGTTGAATCCCGTACAATGGAATTCAATTTCATTATTTAAAACAATATAAAAGCACTGGACGTGAAATGCAAACTTTTTCCGGAAAACGCTCAGGAAGTCACGGCAGTGCTGTCGATGGGCCGGCGCCTGCCCGCCCCGCGAGACGCAAGCGGCAAATTGTCCAGGGGGGCGGCCCGTCGGCCGACTTCGTCGAGGCCCTGGCGCGCGGGCTGCGTGTAATGCGTTGTTTCGGGCCTGGCGTCAAGTCTCTGGGGAATCTGGAACTGGCGCAATTGACCGGACTCCCTAAATCGACGGTCAGCCGTATCGTCTACACCCTTACCCAGGAAGGGTATTTGCGCTATCACGCCGACACCGGCCGATATTCGCCGGGTTATGGCGTACTGTCGCTGGGCTTTGGCTTGCTGGCCAGCCTTGAAGTGCGCCAGCTTGCACGGCCTCTTATGGAAGAGCTCGCCCATGAGACCGGTGGGGCTGTCGCGCTCGGCGCCTTCGATGGCCAAGCCATGACTTATGTCGATGCCATTCATGGCTCCTCGGCCTTGTATCTGCGCCTGCCGGTAGGGCACCGCCTGGGACCTGACAGCGCCATGGGCCGTGCATATCTTGCCGCGGTACCGGCTGCAGAGCGCGCAGCGCTGCTGGGCGGACCCGGCGGCGATACGGTGTCGCCCGCCATGCTGGAGCGTGCGTGTGCTGATCTCAAGTCCGAAGGCTGCTGCTTCGCCATCGGCGACTGGCAGGAAGGCATCAACGCCGTGGCGGCGCCATTTACGACCATCACCGGCGAAGGCTACTTTGTGATGAGTTGCGGCGGGCCCTCGAACGTACTGCCCGAAAAGCTGCTGCGCACCGAGGTGGCGGAGAAGTTGCGCAGGATCGTCGGAAAATTATCCCCAGCGTAAATGAAGCAGGCATGACTCACAGGCCTGGACAGCGGAAGAGGGTTCAAGATGAACACTGAGTATCTGGAAAGTTTCGTCAAAGTCGTCGAGTACAAGTCTATTGCCGAAGCGGCACGGCGCCTGAATATGACGCCCGGGGCGGTCGCGGCACGGGTGCGTACGCTGGAAGAGGAGCTGACCTGTGCGCTGATACAGCGCTCGGGGCAAACCGTAAAGCCGACCGAGGCGGGATTACGGGTTTATGAGCGCGCCAAGGTGCTTATCCAGAATGCCAGGGACTTGCAGGCGGTGGCCAGCACCGGCACCCTGGCCGGCGAGTTCAAGATCGGGGTGTTCCCTTCGGCGCTGACCACGCACTTGCCGGTAGTGCTCGAAGGCTTTTGCAGCACGCATTCCGAACTCTCTTTGTACATCGCTTACGGTGTGTCGGCCGAGCTATGCAGGAAAGTCCACGAGGGGCAGCTGGATGTCGCCATTGTCATTGAACCGCCATTTGCCATCAACAAGACTTGCGAA
>JAKFDW010000009.1:0-5760 GCA_036675955.1 Orrella sp. | reverse complement strand
GACTTTGCCTTCATGCTCAAGGAAAAACCCGGCTGCTATGTGTGGATAGGCAACGGTCAGGGCGATCACCGCAGCGCGGGACACGGAATGGGCCCCTGCATGCTGCATAATGGCAGCTACGATTTCAATGACGACCTTATCCCGCTGGGTGCCACGTACTGGGCAGAACTCGCAACGCAATGGCTCGCGATGCCCGCCCGCTGATCCCCCGCACCGATCGTCCGTCAACAACGCTTAACGGCCTGCGCGCGCCAACCCGCAGGCCGCTCATGAATCTGGAGCCCGCAGCCTTGAGTACCGATAACAATCGTACCGTTTTACCTCCTCCAGAAACGCATGCGGTATTGCGCGTCATGCCGCAGCCTTCCGATGCCAACATCCATGGCGACGTCTTCGGCGGCTGGATCATGTCGCAAGTCGATATCGCCGGCTCGATTCCCGCCACGCGCCGTGCCGCGGGCCGGGTTGCGACCATTGCCGTCAACGCATTCACGTTCAAACAGCCGGTGTTCGTGGGCGACCTGCTCAGCTTCTATGCCGAAATCACCAAGGTTGGCACCACTTCCGTTACGGTTTCCGTAGAGGTCTACGCCGAGCGTCAGCGGCTGGAGCTCGAAGTGGTCAAGGTTACGGAAGCCATACTCACCTACGTTGCCACCGACGATCAGCGCAAGCGGCGCCCTCTTCCTCCTGTCTAAAGCAAGGTTTGCCCATGTCGGATACCCCAGTCAAGCCGGAAGAGAGCCAGGCTATAACCATACCTCGCCGCCTTGACCCCGAAGATGCGCAACTGGCATTGCAGCAACTGCAGTCGATACTCAAGCGGCAGGAAGTCGTCGAGGCGCTGGCACACCGCCAGTACGAGGAAGACGACCGCTCCAACCTCCTAGAAGGCCTGCTGCACCGGCAGCACGAAAACGAGATCAAATCGATCATCAACGATTTGCATCCCTCGGATATCGCCTTCATTCTGGAATCGCTGCCCGTAAACGAGCGCCAGGCCGTATGGCAACTGGTCAGCGCGGAGCACGACGCCGATGTGCTTCTCGAAGTCGACGACTGGGCCCGGGAGTCGTTGATTCAGTCCATGGACCACCAGGACCTGATCGCGGCAACCGGCAACATGGACGCCGACGAAATCGCGGATCTGGCAGCCGACCTGCCCGCCGATGTCATTGCAGAAGTGCAAAAAGGACTGACCGACGAAGAACGGGCCCAGCTCATCGAAGCCATGGGCTATCCGGAAGACACTGTCGGCGCCATCATGGACTTCGAAATGGTCCGGGTGCGTGAAGATGTGTCGCTGGAAGTCGTGCTGCGGTACTTGCGCCGCCTGCACGAGCTGCCCGACCATACCGACCAGATATTCGTCGTCGACCGCCAGGACAAGCTGCAGGGAACGCTCTCGCTATCCACACTGCTGGTACGTGAGCCCGACATGCTGGTGTCCGACGTCATGGTCACGGAATATCTTACGCTCAATCCGCTGGATTCCGACGCCGACGCCGCGGGCGCATTTGAACGCTACGATCTGGTGTCGGCCGGCGTGGTCGACGACCAGGGGCGCCTGATCGGGCGCGTCACCATTGCCGAAGTGGTGGACGTGATCCAGGAAGACTCCCAGGAACAAGCGCTTTCCCGCGCCGGTCTGCAGGAAGAAGACATATTCGCGCCGGTGCTCAATGCCTTGCGCAACCGCGCTCCCTGGCTGTTCGTCAACCTGTGCACGGCGTCGATAGCGTCGCTGGTCGCCTCCCGCTTCGAAGACACGGTCAGCCAGATCGTTATTCTGGCTTTCCTGATGTCTATTGTCGCGGGTATTGGAGGCAATTCGGGCAATCAAACGATGACCATGATCATCCGTGCCCTGGCGGTGGGCCGTGTCACCAGTTCCAACGCCTGGCGGCTGGTCAAGCGCGAACTGACGGTTACGCTTATGGTCGGCGCCTTTGGCAGCCTCGTCGCGGCGACCTTCGCATGGGCTATATCAGGTTCGCTGGCCATTGCCGCGGTCATGATGACGGCCATGGTCTGCAACATGCTGATCGGCGCGGCCCTGGGCGTGCTCATTCCCATTCTGCGCGACCGCTTCGGCAAAGACCCGGCCATGGGTTCGTCGGTGCTTCTCACCTTCGCCACCGATACGCTGGGCTTTCTGATTTTCCTGGGCCTGGCGACCATATTCCTGATGTAGCCGCCATCCAAGCAAACCGGGCTTGCGCCGACATCGTGCAAGCCCGGAAATGCGTGCCGCGGCGTTAGAACGGCTCGAGCACACTTGGCCGAGGTGTTTACTAGGCTCGCTGCGGCTACAAGGCTTGCTGCGGCGCAGAGCGTTGGGGACGGCGTTTAGTTCTTGCGAAAGGCGGGTGTGCCGGGGGCTGTTCCGGCTTCACGCGCTAACGCCCATGGCGTTGCCATGGGTACCCGTTCCGCGCAGTCCCAGCGAGGCGTGCGCGGAACTCGCCCGGTCGGGCCAGTGGCCCGACACCCGCCGGGCTCAAGCAGCCGCGCCCTTGCACCTCGCTGGGACTGCGCGGAACGGCGTGCGCGAGGCGCCTGCACAGCCCCCGACACATTCGCCTTTTTGCATGCGCGTAGTTTGGACGAGTCCACTAGCCACCGTGCAAGTCAAGCCAGCAATGCAGGCCGTAAGGCCGGCAAGTTTCCTCTTGCGCAGTTGTCCGGGGTGGGTGGGGGCAGTCCGGCGTGTAGGCGTGCGCCGCATGCTGACGAAGGAAAGCCGGGGGATGTCGTCGGCCGCTGTCTGACCGGAGCGAAGCGCAGGGAGTTCGGCCGACGCCCGGCTAGACGAGGCAGATGCGGAAACAAGCACGCCGTGCCGGACTGCCCCCACCCACCCCGGGCAACGTCATCAGAACAGGACAACGTCAACAGAGCGGGACAACGTCATTAGAGCCGGACAACGTCATCAAAGCAGCACAGTGTCACGAAAGCAAAGTCCCGTAAACACTTGAACCGAAAATGCTCTAAGCCAGCTTACCGTGACAATGCTTGTATTTCTTGCCGCTTCCGCATGGGCACGCGTCATTGCGGCCCACCTTGGGTATGCCCGCGCCGGCGGCGGCCAGAGCGGCCGGCGTCTGGTCGATGCCGGGATCTTCTCCGCTCAGGGCCGCATCGTAGTCGGAATGATGGTAAGTGATATTGTCCAGGCGGGATTCGGGTTCTTCCACCTCGACCTGCTCCGGGGACTGTATCTTCACGGTCATCAGCACCCGTACCACTTCGTTGCGGATGCGGTCCAGCATATCGGAGAACAGCTCGAAAGCCTCGCGTTTGTACTCTTGCTTGGGATCTTTCTGCGCGTAACCGCGCAAATGGATGCCCTGGCGCAAGTGATCGAGCGCCGACAAGTGGCTGCGCCAATGCGTATCGATGGATTGCAGCAACATGGACCGTTCGAATGGCGACCAGCCTTCCTTGCCCACGAGGTCGACCTTGGCCTGGTATACCCGGGTTGCCTCGGCCACGACCCGTTCCAGCAAGTCGTCATCGGTCAGGCTGGGCTCTTGCTCGAGCATTTCTACCAGCGGTATGGAAAGCTGCCACTCCGCTTCAAGCGCTGCCTGCAACCCCGCAACGTCCCACTGCTCTTCCATGGATTCTTCGGGAATGTAGGCACGGAACTGTTCCGTCATGGCCGCGGTGCGCAGATTGGCCATGGTGTCCGACACATCGGTTGATTCCAGCACTTCGTTGCGCTGTGCATAAAGCACCTTGCGCTGGTCGTTGGCGACGTCGTCGTACTCGAGCAATTGCTTGCGGATATCGAAGTTGCGGCCTTCGACCTTGCGCTGGGCGGATTCGATGGAACGCGACACCATGCGCGCCTCGATGGGCTCGCCCTCGGGCAAACGCAGGCGCTCCATAATGGAGCGCACGCGGTCGCCCGCGAAAATACGCATCAGTGAGTCTTCGAGCGACAAATAAAAGCGCGACGAACCGGGATCGCCCTGGCGGCCGGCACGGCCGCGCAACTGGTTGTCGATACGCCGCGACTCGTGACGCTCGGTGCCGATGATACGCAGGCCTCCTGCCGCCTTTACGGCGGCATTGGCCGGCGCCCATTCGGACTTGATGACTTCGATGCGGCGTTCTTTTTCTTCGGCCGGCAAGGAGTCGTCGGCGCGTATGAGGTCGACCTGCTTTTCGATACTGCCGCCCAGCACAATGTCGGTACCGCGACCGGCCATGTTGGTGGCAATAGTGATGTGGCCCGGCTTTCCGGCTTCGGCCACAATTTCGGCCTCGCGCGCATGCTGCTTGGCGTTGAGCACTTCATGAGGCAGCTTGGCGTTTACCAGCATGCCCGAGAGCAGTTCCGAATTTTCGATACTGGTGGTTCCAACCAATACCGGCTGGCCGCGCTCGTGGCAGTCTTTGATGTCGGCCAGGATGGCGTTGAACTTTTCCGGATCGGTTTTGAAGACCTGATCATTCTGGTCCTGCCGCGCCATGGGGCGGTTGGTCGGAATGATGACGGTTTCCAGGGAATAGATTTCCTGGAATTCGTAGGCCTCGGTATCGGCCGTTCCGGTCATGCCAGCCAGCTTGCCGTACATGCGGAAATAATTCTGGAAGGTAATGGAGGCCAGGGTCTGGTTCTCGTTCTGGATACGCACGCCTTCCTTGGCTTCGACGGCCTGGTGCAGGCCATCGGACCAGCGGCGACCCGCCATCAGGCGGCCCGTGAACTCGTCGACAATGACGACCTCGCCGTCCTGCACGACATACTGCTGGTCACGGAAGAATAGATTATGCGCCCGCAAGGCCACCATCAAGTGATGCATCAGCGAAATATTGCGCGGATCGTACAGAGACTCGCCTTCGGGCAGCAGACCGATGCGGACCAGGGTTTCTTCCGCATTCACATGGCCGGCCTCGGACAGATGCACTTGCTGGCCTTTTTCATCGACCCAGAAGTCGCCTTCGGGCTCGGGCTCGTGCGCCTTGGGCTCGGATGCCATGCGCACCAGCAAAGGCGGCACGGCATTCATGCGTACATAAAGTTCGGTATTGTCTTCGGCCTGCCCGGAAATAATGAGCGGCGTACGCGCTTCGTCGATAAGGATCGAATCGACCTCATCGACAATTGCGTAGGCAAGCACGCGCTGACGGCGATCCTCGGCGCGGAATTCCATATTATCGCGCAGATAATCGAAGCCGTATTCGTTATTCGTGCCGTAGGTGATATCGGCGGCGTAGGCCGCACGTTTCTCTTCGTTTTCCTGCTGCGGCACGACCACGCCCACCGACATACCCAGGAATTGGTACAGGCGTCCCATCCATTCGGCATCGCGTCTGGCCAGATAGTCGTTGACCGTAACGACGTGCACGCCCTTTCCGGCAAGCGCATTGAGGTACACCGCAAGGGTGGCCATGAGCGTCTTGCCTTCGCCTGTGCGCATTTCGGCGATCTTGCCGTTATGCAGCGCGATGGCTCCAAGCAACTGGACGTCGAAGTGGCGCATGCCGAAGACCCGCTTGCTGGCCTCGCGAACGACAGCAAAGGCTTCCGGCAGCAGATCGTCCAGCGTTGCGCCTTCGGCGATCCGCTGGCGGAACTCCACAGTCTTGGCGGTGAGGTCCGTATCGGCCAAGGCAGCCACCTTGGGCTCGAACGCGTTGATCTGCGTTACTTGCTTGCGATACTGTTTTAGTATCCGGTCGTTACGAGTACCAATGAGCTTTTTTAGCAGAGAAACCATTCTTTTGTCGTGATGCGCCTTTTGCGCC
>JAKFDW010000008.1:0-46530 GCA_036675955.1 Orrella sp. | reverse complement strand
CACAGGAGTCTCATGATGCTTTCTACCTCAGTAGGCAATAGCAAAATCACGCAGATGATAGCCTGCGCGTCGGCAAGTCTGTTCGTGGCCTTGTCGCCGCTCGGCAGCGTGGCCACGGCACAGACAGCTCCGACGCCGACATTGTCGGTGCCCGATTTCACGTCGATTGTTGCCAAGACCGAAGGTTCGGTTGTCAATATTCGCACGACCGAATCGGTGCCAATGCGCGGCCCTGGAATGGGACCCAACAACAACGACCCCTACGACATGTTCCGCTGGTTTTTCGGACCGGACTTCGTGCCGCCCGGCATGCCGGGACCAGGACAGCGCAACAGGCCGTCGCCTGCGCCACAAGAACAAGAGCGCACTGTTCCTCGTGGGGTCGGCTCGGGCTTCATTATTTCGGCCGACGGTTATGTTTTGACCAATAACCATGTGGTCGCCAAGGCCAACGGCATTTTTGTCACCATGACATCCGGCAAGGAATACAAAGCCGAGGTCATCGGTACCGATGCACGGACCGATGTGGCTTTGTTGAAGATCGACGCCACCGGCCTGCAGCCATTGCCCATTGGTGACTCCACCACGCTCAAGAAGGGACAGTGGGTATTGGCCATCGGTTCTCCTTTCGGCCTGGACTCCACCGTCACGTCGGGCATAGTCAGCGCGATCAACCGGGACACCGGCGATTATCTGCCGTTCATCCAGACTGATGTTGCAGTCAATCCGGGTAATTCGGGCGGACCGCTCATCGACCTGGCCGGGCGGGTAGTGGGGGTCAATTCCCAGATCATTTCCCAAAGCGGCGGCTTCATGGGTATTTCACTGGCCATCCCGATCGACGAAGTGATGCGGGTCGTTGAGCAGCTCAAGGCGCACGGCAAGGTGACGCGTGGACGCATCGGCGTGCAGATCGGACCCGTCTCCGACGATGTCGGCAAAGCGATAGGTCTGCCCGATGCCAAGGGTGCCATGGTCAGCAACGTCGAAGCGGATGGCCCAGCCGACGAGGCCGGTATCCGTGCGGGCGACGTCATCACCAAATTCGATGGCAAGGAAATCACCCACATGACCGACCTGCCGCGTATTGTCGGCGCGACCAAACCGGGCAAGCGCGTGCCGATGGAAGTATGGCGCAAGGGCAAGACCGTGACCCTGCAGGTCAAAGTAGGCGAGATGCCGTCGGCTGAAGGCGAAGCCGAGAATGGGCAGTCCGAAACACCGAAAGCGGCGCCCACCGATGTCCTGGGTCTGAGGGTAAGCGCAGTGCCCGAGGAGCTCAGCAAGAAGATCAAGGGCGGCGTGCAGGTTACCGAGGTCGAAGGGCAGGCAGCTGCTGCAGGCCTTGCCGCCGGCGACATCATCCTGACCATTAATGACACGGATGTCACCAGCCCCGAGCAGTATTCGAAGCTGGTTGCAGGGCTCGACAAATCCCGCGCAGCCGCCTTGCTGGTGATGCGTGGCGATCAAACCCAATGGATAACCATTACGCCAGGAAAATAATCTCCAGAAACGGCTAAAATGGCCCGATAGCAAAAGGGGGCGCCCTTGGCGTCCCCTTTTGCATGTTTCCCTTTAATATCCGCTCATGTCACTCGGTGGGCTTCTTTTTTCCGGTTTATGGATCACATCCGCAACTTTTCCATCATTGCTCATATTGACCACGGCAAGTCCACATTGGCCGATCGCCTGATTCATCGTTGCGGAGGGTTAGCCGATCGTGAAATGTCCACGCAGGTTCTCGACTCAATGGATATCGAGCGCGAGCGCGGTATCACCATCAAGGCGCAGACGGCGGCTCTCAGCTACAAGGCCAGGAATGGCAAGGTCTACGCGTTCAATCTTATCGATACCCCAGGCCACGTCGATTTCTCTTACGAGGTCAGCCGGTCCTTGTCGGCCTGCGAGGGCGCATTGCTGGTCGTGGATGCGACGCAGGGTGTTGAAGCGCAGACGGTCGCCAACTGCTACACCGCCATCGAACTGGGTGTCGAAGTGGTGCCGGTCCTCAATAAAATGGACCTTCCTTCCGCAGATCCGGAAGGCGCCCGTCAAGAAGTCGAAGACGTCATCGGCATCGATGCGACCGACGCGATCCTGTGCAGCGCCAAGACCGGCATGGGTATAGACGATATTCTGGAAACCATCGTCGCCAAGATTCCGCCGCCCGTGGGCGACCGCGAAAAACCGCTGCAGGCCTTGATCATCGACTCCTGGTTCGACAATTACGTAGGCGTCGTAATGCTGGTGCGCATCGTCAACGGCGTGCTCAAGCCCAAGGAAAAAATTCAGCTGATGGCCGAAGGCTACACGCACCTGTGCGAGCATATCGGCGTCTTCACGCCCAAGTCGGAACCCCGCAACGAATTGTCGGCAGGCGAGGTGGGTTTCGTTATTGCAGGCATTAAAGAACTCGAACATGCCAAGGTCGGCGACACCATCACGCTGGCTGCCAAGCCTGCCGCATCGGCGCTGCCAGGCTTCAAAGAGGTCAAGCCGCAGGTATTTGCGGGCTTGTATCCGGTAGAAAGCAGCGAGTACGACCAACTGCGCGTGTCGCTCGAAAAGCTCAAGCTGAACGATTCATCGCTCATGTTCGAGCCGGAAGTCTCGCAGGCGCTGGGCTTCGGCTTTCGTTGCGGATTCCTTGGCCTCTTGCACATGGAGATCGTGCAGGAGCGGCTCGAACGCGAGTTCGACATGGATATCATCACCACGGCGCCTACCGTCGTGTACGAAGTCGAAACCCGCGATGGGTCCATGCTGATGATCGAAAGTCCGTCGCGCATGCCGGAGGTGGGCAACATCACCGAAATTCGCGAGCCTATCGTCACGGTGACGTTGTTCATGCCGCAGGAATATGTCGGGCCCGTGATGTCGCTGTGCATGGTCAAGCGCGGTGTGCAATTGAACATGACTTATCACGGACGTCAGGTTCACCTGATGTACGAAATGCCGCTGGCCGAGATCGTGCTGGATTTCTTCGACAAGCTTAAATCGGTGTCGCGCGGCTACGCGTCGATGGACTATGAGTTCAAGGAGTACCGTGCGGCGGACGTGGTGCGCGTCGACCTGTTGATCAACAGCGAGCGGGTCGATGCGCTGTCCATGATGGTGCACCGCTCCAACGCCCGATATCGGGGACGCGAAGTCGTCTCGAAGATGCGTTCATTGATACCCCGGCAAATGTTCGACATCGCCATACAATCGGCCATTGGCGCCGAGGTGATCGCCCGTGAGAACGTCAAGGCCTTGCGCAAGAACGTGCTTGCCAAATGTTACGGCGGCGATATTTCGCGCAAGAAAAAATTGCTTGAAAAGCAGAAGGCCGGCAAGAAGCGCATGAAGCAGGTGGGCAACGTGGAAATTCCTCAAGAAGCCTTCCTGGCCATCCTGCAGGTTGAAGACAAGTAAATGAATAACAATAAGGTATATCGGGTATGAGCTGGGATTTTGCGCTGGTGCTGTTTTTGTTGCTGGTACTGACCGGTATAGTCTGGTGTCTGGATTTCTTCTACCTGCGCTCCCGGCGGCGCGCCGGAGCCGTTGCGGCCATGGCGGCAACCGGTCCTGCCGTGGCGGGGCTCGATCACGCAGAGGCAGCCCGCATTCGTCAGGAAGCATACGACAAGGCCAACCATGCTCCGTGGTGGGTCGAGTACTGTGTCAGTTTCTTTCCGGTCATCCTGTTCGTATTTGCCTTGCGCGCCTTTGTGGTGGAGCCATTTCGCATCCCGTCGGGCTCCATGCTTCCCACCTTGCAGGACGGCGACCTGATCCTGGTAAACAAGTTCCAGTACGGCATCCGCCTGCCCGTTATCGACAAAAAGATCATCGATATCGGTTCACCCAGCCGCGGCGATGTCATGGTATTTCGCTATCCTGTCGATCCGAGCGTAGACTATATTAAGCGTGTGGTGGGCTTGCCCGGCGACGTGGTGCAGTATCAGAACAAGGTTCTGTCCATCAATGGCAAGGAAGTGCCCCTGGAACGCGACGGCGATTTCTTCGAGCCGGACCGTTCCTCTTATGTAGGGCGCTATACCGAACAGCTCGGGCCCGTGACGCACAATATCCTGCTTAACAAGCAGGCGGGACAAGAATATATGGCGATATCCGATTACCCGTTCCGCGACAATTGCGAGTACCTGGGCAACGGCGTGCGGTGCACGGTGCCTGCCGGTCATTACTTCATGATGGGCGATAATCGCGATAACAGTCTGGACAGCCGCTATTGGGGCTTCGTGCCAGACCAGTATATTGTCGGGCGCGCTTTCTTCATCTGGATGAATTTCAACGAGCCCAGCCGCATAGGCCGGTTTCAGTAATGACCAGCGCCGACTCCCTGCAAAAGGCACTGAACTACCAGTTCGTCGACAAGACGTTGCTGGACCAGGCGCTGACACACCGCAGCCATAGCTCGCACCACAATGAGCGCCTGGAGTTCCTGGGCGACTCGGTGCTAAATTTTGTGGTCGCGGCATTGCTGTTCGATCGCTTTCCCAAAATCGATGAAGGCGATCTGTCGCGTTTGCGCGCGAATCTGGTGAAGCAATCCTCGCTTGCCGATATCGCGACCCGCCTGTCTTTGTCGCAATATTTGCGGCTGGGAGAGGGCGAACTCAAAAGCGGCGGTTTCCGGCGCCCGTCCATATTGGCGGATGCCATGGAGGCGATTCTTGGCGCCGTCTTTCTCGACGGGGGATTCGATGCTGCGCAAAAAGTCATAGCGGGCCAATACGAGTCCATACTTGTTCACGTGGATCCCAAGACGCTGGGAAAAGATCCCAAGACGCTGCTCCAGGAACTGCTGCAGGCGCGCAAGCTCGATCTTCCCGCCTATTCCGTAGTCGCCACCCACGGCGCGGCGCATAATCAGTTATTCGAAGTGGAATGCCAGATTCCCAAGCTGGAAATCAAGGTCAGTGCGCCGGGTTCCAGCCGCCGCGCGGCGGAACAGTCGGCCGCCGAACTGGCTATTGCCGCCATTTACGCGCTGGCGCCTGCCAAAGGGTCCCGCTCGGCACGCGCCCGTAAGTCAACACAGTTGTCATTGCCTGTGGCAGTGTCCCAGGAGAACAAATGACCCATCCATTCCGTTGCGGTTTCGTCGCAGTCGTAGGCCGTCCCAATGTGGGCAAGTCCACGCTGGCCAATGCCCTGATAGGCAGCAAGATATCAATTGTGTCGCGCAAGGCGCAGACTACGCGTCACCGTATCAACGGTGTATTGACACGCGAGCACGAGCAGTTCGTGTTTGTCGATACACCAGGCTTCCAGACCCGGCATGGCGGCACGATGAACCGCATGATGAACCGTGTCGTCACGCAGGCCCTGGCCGACGTCGATGTGGTTCTGCACGTGGTCGAGGCAGGCAAGTGGTCCACGGGCGATGCGCAGCTATTGCCGCTGCTGCCCAAGGACGGTCAGAAGACGATACTTGTCGTCAACAAGGTCGACGCCCTCAAGAGCAAGAACGAAATGTTCGCCTACGTGAACAAGATCATGGCGCAGCATCCTTATTCCGCAGTGGTGCCTGTCAGCGCTTTGCGCGGCGTGCAGCTTGAAAACCTTCTTGGGGAAATTGCCCAACGCCTGCCGGAAGGCGAGCCCATGTTCGAGGCTGACACGCTCACCGACCGTCCCATGCGCTTTATCGTCGCCGAGCTGATACGCGAGAAGATTTTCCGCCTGGTGGGCGACGAACTTCCCTACGGCTGCACGGTGGTAATCGAAGAATGGGAAGAAAACGACGATGGCGTGCGCGTTGCTGCCTGCATCGTGGTCGAACGCGAGACGCACCGGCCCATCTTGCTGGGGGCGGGCGGCGCGCACATGAAGCGCATGGCCACTGAAGCGCGCCAGGACATGGTCAAGCTGCTGGACAAGACTGTGCACCTCGAAGTCTACATCAAGGTGCGCAAGGGCTGGTCCGATCGCGAGAGCACCTTGCGCGAACTGGGATATGACTAGACGAATAGCGCGTGTTCAGGATGCGGTCGGCTACTTGCTTCACTCTGCCGCCTGGCGGGAAACGTCGCTGATCATCCAGGTCTTTACACGGTCTTACGGAAACTTGGCCTTGGTGGCCAAAGGGGCGAAACGGCCCTATTCAGTATTGAGGCCCGTGTTGACCGCCTTCCAGCCGCTAGGCCTGTCATGGAGCGGATCGGGCGAGGTCAAGACCCTGACGCGCGCCGACTGCGTTGGCATACGGCCGCTCAATGGCCGTGCATTGATGTCTGCCTGGTACATGAACGAGTTGCTGTTGCGCTTGCTGCCGCGCGAGGATCCTCATCCAGTAATCTACGATGCATATGATGCGGCCTTGCAGCAACTGGCCGGCGTCAAACCCGGCGGCCAGGCTTCCGGGTCCGCGGCAAGCGCCTTGCGGCGATTCGAATGGATGCTGTTGAATGAAACCGGCTACGGCCTGGGCGATGACCCTCCCGATTTCGATGACCCCGCCCTGGAGCCTGGATTGCGCCTGTCCCTTAGAGAGCGGCTTAACGAGCAATTGGGCCGTCCCTTGCTGACCCGCAAGGTTTTGATGGAGTTGCAGCGCTACTGAAATGGATAAGCCTGTCCTTCCTCAGATTCTGGTCATCGATACCTGCGTACTGATTTCCAATGTACTGCGTCGCTTGCTGTTGCGCCTGGCTGATCAGGCCTGCTTCCAGCCGGCATGGAGCAGCGTCATCGGCGATGAGTGGCAGCGCAACGCAGCCCGTCTGTGGGGTGTTTCCGCATCCGATATTCAAACCCAATGGCTGGCGCTTCAGGCTGATTTTCCTCACGCGGATCAGGGGGAAATCACGGCGTTCAAGGCGGGACTGCGCCGCAGCGATCCCAAGGACTGGCACGTGATCGCAGCCGCACGCGCCGCAAAGTCCAGGGCGGCCGGCGTACCGGCGGCCGGCGATCCGGTGGTCGGCACCTCGGTGGCCGGCAATCCGGTGGCCGGCAATCCGGTGGCCGGCAATCCGGTGGTCGGGGCATCGGCGGGCATTGTCACGCGCAATGTCAAGGACTTCAATCGTACCGAATTGCGCGGTTATGGGTTAACGCTCTTTGATCCGGATGAGCTGTTGGTCCGGTGCCTGCTGCAATACCCGCTACAGGCTGCGGCCGCTTTTGATGAAATTCCGAATTTTGCACTCGCGCCCGGAAATGAGCTTGAATCGCTCGAAGTGATATTGAAGCGGGAACGCCTGTTCCGGCTCAACCGCCTTTATCCATGTCGCCCGTGAAGCAGGGCATAGCGCTATCGGTTTTTTCATCGGCATTGTTTGCGGCGCTTTATTACTATACGACTCTGCTGCATCCGCTGGACGGTGGGGCAATTTTCTCCTGGCGCATTTTGCTGGGATTGCCGGCTGTGGCGCTGTTGGTATCCCGCGCGCGCGGCTGGGGCGAGGTCAGCCAGACAGCACGCCGTTTGCGCCGTGAACCCCGGCTGTGGCTGCTGCTTATGCTTAGTGCTGCCCTGATAGGCACACAGTTACTGTTGTTCGTGTGGGCGCCCCTGCACGGCCGCGCACTCGATGTGTCGCTGGGCTACTTCCTGCTTCCCTTGGTCATGGTGCTGGTGGGGCGCTTTCTCTATCGCGAACGCCTGACCCGGATTCAGTTGGTGGCCGTGTTGATGGCGGCGGCCGGCGTGATGCACGAGCTGGTGCGCGTAGAGGCTTTCTCCTGGGCGACGGCTGTGGTGATGTTGGGCTATCCGCCTTATTTCATTTTGCGCCGAACACTGCGTATGGGCACCCTGAGTGCGCTGTGGTTCGATATGCTGTTCATGCTACCCATAGCACTGGGCTTGTTGTATGCCCAGGATGGCAGCGTCCTCGCTCAATTTGGCCAGCGCCCCGCCTTGTTGGGGCTGGTTCCGTTGTTGGGTCTTATCAGCTCGGCCGCGCTTATTTCCCACGTTTCGGCCAGCCGCAAATTGCCCCTGGGAATTTTTGGCATATTGGGATATGTCGAACCCGTGCTGTTGTTCTGGGTGGCGTTTCTTCTTCTGGGCGAACCCATGGCGGCATCGGCGTGGTTTACCTATATTCCCATATGGACTGCAGTGCTTCTGATGAGCAGCGAGGGCCTGTACCGGTGGCTCAGGGCCTCTAATGCCGAGCGGACAGAAAAAAACCCGGTCAGGAAACCTGGCCGGGCTGTGTAGCGACTGCCTTGCTGCACAGGCAGCGGGTACTGCAATACTTTATTCGCGGTTGCCGCCGAAGATGCCCAGGAGCATCAGCAGATTCGCGAAAATATTGTAGACATCCAGGTAAATGGCGAGCGTGGCCGACACGTAATTGGTTTCGCCACCATTGATGACGCGCTGCAAATCAACCAGCAGCAAGGCCGAGAAGATGGCGATGGCCATTACCGAGATGGTCAGCATCAGGGCAGGCAACTGCAGGAAGATATTGGCAATGGACGCCACAATAAGGATGACCACGCCAATAAGCAGGAACTTCTGCATATTGGAAAAGTCGCGCTTGGTCGTGCTGGCAACGGTGGCCATGGTGCCGAACACCGCGGCTGTGCCGCCGAAGGCCATCATGATGAGTTGCGAGCCATTGGCAAGACCCATTACGTGCCCAAGCAATCGCGACAGCATGATACCCATGAAGAACGTGAAGGCCAGCAGAAGGGCGACGCCCAAAGAACTGTTCTTGTTGCGTTCAATAAGGTACATGAGCCCGAAAGCGCCGATGAGGAAAACGATGGCGCTGGTGCCCGGACTTGCGCCCATGACGCGGTTGATGCCGGTATTCAGGCCGACCAGCGCACCCAGCACGGTAGGCACCAGCGATAGCGCCAGCAGCCAATAAGTGTTGCGCATGACGCGGTTGCGCACGACCTCGGACGAGGCCGTGGTGTAGCCACGATCAGGTAATGTGGTTTGACGGAGGTCGCTCATGGTGGATCCTTTAATGTATGTTGCCTGGCAAAAGGGAATTTCCCTTTATGTAGCACTAAGATTAACTTACAAGTTGCTGAATTTGCAAGTGGACGGAGCGTCGGCTGTTTGGATCAAGACTTTTCCGACACATCGTGGGCGTGAAGGTCGTAGCCTGCAGCCTTGTATTGCCTCCAACGCTCGCGGGCGGCAGCCTTGTCGTCGACGTGGTCGCTGACAATCTCGAGGATGCGCGGGAATTGTTCGGCCGCCGGAGGACAGCCCAGGTCCAGATTAATGAGCCAGGGGACCGGCTGTGCGGTATCGCGCAGTGCGAGGGCAGGGGCATTTGCCGTAAACAGTATGGCGGTTTGCGGCGCCAGCGGGTCGTCCACCGTGACGTGCGGTACGAAAGCCGTCGCGTCGAAGCCCCATAACAGGCGATCGAAATGGTTCAGCCTTTGCTTGTCCTGGGTGTATACCACCAGCCGGCGGCCGGCCAGGTAATGTTTGCGCACGACTTCGCAAGCCATACGCAGGCGGTCTGGTGCCCCGAATGCGAAGTCGATGCGGGTCGGCATGGCTTACGCTGTCTGGTCGAGCAGGTATTGAACCAGCAGCGGCACGGGCCTGCCGGACGCGCCCTTGTCTTTTCCGCTGCGCCACGCCGTTCCGGCAATATCCAGGTGCGCCCATGGATAGTTTTTGGTGAATCGGGACAAGAAGCACGCCGCGGTGACCGCACCGGCCGGCGGTCCGCCAATATTGGCCATGTCGGCGAAATTGGAGCGCAGCTGTTCCTGGTAGGCTTCGTCCAGCGGCATGCGCCAGGCCGGATCATTGGTATCGCGGCCGGCTTGAAGCAGGCTGTGCGCCAAGGCGTCGTCCGGACTGAACAAGCCTGTATTGATATGGCCCAGTGCAACGACACATGCGCCAGTCAGCGTGGCGACGTCGATGACTGCGGCAGGCTTGAATCGTTCTGCGTAGGTCAGCGCATCGCACAGTACCAGGCGGCCTTCCGCATCGGTATTGAGGATTTCTATGGTTTGGCCGGACATGCTGGTGACGACGTCGCCCGGCTTGTTTGCACGTCCGCTGGGCAGGTTTTCGCAGGCCGGAATCAGCGCGATGACTTCACGATCGAGCTCCAGTTCGGCAACGGCGCGCAGGGCGCCCAGCACGCTGGCTGCGCCGCACATATCGTATTTCATCTCGTCCATATTGGCTGCCGGCTTGATGGAAATGCCGCCGGCATCGAAGGTGATGCCCTTGCCTACGAGAACGATGGGCGCCTTCCGGTTCTTGGGCGATGGTTTGGGGCCGGCGGGCGTGTGCTTCAATACAATGAAGACCGGCGCTTCGTAAGAACCGCGAGCCACCGACAGGAAAGAGCCCATTTGCAGCGCTTCGATTTCCTTGCGTCCCAGGACGTCGGCTTTGAGCGTCTTGAATTCCTTGCCGAGTTTTTTTGCCGTATTGCCCAAATAAGTGGGTGTGCAGACGTTGGGGGGCAAGTCGCCCAGCAGGCGCGTGAGATTCATTCCATTGGCAATGGCGCGCCCCTGGCGCAAGCCGGTTTGCGCTTCAGTGGCCTGGGTACGGGGAGTCCAGATGGCGATTTTTCTAAGCTTGGGAGCCGTGTCGCGCTCTGGCTTGCTTAGCGTGGCGTTATATTGGTAGGTGGCGCGACCGGCTGCCATGGCGGCCGACCGGGCGCGGGCGCGCAGCGTGGAATCGGCACATTCGATTGCTGCCAGCGTGGAGACGCCTTCGGCAAGATTGGCGTTTACACTGTAGTTGGCGAAAACGAGTTCCGCAGAGGCATGGGCAGCGGCGTTGTAGCGCTCTTGCTTGCCCAGCCCAACCAAGACGACCCGGACCGCCGACACACCAGGAAGATTTCGTAATACCAGATGGGTGTTAGGCTTGGCTTTGAACTCGGAATTAAGGACAGCGCGCAGCGCCCCATTGCTTGCATGGTCGATAATATCGGCCGCCGCGCTAAGGATGCCGTCGGCAAATACGCCGACCGCAAGCGCCGCGGTCTTGATTTGATGCAAGGAAGCCGTAGTCTGTGTGCTAAATTCCATTCGAGTTTCCAGAAAGTGTCCATAGGATGCTTACGATTATCCCGCATATTCTCTCATGTCACTATTCAAACGTTCCGTCATATCCGAAATTCTGAGCCACGCAGGTGTCGTGTTCTCTACATTGCTGGTCGTTTGGCTTAGTGTCCTGTTAGTTCGTTTGCTGGGCGAGGCGGCCAACGGCGCTATCGGTGCGGACGTGGTGGTCGGTCTTGCGACTTTCTCCAGCATTACCGCCTTGCCGGTGATCTTGTCGGTTTCCTTGTTTATTGCGGTTCTGACCACTATTACGCGAAATTTCCGCGAGTCTGAAATGGTGGTCTGGTTCGCCAGCGGCCTGTCACTGAAAGACTGGGTGGGGCCTGTGTTGCGTTGCGCGGTGCCGGTCGCCGTGATGATTGCCATTCTTACTCTTTTTGCCTCGCCCTGGGCTTATCGGCAAATCAGCGAGTACCGGCAGCGCTACGAGCAGCGTTCGGACCTTTCCAAGGTAACCGCGGGACAGTTCATCGAAACCCAGGACGGGGCGCGGGTGTTTTTTGCCGAGGAACCGACTGAGCCGGATCAGGAGCTGGGCAATATCATTGCGCGCGTCATCGACCCCGAATGGCTCAGCGTCATTACCGCGGAAAGCGCGCGCATCCAGAACGAGCCGAACGGCGACCGGTTTCTCGTGCTTAACGAAGGCCATCGTTACGATCTGAAACCAGGGCAGTCGGAGTTCCGCATGATCGACTTCGACCGCTATGGTTTCCGCCTCGAGAGCAGAAGCGATGCGAGCTCGGCTGCGGCTGTCCGGGAGCAGGCCGAGCGCCAGATCAAGGCCAGGCCCACCATGCAGCTGTTTGCCGACAACAACGACGATGCCCGGTCGCAGATCATGTGGCGCATCGCCTTGCCGCTGGCCGCGCTCAACCTGGCCTTGCTGGCAATACCGTTGGGCGCCGTAAATCCGCGTTTGGGTCGATCGGGCGACCTGCTGATCGCTGGTCTCGTTGGACTGCTCTACATGAACCTGATCAACCTGTCTCGCGGCTGGATAGGAAACGGCCAGCTGGAATTCGGCGTGGGCGTGTGGCTCGTACATGCCGTTTTCACTGGTCTGATGATGTATATGATGTGGCGCAAGCTGCGGGTCAAGGCGCCCAAAGCTCCGGCGGCCGCCGGTGGCCCGGCATCCGCGTAGCGGCTCGGCGGCCCGAAACTTCCAGGCCGCGCTCACAAGGGCTGTTCGGGCAGGTACTGCAAAGTCGTGCCGGTTCCCTGCAGAAGAGGGCCGTTCAGCTGCACGGATTTTTTCAGGAAGTCCCATAGCGCCATCACGCGCCTTGATTGGCGCAGATCTTCGTGGCAATACATCCAGAAGCTGCGGGTCAGGACGATTTCTTCTTCAAGGACTGCTCGCAGCCGCGGATCCTGCGACGCCATGAAACAGGGCAGGATGGCCAGTGATTGACCTTGGAGAACCGCCTGGTATTGGGCGATTACGCTCGTGCTCTTGAAGATCACCCTGTCGGGTGGAACGATATCTTCAAGGTAGCGCAGGCGATCGCTGAATAGCAGTTCCTCGACATAGCCGATGAAGGTATGTGCGGCCAGGTCGGTCTTGCCGCGTATGGGCTGCCCTTGATCCAGGTATTTCCTTGCCCCATACAGCTTCAGTGAATAATCCATCAACTTGGTACATAAGTATGGGCCGCGCTGTGGACGCTCCAGCGATATGGCAATGTCGGCCTCGCGTTTCGAGAGGCTGATGAAGCGCGGGACGGGCATGATGTCCAATGTGATGGCCGGGAACCGCCGCTGGAAGTCGGTCATGAGCGGCGCCAGCACATAATTGCCGAAACCTTCGGTACACCCAACGCGCAGATGCCCGGACAGCGTCTGCGACTGCCCGGAAATATCCTCGCGCGCCGACAGCAGTGTGCTCTCGATTGCTTCGGCATGCGAGAAAAAGCGCCTGCCTTCTTCTGTCAACGTAAAGCCGGTAGACTTGGATTTGTTGAACAGTATGGTTCCCAGCTCATGTTCGAGGGCATGGATACGCCGCGACACCGTTGTGTGCTGCACGCCCAGGCGTGCGGCGGCTCCGCTTACACGCTGTGTGCGGGCGACTTCCAGAAAATAACGCAGCCCATCCCAGTCGAGCATAAAATCCTTGTGCATTAATTAGCATTCAATGTGCAAATATTTTGATGGAAATAAGTTTTTTACACAACTACACTGCTGTGGTGGCATGGAGTGTCTTGCGTTATGGCGCAAGGCCGTTCCGGCTGCGCAAACAAGCGCATCAATGCGCGCAAAACTATAACGACATTGGAGACAAACAATGAACAAATTGACTCTGCCGCTGGCCGCCAGCCTGTGCCTGGGCCTTGCAGGCGCAGCCCATGCCAAGGCGCCGCCGGTAAAAATCGGCGTGCTCACCGATATGTCGGGCACATACGCCTCGATGGGCGGACCGGGATCGGTCGCCGCGGCTCAACTGGCTATCGACGACTGTCTCGCAGCCGAATGCAAAGGCATGGAAATCTCGCTGGTGTCCGCCGACAACCAGAATAAGGCCGATGTCGGCGCTGCCAAGGCACGGGAATGGTTCGATCGCGACGGCGTCAGCGCCATTGCGGACCTGACCAACTCCGCGGTGGCGTTGGCCGTGCAGGGTATCGCCAAGGAAAAGAACAAAGTGGTCATGTTTTCGGGTCCCGCCACGACCGGCCTTACGAACGACAGTTGTTCGCCTGTCGGTTTCCACTGGATGTTCGATGTCTATTCCCAGTCCGTGGGCGGTGTGCGGGCCATGATAGGCAAGGGCGGCAAGTCCTGGTACTTCGTCACCGTCGACTATGCGTTCGGGCACTCCCTGCAAAAGGGCGCCGAAGACATGGTCAAGCAACTGGGCGGCACGGTGGTGGGTTCGGTGCTGCATCCGCTGAATGTGGCCGACTTCGCGTCTTATCTCTTGCAGGCTCAGACATCGAAGGCGCAGGTGGTGGCCTTGGCCAATGGCGGCGCCGATGTGGTGAACGCAATCAAGCAGGCGCGCGAATTCGGTATCGTGGCGGGCGGACAGCGCCTTGCTTCGCTGCTCATCTTCCTGTCCGACCTGCGCGCCCTGGGGCTGGAAACCGCCCAGGGCCTGACCTATGTCGACGGCTTTTACTGGGACTTCGATGAAGGCACGCGCGCCTGGTCGAACAAGTTCGCCAAGGCGTTCAAGGATCAGAAGCCCACAATGACGCATGCCGGCGTCTATTCCAGCGTAAGGCATTACCTGAAGGCGGTGGCTGCATCCGGATCCACCGAAGGCGACGTGGTTGCCGCCAAGATGCGGGAGATCCCAATCAAGGACCCCATCATGCACAATGCCTCGATACGTCCCGACGGCCGGGTGATTCATGATATGTATCTTTACGAGGTGAAAACCCCAGCCGAATCCAAGAACGAATGGGACCTGTCCAAGCTCGTGGCCACCATTCCTGCCGAGGAGGCATTCCAGCCTCTGTCCCAGTCTACATGTCCGCTAGTCAAGAAAAGCTGATTCTATTTTGCATTATGAATGCGTCAAGGAGACTTTAATGAGTGCAGTTCCCCGTATTCCACTACTTATCGGTGGTGAGCTTGTGCAGTCGAAAACAACGGAGTGGCGTGATGTCGTCAATCCCGCCACGCAAGAGGTTGTTGCGCAGGTGCCGTTTGCAACCAAGGAAGAGCTGGATTTGGCGGTGGCTAACTCCAAAGAAGCATTCAAGACTTGGCGCAATGCAAGCCAGGGCACCCGCATGCGCGTCATGCTGAATCTGCAGAAGCTGGTGCGTGACAATACCGAGGCCCTGGCTAAATCCATTTCGCTGGAGCACGGCAAAACCTTGCCGGATGCCGAAGGCGAGGTTGGACGAGGTCTGGAAGTCATTGAGCATGCCTGCTCGATCGCTTCCTTGCAACTGGGCGAATACGCTGAAAATGCGGCTACGGGCATCGACGTTTACACGCTGATCCAGCCCTTGGGCGTCGTTGCCGGCATTACGGCGTTCAACTTCCCCATCATGCTGCCGTGCTTCATGTTCCCATTGGCCGTGGCCACCGGCAACACCTTCATTCTGAAGCCGTCCGAGCAAGACCCCAGTTCTTCATTGATGCTTGCCAGGCTGGCTCTGGAAGCCGGCCTGCCGCCGGGCGTACTGAACGTCGTGCACGGCGGCCCCGAAATCGCCAATGCCTTGTGCGATCATCCCGACATCAAGGCCATTTCCTTCATCGGCTCGACACACGTGGGTACGGAAATCTATAACCGCGCTTCCAAAGCCGGCAAGCGCTGCCAGGCAATGATGGGCGCCAAGAACCACTGCGTCATCCTTCCCGATGCCGACCGCGAAGTGGCCCTCAATCAGCTCGTCGGCGCTGCGTTCGGCGCCGCGGGCCAGCGCTGTATGGCAACGTCTGTCGCCGTCATGGTGGGCGAGGCGCGCGAGTGGCTGCCCGACTTTATCGAGCGCGCCAAAAAGCTCAAGGTCAATATCGGCTCTGATCGCGATGCCGACCTCGGCCCTCTTGTTTCGCCCAACGCCAAGAAACGTGTCGAAGGCCTGATACAGCAGGGTGTCGACGAAGGTGCGGAGCTTCTGCTCGACGGACGCAATTTGTCGGTTCTGAACTACGAGAAAGGCAATTTTGTCGGGCCCACGATTTTCAACAACGTGACGGCCGATATGGCCATTTACCGCGAAGAAATATTTGGCCCGGTGCTGTCGATCGTAAGCGTCGATACGCTGGAAGAGGCGGTCGAATTCATCAATCGCAATCCGAACGGCAACGGTGTTGCGGTGTTCACCCAGGACGGCGGTTCGGCACGCTATTTCCAGAATAATATCGATGTCGGCCAAATCGGCATCAATATTCCTATTCCGGTGCCTGTCGCCTGGTTCAGCTTTACCGGCTCACGTGGCTCGAAGCTGGGCGATTCCGGTCCTAACGGCAAGCAAGCCGTCAATTTCTGGACTCAGACCAAGACCGTTACGGCGCGCTGGTCGGCGCATGCTTCCGGAGTCAATACGACTATTTCGATGAAGTAAGCTTATAACCATAAAGAATATATTTTAATTTCTTTATTACATATAATAGCCCTTCCTAAAGGGCTATTTTTATGAATCTCCAGCAATTTCGCTTCGTCCGCGAAACGATCCGCCGCAATTTCAATTTGACCGAGGCCGCCCGCACGCTCTATACGTCGCAGCCCGGTGTATCCAAGGCCATCATCGAGTTCGAGGATGAACTGGGTCTGAAGATTTTTGAACGCCATGGCAAGCGCATAAAAGGGTTGACCAAGCCCGGCCACGTGGTGGCCCAGGTCATCGATCGCATCATGCGCGAAGTCGACAATCTCAAGAAGGTCAGCGATGAATTCGCCCGGCGCGACGAGGGCGGACTGGTAATCGGATGCACGCATGCGCAGGCCCGCTACATTCTGCCCAAGGTCATACCGGCATTCAGAGCACGGTTTCCCAAGGTCAGGGTGTCATTGGCGGAAGGCAGCCCTCCCAATCTTGCCCAGATGGTGTTGCATGAACAGGCCGATGTGGCCATCGCCACCGAAACGCTGGCGCTTACACCGGGCCTTGCCGCCATGCCGGTGTACTCGTGGGAACACACGATCGTGGTGCGCCCGGACCATCCCCTGGCCGAACTGACCTCCAGCGAGGCCAAGACCATAACGCTGGAGCAGCTTGCGCAATATCCCATCGTTACCTACGACCACGCGTTCTCCGGGCGGGGAACCATAGACGAAGTGTTCGCGTCGCATGATATCCGTCCCGATATCGTGCTCGAGGCCATCGACGCCGACGTTATCAAGACCTATGTCGACGTGGGGCTGGGAATAGGGATAATCGCGGGCATGGCATTCGACCCGCGCCGCGATAAATCGCTGGTGGGGCTGCCGGCCGGGCACTTGTTCGGCACCCACGTCACTCGCGTGGCGGTCAAGTCGGGGGTCTTTCTGCGGGATTACGTCTATGTCCTGCTGGAAATGCTTCAGCCGGCCCTCACACGAGACGTCGTACTGGAAGCGATAGAGAAAAGTCCCAAGCTGGATTAGCCGTCGGCCGGCAATGACGCGGTGCGCTTCCTGCGCCGCCCTGGTCGCGCCGACACCCTATACATATTTCTCGCAACAGTTGTTGACTTTGATAATAAGAATGATTATCGTTACGGAACTGGTTTATTCTTGATCTGGAGTCATTATGTCCGAAGTCGTCAGCGCAGTCGTGGTAGGGGCCGATCGTCTGGGTAATATTCCTGATCTGCTCAAAGTGCACAACATCGCCATCCGCCAGCACATCAGCGGCCGCGATCCCTCTCACCAGAAGAAGACTTTGCAACTGCCCTCGGGCACTCAGTTATTGATATTGTTGACAGACTTTCTGGGCCATAACGTCATGAAGACGTTCCGCGCCGCGGCCCAGCGATCGGGGATACGGGTTCTTGCCTGCCGCCGTTCCGTGTGCAGCATGAAGCAGGCGCTGGATCAGTGCGGCTACTGTGAAGCCTGCCCCCGCGAAACGAAGCGCCAGCGGGTCCAGGCGGTCTGAAGAGTCAGTTTGCTGCCGCGATGGGGGTGGAAGTGGCACTGGCCGCCAAGCGGCGGGCGCCGTTATAGCGCTTTTTCCAGTAGGCGATATCCATGCTTTCGATGCGGACAACGGCGCCTGAGCGGGGGGCGTGCACGAATTTTTTGTCGCCCAGATAGATGCCCACGTGAGAATTGCGGTGTCCCCGGGTGTTGAAGAACACCAGATCGCCTTTTTTCAGCTCACTTCTTTTGATCGACTTGCCTTCACGCGCCATTTCAGCTGAACTGCGCGGCAGTTTCAATCCCAGCGATTTTTCGGCCGCATAGCTGACCAGGCCGCTGCAATCAAAGCCCGTCTTGGGTGTTTCCCCGCCAAAACGATACTTGATGCCCAGCATGTTCAATGCTGCGGATGCCAGCGTCTTGGTGGTTTTTGGACTGCTGTTCAAAGGCTGTCGCTTACCCGCCAGATAGGCGCCCAGCGGGTCGGACTGGGTGTATGAAAGATAGTTATCGCGCGCTTCCCGAGCCGGGTCGTATTGAGCCTGCTGGCTTTGTCCATTGGTAGCGCAGCCAGCCAGTGCAACAGTTGTAACAAGCAAAAAACATTTGGCGCCGCGCCAGAAATTTTCAATGGAGATGTATGGAGCCAAGTGAGAAACTAAAGAGGGCGGCATGGTCGTTTTTCGTTTTCGCTAAACGGGGCTTTTTGCAGTGTGTATCGATTTGCTAGCGAAATTTGGCTAAACCGACTACATACTGCATGAACACGCCGTTAAAAGCGCGCGCCCCACACGTATTGCACAGGAATGAAGGCTCGAGTTTAACGAATGATCGCCCATCGGTAAAGAAGTATTTCCGTTTTTCTGGGCTTTACTCAGCTGCGGCGGCGGGCTAGTCTATGGGCTATTTGGCGGTGCCAGCCCCTTGGCTGTAGCACAATGTTTCAAATCAACCGGGGAATTTTTCCAATGTACACAAAACCAGTTTTAAGCATTGCTGATGTGAAATCGATACTCGACGCCGCGCAGGCTTTTGCGGTGCAGAAGGGTTGGGCCGTCACCATCTCGGTAGTCGACGATGGGGGGCACCTGTTGGGATTGGCGCGTCTGGACGGTGCCGCCCCGATTTCGGCGCAGATTTCCCCCGCCAAGGCACGCACTGCGGCGCTGGGACGGCGCGATTCCAAGGCCTACGAGGACATGATCAATCAAGGGCGCTATTCTTTTCTTTCCGCACCGGGACTCGAAGGCATGCTCGAAGGCGGTGTTCCCATTGTTGTCGATTCGACGGTCGTAGGCGCAGTAGGCGTCTCCGGCGTCAAGTCCAGTGAAGACGTCGAGATTGCCCAAGCCGGAATTGCCGCTCTCGCTCGATGAAAGCTTCGCAATCCAAGGCATCGCCCGATGCCTCTTTGACCTTTGCCTTTCGTGATGCCGTCAATCCAGGCGTCACGAAGCGGGAAGTGTGGGCCTGGGCGATGTACGACTTTGCGAACTCGGGCTACACCACAGTCGTCCTGACCACGGTTTTCAGCGCCTATTTCGTGGGCGTCGTAGCCGCTGGGAAATCGTGGGGAACACTGGCGTTTACCGCTGCCCTGTCTTTTTCCTACCTTATGATCATGTTGAGCATGCCGTCTTTGGGCGCCCGTGCGGATGCGCGGGCCGGCAAGCGCAAATTATTGTTTACCAGCACGATAGGCTGCGTGGCGGCCACATTCCTGCTGGCGTTTACGGGCCCGGGAGATATCGCCTGGGGTCTGCTTATTATCGCTCTGTCCAATTACTGCTACTGCGTGGGCGAATCCATTGTTGCCGCGTTTTTGCCCGAGATCGCCCAACCCCGGGCGCTAGGGCGCGTTTCAGGGTGGGGCTGGAGCTTTGGCTACTTCGGCGGCATGCTTACCCTTGGCCTTGCACTGGCGTTGGTATCCTGGGCCAGCAGCCGTGACGCGCCGGCAAGTCAGTATGTACCGTACGTCATGGTGCTGACTGCCGTGATATTCCTGATATCGGCCATTCCGTCCTTTTTGTTTTTGCGTGAGCGCACGCCGCCCAGCCACAAAAAACCCCGGAAAGTACTGGCCAGCCTGCAGGCCGCCTGGTACGACACGCGCCGGCATTTCGCCGATTTCCGTCTTTTGCTGCTTTGCGGCGCCTGTTATCACGCGGGCATAGCCGTAGTCATTACCTTGTCGGCCGTGTATGCCACCGAGGCCATGGGTTTTACCATGGCCCAGACGATGATGCTGGTGTTTACGGTGAATATCGCGGCGGCGGCCGGGGCTTTCCTTTTCGGTTATTTGCAGGACAGGATCGGTCACAAGGTGGGCCTGGCGATCACGCTGGTAGGCTGGATCGTCATGATTCTGGTCGCTTTTGCCGCCGTAGAGGTATGGGTATTCTGGGTCGCGGCGACATTGGCCGGACTGTGCATGGGGACCAGCCAGAGTGCGGGCCGTGCGATGGTGGGGGCCTTGGCGCCGCCGGCAAGGCTGGCCGAGTTCTATTCGCTGTGGACTTTCGCCACGCAATTGGCAGCGGTGGTCGGGCCATTGTGCTATGGCCTTGTCACCTGGGTAACCGACGGGAATCACCGCGCGGCCTTGCTGTTTACCGGCATATTTTTCGTGGCCGGCCTGATTGTGCTTACACGCCTGGATTTTGCCCGGGGGGCACTGGCGCGTGAGGGTCGCCTGCGCGATATGATGTCGGTATAAATCCTTGCTTGAAGATCTGCTTGTGTCGCGTTGTCAGTCTTTCGTAAGACTGACACAGTACGGTGAGGCAATAATTCAAAAAACACATTTTTCTAAGGAGCGCAGCATGTCTAGTGAAATTGAATCCGTACTCACCGAGACCCGGGTTTTCCCACCTTTTCCCAACCTGGTCAAGGACGCCGCGATTTCGGGTATGGACCAGTACAGGGCATTGTGCAACGAAGCCCAGCAGTCGCCGGATGAGTTCTGGGGACGGCTCGCCCGCGAGAACCTGAACTGGACGACTCCATTCAGCAAGGTTCTGGACGAGTCCGAAGCGCCGTTCTATCGTTGGTTCGCCGATGGCGAGATGAATGTATCGGCGAATTGCCTTGATAAGCATCTCGACACGCCAACTGCCAATAAAACGGCGCTTATTTTCGAAGCCGACGATGGCAAGGTCACATCGGTGAGCTACAAGCAACTGCACGCCATGGTCTGCAAGTTCGCCAATGGCCTGAAGTCGCTGGGACACCAGACAGGCGAACGGGCCATTATCTACATGCCCATGTCGATCGAAGCAATCGTCGCCATGCAGGCCTGCGCGCGCCTTGGCATCATCCATTCCGTGGTTTTCGGCGGCTTTTCATCGAAAAGCCTGCATGAACGCACTGTCGATGTGGGCGCCACATTGGTGATCACGGCCGACGAACAGGTGCGCGGCGGCAAGACCATCCCGCTCAAGAGCGCGGTGGACGAAGCCTTGTCCATGGGAGGATGCGACGCGGTGGCACACGTCGTGGTCTACAAGCGTACCGGCGGGCCGGTGCAGTGGGTCGAGGGGCGCGATGTCTGGATGGACTCGCTGTCGCATGGCCAGTCCGAGGATTGCGAAGCCGTTGCCTTGAATGCGGAACACCCCCTTTTCATTCTTTACACCTCAGGTTCCACCGGTAAACCGAAAGGCGTACAGCATGCCTCGGCTGGTTTCCTGCTGTGGGCACTGCTGACGGTCAAATGGACCTTCGACGCCAAGGACTCCGACGTGTTCTGGTGCACGGCCGATGTCGGCTGGGTTACGGGCCATACCTACATCACCTATGGGCCGCTTGCCGCGGGCCTGACGCAAGTGGTGTTCGAAGGCGTTCCCACCTATCCCAACGTGGGCCGCTTCTGGGAGATGATCCAGCGCCACAAGGTCACGGTGTTCTACACCGCCCCGACGGCAATCCGTTCGCTCAGCAAGGCGGCCGAGGGCTCGGCCGACTACCATCCCCGCGAATACGATCTCAGCAGCCTGCGCATTATCGGGTCGGTGGGCGAGCCTATCAATCCGGAGGCCTGGATGTGGTACTACACCAATGTCGGCCGCGAGCGTTGCCCTGTGCTGGATACCTGGTGGCAGACGGAAACCGGCGCTCACATGATTACCCCGCTGCCGGGTGTGACACCGCTCAAACCGGGCTCGTGCACGTTGCCGCTGCCGGGCGTTGCCGCGGCGATCGTGGATGAGTCGGGCGAACAACTCGAAAGCGGCAAGGGCGGCTTTCTGGTGGTCCAGCGCCCCTGGCCTGGCATGATACGCACGATATGGGGAGACCCCGAAAGATTCAAGAAAAGCTATTTCCCTCCAGAACTGAAAGGCGCTTATCTGGCTGGCGATGGCGCGCAATGCGATGCCGACGGTTACTTCTGGATCATGGGCCGCATCGACGATGTCCTGAACGTGTCCGGTCACCGGCTGGGCACCATGGAAGTCGAGTCTGCCCTGGTATCGCACCAGCTGGTCGCCGAAGCCGCCGTAGTGGGGCGCCCGGATCCCACTACCGGCGAAGCCGTGGTTGCTTTCGTCGTGCTCAATGGCCCGCTGCCGCAAGGTGCGGATGCCGAAAAGGTGGCAAAACAATTGCGCGACTGGGTGGCCAAAGAAATCGGGCCTATCGCCAAGCCCAAAGACATACGCTTTGGCGAGAACCTTCCCAAGACCCGTTCCGGCAAGATCATGAGGCGCTTGCTGCGGGTCGTGGCACAGGGGGAAGCCGTTACACAGGATGTCTCCACGCTGGAAAATCCCGCCATTCTCGATCAATTGTCACAGGCCTGGTAAGGACACAGTCTTTTGAAAGCAAGCCAGGCGGACCGCGGCGCGTTGTTCTTAATGGGTATCACCGTGGTGCTTTGGGGGTTCAGCTGGATCGTCATGAAGCACCTGTCCGCCTTTATCGGGCCGTTCGACCTGGTGGCGGGCAGATATGGGCTGGCCTTCATCGTGTTGTTCTCGATACTCGTGGCAACACGACAGTCGTTGAGCTTTCCTCCATTCTGGCTTACGGTTGGCATCGCCGTTTTCCAGACCACGGCTTTCCAGTGCCTTTGCCAGCTCGCACTCGTCAGCGGGGGAGCGGGACACGTGGTGTTGCTGGCCTACACCATGCCGTTCTGGGTCGTGCTTTTTGCCTGGCTGCTGCTTGGGGAACGTCCGGCTCGCCGGCACATCGTTGCGCTTGTGCTTGCAGCGGTGGGCCTGGCGGCCGTGATTGCTCCCTGGAAGGGTGTGGGCAGTATCCAGGGTTCCTTGCTGGCGCTGGGCGGAGGCATGAGCTGGGGGCTGGGCGTAGTATTGACCAAGAAAATGTTCTTGCGCCATAAGGTGGAGGTGCTCAATCTAAGCAGCTGGCAAATGCTCCTGGGCGCCTTGTTCGCCCTGCCGATAGCGCTGTTGTGGCCCCAGCGCAGCATTGTTTGGGGAGCCGAACTATTCTGGGGCATGGCATATATGGCCGTACTGGCTTCGGCGCTGGGGTGGTGGCTTTGGCTGTCCGTAGTACGCCGGGTCAGTGCCACGATAGCGGGCATGTCCAGCCTCGGTGTTCCCGTGCTGACCATCATCCTGGCGTGGTTGCTGCTTGGAGAGCGGCCCACGCTGCTTGAAAGCGTGGGCGTGGTGTTCATCATGACGGGGCTGGTGGCCGTCAACTTGCCGCCGGGGGTATTCCGCAGGCTGCGACGGCGCAGCCTGCGGGTTTGACCGTACCGGAACCGGTCCCGGGACTGGGCTACATTCCGTTGTAGACGGGACCCTCTCCGCCCTGCGGGGCGACCCATACAATGTTTTGCGTAGGGTCTTTGATATCGCAGGTTTTGCAGTGGACGCAGTTCTGGGCGTTTATCTGCAGGCGATCCTCGCCAGCGTCGGTTTTTACGAACTCATAAACGCCGGCGGGACAATACCTTGCTTCGGGACCGGCGTATTTGGCGAGGTTCACGGACACGGGTATTGAAGGGTCTTTGAGTGTCAGGTGAACGGGCTCGTTCTCCTCATGATTGGTGTTCGAAATGAACACCGAGCTGAGCCGGTCGAAGGTGAGCTTGCCGTCGGGCTTGGGGTAATCGATAGGGGCGCATTCGGCCGCGGGCTGCAGACAGGCGTGGTCGGGCTTGCTGTGGTGCAAAGTCCACGGCATCTTGCCTTTGAGCAGCCACTGTTCGATGCCGGTCATCAGCGTTGCGACAGTGCGTCCCTTTTTGAACCATTGCTTGAAGTTGCGCGACTTGTTGAGTTCGGCATGCAGCCACGAGCTTTCAAATGCGGCCGGATAGGCCACGAGTTCGTCGTGGCGGCGGTCGGCGACAACGGCGTCGAATGCCGCTTCGGCAGCCAGGGCACCGGTCTTGATGGCCGAATGGCTGCCCTTGATGCGGGATGCATTCAGTACGCCGGCTTCGCAGCCGACCATGACGCCGCCCGGGAAGCACAGCTTGGGCATGGACAGCAGGCCGCCGGCAGTGAGCGAGCGCGCGCCATAGGCGATACGCTTGCCGCCTTCGAAAGTCGGACGTATGGCGGGATGGGTCTTGTAGCGCTGGAACTCTTCGAACGGCGACAGCCAGGGGTTGGCATAGTCCAGCCCGACGACCAGCCCGGCAACCACGATATTGTCGGCCAAATGATAAAGAAAAGATCCGCCGTAGGTGTCCGAATCGAGCGGCCAGCCGGCTGTATGCATGACAAGTCCCGGCTGGGACTGCGAAGGATCGACTTCCCACATTTCCTTGATGCCGATGCCGTAGCTTTGCGGATCGCGTCCGGCGTCGAGCTTATAGCGGCTGATGAGCTCGCGGCCCAATTGGCCCCGCGAGCCCTCGGCAAAAACGGTGTAGCGCGCATGGAGTTCCATGCCGGGCTGATAGTGTGCCGTATGGGATCCATCGCGTGCCACACCCATGTCGCCGGTAGCCACGCCTTTTATGGCGCCGGTGTCGGTGTAAAGGATTTCGGTAGCGGCAAAGCCGGGAAACAAGTCCACCCCCAGGCTTTCGGCCTGCTCGCCCATCCACCGCACCACGTTGCCCAGGCGAACAATGTAGTTGCCGTGATTCTGGAAGCATTCCGGCAAAAGCCAGTTCGGCGTTGAGCGGGACCCTTTTTCTGTAAGGAACAGGAACTTGTCTTCGGTGACCGCCGTGTCGAGGGGCGCGCCTTTTTCTTTCCAGTCGGGGATTAATTCGTTGAGTGCGCGAGGATCCATGACGGCGCCGGAGAGAATATGTGCACCGACTTCCGAGCCCTTTTCGAGCACGCAAACACTGATCTCGTGGTCCCGCTCGGCGGCCAGCTGCTTGAGCCGGATGGCAGCCGCCAGGCCTGCCGGCCCCGCGCCTACCACGACAACGTCGTATTCCATTGATTCGCGTTCAGGCATTTGTAGAGATCTCCCGTTTGTCTGATTTGTTGTGGCAATTGGCCGATGGGGCCCTGATTTATGATCAGATTGTATTGCAGTCTTGGACCATATCCGAGCAAGGAGACGTGCGCGCCGGGAATTTGCCGGTGGCGGCAGCCATGGCGGCTATGGGCTTTGCCGCGTCAAATGTGGCTTTTCTTACCGTTATACTTGTCTATTCGAAAATAGCGAAAGAGGCTTTTTGTTCATGCAGCATACCGACCCGTCTTGCTTGCCTGTGCTTGGTGGCGCATTTCGTTGTGCGCTCCCCATACGCTGGGGCGACCAGGATGCGCAGAACCACGTCAATAATACGCTGTACTTCCGCTATTTCGAAGAAGCCCGGGTGCAGCTGTTCCAGCTGGCGGGCATCACCTTGCCGGCCACCAAGGAATGTGTTCTGGCGCATGCCTCTTGCGATTTTCTCAAGCCGCTCAGCTATCCGGCCACCGTCGTGGTGACCCAAACCCTGACGAACGTGGGCCGCTCGAGCATGGCCGTCGATACCCTCATCGAGCGCCAGGATGAGCCGGGAGTGCCCTATGCCAAGGGCAAATACGTTATTGTCGGCGTCGATGGCATCACCGGCAAATCGTCGCCATGGACCCATGCCGAGCTAGCGCGGTTTGCACAGTTTTTTGTTCCCTGATATTTGATTCACTCATAGTGCGAGTCATTCGGCTCGTCGCCCAGCATGCAGTTTTGAAATAAGGATGGAGTAATGGATAAAGTCTATGCAAGTGCCGCAGAAGCGCTAAAAGGCGTGGTCGCCAACGATCAAACCATTGCCGTAGGCGGGTTTGGATTGTGCGGCATTCCGGAGGCCCTGATTGCGGCCTTGCGCGATTCGGGCGTACAGAACCTGACATGCATCAGCAATAACGCGGGTGTCGACGGTTTTGGCCTGGGCCAGTTGCTCAATACACGCCAGATCAAGAAGATGATTGCATCGTATGTCGGCGAAAATAAAGAATTCGAACGTCAATACCTGGCTGGTGAACTGGAGCTGGAATTCACGCCGCAAGGTACGCTCGCCGAAAAGCTTCGGGCGGGCGGCGCGGGGATTCCGGCTTTCTTCACGCGTACCGGAGTCGGCACTTTGGTCGCCGACGGCAAGGAAGTGCGCGAATTCGACGGCGAGCAATATGTGATGGAGCGCTCGCTGGTTCCCGATGTTTCGCTGGTCAAGGCATACAAGGCCGACCGCAGCGGCAACCTTATTTTCCGCAAGACCGCGCGCAATTTCAATCCCAATGTCGCAATGGCCGGCAAGGTCACTGTCGTGGAAGTCGAGGAAGTCGTCGATACCGGGGCGTTCGATCCCGACCAGATTCACCTTCCCGGCATTTATGTGCACCGCATCGTGGTCAACGCCCAACCCGAAAAACGTATTGAACAGCGCACCGTCCGCAACGCAAAAGGAGCTTGATAATGGCCTGGAATCGTGAAGAAATGGCAGCACGCGCTGCCCGTGAATTGCAAGATGGTTTCTATGTGAACCTTGGCATAGGCTTGCCTACGCTGGTGGCCAATCATGTGCCAGAGGGCGTCGAGGTGTGGCTGCAATCTGAAAACGGCTTGCTGGGCATAGGACCTTTCCCCACAGAAGACGAAATCGATGCGGACTTGATCAATGCCGGCAAGCAGACCATCACTACCTTGCCGGGTTCATCGATTTTTGCTTCGGCGGACTCGTTTGCCATGATCCGCGGCGGCAAGATCAATCTGGCCATACTGGGCGCCATGCAGGTGTCGGAAAAAGGCGACCTCGCCAACTGGATGATTCCCGGAAAGATGATCAAAGGCATGGGCGGGGCCATGGATCTGGTTGCCGGCGTGGGCCGGGTCGTTGTGCTGATGGAACACGTGGCCCGCAAAAAAGACGGCACGGAAGACATCAAGCTGCTGCCCGAATGCACGCTGCCGCTGACCGGAGTGGGCGTCGTCGACCTGATTATCACCGACCTTGGCGTCATGGAAGTGGGCGATGACGGCCTGAAGCTCATCGAGCTTGCTCCTGGTGTAAGCGTTCAGGAGGTCCAGTCCAAGACCGCCGCCACGCTCGACGTTTCCGCTGTGGCCTAGGCCCCGCCGTCCCGCTGGCTTCCCAATAAGGAATATCGTGAATCCCACCGTTTATGCCGAACGTATTCGCGCCCTGCAAGCGGCCATGAGCTCGCAGGGCATGCACGCTTGCGTGGTGTTGTCCGCCGATCCGCATTTGTCCGAGTATCTGCCTGGCCATTGGCAAGGCAGGCAATGGCTCAGCGGCTTCGACGGATCGGCGGGTACCCTGGTGGTTACAGGAGACTTTGCGGGCTTGTGGACCGATAGTCGTTATTGGGAGCAGGCGGACAATGATTTGGCGGGTACGGGCATAGAAACCATGCGGGCCGGTGCGCCTGACGTGCCCGGGCCCATCGAATGGCTGGCCGCCAGACTGTCGTGCGGCGCTTGTGTCAGCGTCGATGGACAAGTGCTGGCCGTCCGCACGCACCGTCAGTGGCAAGAAATACTCGCGGACAAAGGCATCAAGCTATTGTGCGATCGCGACTTGCTCGACAATGTCTGGCCGCAGCGGCCAGGATTGCCGCAAGGTACCGTGTACGAGCACTTGCCTCCGTTCGCATGCCGGTCGCGGATCGACAATCTTGCCGCGGTACGGGCCGCCATGGAGCAGAACAAAGCCGGTTGGCACTGGATATCGTCGCTTGACGATATTGCGTGGTTATTTAATTTGCGCGGCAACGATGTCCCGTACAACCCGGTATTCCTGGCGCACGCGCTTGTCGGCAAAGACAGCGCCCGCTTGTTCGTGGCGCCGGGCAAGATAGATGCCGCGCTTTCAAGTATCTTGCTGCGGGACGGCATCACTATCGAACCTTACGATGCCGCTGCCGGCGCACTGGCTTGTCTTGCAGAAACAGAAACGCTGCTTTTCGACCCGGCGCGAACGACAGTGGGCGTATTGGCGGCAGCGGCCTTCGTCGGCAAGACTGAAGCCCTTAACCCTACACAGTTGTTGAAGTCGCGCAAGAACGAGCTTGAAGCAGAGCATGTGCGTCGCACCATGGAACACGATGGCGCGGCCTTGTGCGAATTTTTTGCCTGGTTCGAGGCGGCGCAGGGTTCGCTGCGCATTACCGAGCTGACCATAGACGAGAAGATTACCGAAGCGCGTCGCCGTCAACCGAATTTCGTGATGCCCAGTTTTGGCACCATTGCCGCGTTCAATGCCAATGGGGCCATGCCGCACTACCACGCCACCGAGCAGTCGCATGCCGAGATAACCGGCAATGGCTTGCTGTTGATCGATTCCGGTGGCCAGTACCTGGGCGGCACGACCGACATCACGCGCGTCGTGCCGGTCGGGCAGGTCAGCGAAGCCCAGAAGCGCGATTACACCGCCGTGCTCAAGGGGAATATCGCCTTGTCGCTGGCGGTGTTTCCTCGCGGCACGCTGTCGCCCCTGCTGGACACGATCGCCCGTATGCCCATCTGGCAATCCGGTGCCGACTATGGGCACGGGACAGGCCACGGGGTGGGGTATTTCATGAATGTGCATGAAGGCCCGCAGTCGATTGCCTATCGCGCCACCATCAATCCCGACATGGCAATGCAGCCTGGCATGATCACGTCCAACGAGCCTGGCTTGTATCGCCCCGGCATGTGGGGAATACGAATCGAGAATCTGGTGCTTGCGGTAGCGGCGGTCGAAACCGAGTTCGGCGAATTCCTGAAGTTCGAAACGCTCACCTTATGCCCGATCGATACGCGTTGCATTGCGCTGGACATGCTTGCGCAGGCCGAGCGGGCATGGCTTAACGACTACCATGCCGAGGTGCGGCGGCGCTTGTTGCCGCTGGTCGACGGCCCCGCCAAAGAGTGGCTGGTCAGGCGTACAACGGAAATCTGAGCAAAACCTCATTATTCGTCCCGAACGGGCAACAAGTCGGTTGCGGGCGGCTATAATCCAAATTTCCCGCTCTGCCCGGCCACACCGGGCATGTATACCGATGACCAAATACGTCTTTGTTACGGGAGGAGTCGTCTCCTCCCTGGGTAAGGGCATTGCTGCGGCTTCCCTCGCGGCTATCCTCGAATCCCGAGGCTTGCGCGTCACCATGCTCAAGCTCGATCCTTATATCAACGTCGATCCCGGCACCATGAGTCCCTTCCAGCACGGAGAGGTCTTTGTCACTGAAGACGGGGCCGAGACCGATCTCGACTTGGGGCACTACGAGCGCTTCATTTCCACCCGCATGCGCAAGGTCAACAATTTCACGACCGGGCAAATCTACGAATCCGTGCTCCGCAAAGAGCGTCGCGGCGATTACCTGGGCAAGACCGTCCAGGTCATTCCCCACATTACCAACGAAATCCAGGATTTCGTGGCGCGCGGCGCTAAGGCAGCCTGGGATGGCGCGGCCGACGTGGCCATTGTCGAAATCGGCGGAACCGTGGGCGATATCGAGTCCCTGCCTTTCCTCGAAGCCGTGCGGCAAATGAGTCTGCGCCTGGGACGCAATAACGCGGCCTTCATTCATTTGACGCTGGTTCCGTTCATTGCTTCGGCCGGCGAACTCAAAACCAAGCCCACACAGCACTCGGTCCAGAAATTGCGTGAAATCGGCATTTACCCAAATGCCTTGCTATGCCGCGCCGATCGCCCGGTTCCAGACGACGAACGCGCCAAGATTTCCCTGTTCTCGAACGTTCCGCTCGACGCCGTGATTTCGGTCTGGGATGCAGATTCCATCTACAAGATTCCGTCCATGCTGCACAAGCAGGGGCTGGATACGCTGGTGTGCGACGCGCTCGCGCTCAATCCGCCGCCTGCCGACCTCACGGTCTGGGATCGTCTGGTGGATGCCATTGAACACCCGCGGCACGAAGTGCGCATAGGCATGGTCGGCAAATATGTCGACCTGACGGAATCCTACAAGTCGCTTAGCGAAGCCCTGGTCCACGCCGGCATCCATACGCATTCGCGCGTATCGATCGAATACCTCGATTCCGAAGTCATCGAAACCGAGGGCACGGATTGCCTGAAAGGGCTGGACGCCATTCTGGTGCCGGGCGGCTTCGGCAAGCGCGGAACCGAAGGCAAGATCAAGGCCATACGCTATGCCCGTGAAAATGGCGTTCCATACCTGGGAATCTGCCTGGGCATGCAACTGGCAGTCGTGGAGTTCGCGCGCAATGTGGCCGGATTTGGCGGCGCCAACAGCACCGAATTCGATCCTTCGGCGCCGCATCCCGTGGTGGCCCTGATTACCGAATGGCAAGACCGCGAAGGCAAGATCGAAAAGCGCGACACGACCTCGGATCTGGGCGGCACCATGCGCAAGGGCGCACAGCGTTGCCCGGTCAAGTCCGATACGCGCGCCAGTGTCATCTACGGCAATGAAGTCAACGAGCGCCATCGCCATCGGTATGAAGTGAATAACGTCTATGTGCCCCGCCTGGAAGATGCCGGTATGGTGATCAGTGCGCGTACGCCCACCGAAAACCTTCCTGAAATCATGGAGCTTCCCAACCATCCATGGTTCATGGGCGTTCAGTTCCACCCCGAGTTCACGTCTACGCCCCGTGATGGCCATCCGCTGTTTTCAAGCTACATTCAGGCCGCCATCGATCACCAGGCGCGCCGCATAGCGGACGCAGGCGAAGTCGCCGCCGCCACAAAAGTCGTTTAATCCACACAAGCACCCGGGCCGCGCAAGCCTGGGTGCTGCACGCTGCCTTGTGCCACCGGGCGCTGTGGCGGTAGAATTGTGGACATCACAATCATTGACAGATCAAAGGTTTTTTAATGTCGCCGCAGCAACCGCAGCAACCGTCGCAACCCCTCGACAGTGGTCGTGTTCTGCCGGTGCGACAGTCAATACTCGCCATGCTGGGGCTTTGTTTTGTCACAATGCTGGTTGCGGTGGATCAAACCGTGGTCGGGATGGCGCTGCCCACTATCGTCGCCGAACTGAACGGATTCGAGCTCTACGCCTGGGTGGCCACTTCCTACCTGTTGACCTCTGTCATTACTATTCCGGTCTTCGGCCGCCTGGGCGATTACCATGGCCGCAAGCCCTTTGTCATCGCGTCGATCATCGTGTTCACCGTGGCGTCCGCCCTGGGCGGCATGGCCGATTCCATGCTGCAGCTGGTGCTGGCGCGTGGCCTGCAGGGCATAGGCGGCGGGATGTTGGTAGGCACGGCCTTCGCCTGCGTTCCAGACCTCTTTACCGACACGCATGTGCGCCTGCGCTGGCAGGTTTTATTGACCGCATCCTTTGGTATCGCCAATGCTTTCGGGCCCCCGCTGGGCGGCTTTCTTACCCAATACATGGGCTGGCGTTCGGTGTTTTATGTCAATCTGCCCATCGGCGTCATCGGCCTGTATTTCATTTGGCGGTTCCTGCCCCATATCAAGCAGGTGCAACGAGGCAGAATCCGACTGGACTGGCAAGGCGCAGTCCTGATCGCACTGGGCCTGAGCAGCCTCCAGGTGTTTGTAGAGCTGCTACCCCGGCATGGCGCCAGCCTGTATATGGTCTTGCTGGGCGTGCTGTCTTTCGCTTCATTTGCACTGCTGATCTATTGGGAAAAGCATTGCGAAGAACCCCTGCTGCCTTTGGACATGTTCCGCAACAAAAGTCTGGTGGCGCTGTTCTTTCTTTCGCTCTTCACCGGCTTTGTGATGTTTACCTTGCTGTTCTATCTGCCGCTGTTGCTTCAGGGCGGATTTGGCTTGAGTCCCAAGCAGGTTGGATTGCTTATCACCCCTCTGGTGGTCTTCATCACCGTAGGCAGCATCGCCAACAGCCGTATCGTGGTGCGCCTGAACTCACCCAATCACATACTGTATTTTGGCTTTGGTCTGATCGTGCTTTCATGCCTGGGAATAGTGCTGATGGGCAAGGCCACACCGCACTGGATGGTCGTCGTTTACATGATGCTGGGCGGTGCCGGTCTGGGTTTTGTCATGCCCAATCTGACTGTCTTCGCGCAGGAAACAGCAGGCCGGGCCTTGCTGGGCATATCCACGGCGCTATTGCAGTCTGTCCGGATGATAGGCGGCATGTTCGGCATGGCCCTCGTCGGCACACTGGTTACCCATTACTATGCCGGCGCTGTCCGGCAGTCGGTCCCGCAAGGCAGCGACCCATCCCTGATCGGCCTGCTCGAAGATCCGCAAGTGCTGGTCAGCCAGTCGGTTCAAGGCGAATTCATTGCGCGCATGCAGAACCTGGGAATGGAAGGCGATGTTTTCATAGAGGCCGCCCGTGCCTCGCTGGTATCGGCCGTTCATTCCGGCCTGTCGGTCAGTTTGCTGATTGCCGTGATTGCCTTGGTATGGGTGTACCGTGTGCCAAGGATAAGTCTTTCCCGAGGTGTTGCCACCATAAGCGGCGAACCCGTCAAGGCGCGAAAAGGAGGCCGTCCATGAGCGATATCCCGCAACTGCAGGTCATGCAGCAACTGGGGCGTACTTATCGGGCCTTGATGTCGGCGTTCGAAGCCAATGTCGGCCATTCCATGCCGCGCTGGCGCATTCTGCTGCACCTGGATCAATGTGGTGAAGCGTCGCAGAAGCAGCTTGCCCATGTTTTGCGGATAGACCCGGCGGCGCTCACCCGCCAGATCAAGGTCATCGAGAACAAGGGTTGGATCGAGCGGCACAACGACGCACAGGACAACAGACTGACGAACGTGGCGCTGACGGCCGCGGGCAAGCAGGTGGTGGAGCGCGCCATGCCCAGGCGGGCGGCGTTCATTGAAAGGGCGCTCTGCGACCTGTCTCCCGGCGACATGCAGGCGCTGGGCGCAATGTTGAATACGCTTGAGCAACGCTTGCGCCAGGAAACCACGAGTCCTGTCGATCCGCAATCCTGAGCCCATTTGCCGCTTTGGCACAGGGCGCGATTCCTATGGCTGGCCGTGACAGAAAATAAAATTTCTAATCTTTTAAACTATGGACGGGCTGCATGATGCACAGCGCAGGTACAATCGGTCGTTTGCGTTTGGTATTGCCGAGCTGGACAGCAAAAGCGGGCGCCGTCACGCAAATCTCTTAGCGAAACCCTATTTCAGGCAGGACAGTCAATATTATGAGTGCAATCGTAGATATCATTGGACGCGAAATTCTAGACTCGCGCGGCAACCCGACCGTCGAGTGCGATGTGCTGCTGGAGTCGGGCGCAATGGGTCGTGCGGCTGTACCATCCGGGGCCTCCACAGGCTCGCGAGAAGCCATTGAGCTGCGCGACGACGACGCATCACGCTACCTGGGAAAAGGCGTGCTGCATGCCGTCGAGAACCTGAATACTGAAATCTCCGAGGCCTTGATGGGCCTGGACGCGCAAGAACAGACCTTCCTCGACCGCACGCTTATCGACCTGGACGGCACGGAATCCAAAAGCCGCCTTGGCGCAAATGCCATTCTGGCCGCCAGCATGGCCGTGGCGCGCGCGGCTGCCGATGATTCGGGTTTGTCGCTGTATCGGTATTTCGGAGGCAGCGGCCCCATGTCCATGCCTGTGCCCATGATGAACGTCATCAATGGCGGGGCGCACGCTAACAATACGCTCGACCTGCAGGAGTTCATGATCCTGCCCATCGGTGCAAGCAGTTTCCGCGAATCCTTGCGCATGGGCGCCGAAATTTTCCATGCGCTCAAGAAATTGCTGAACAAGCAGGGCATGTCTACGGCGGTGGGCGACGAAGGTGGCTTTGCACCTAATGTGGCCAATCACGAAGCGGCCATCCAGCTTATCCTGCAGGCTATCGCCGAAGCCGGCTACGAAGCCGGCACGCAGGTGGCGTTGGGGCTGGACTGCGCCAGTTCGGAATTCTATCGCGACGGCAAGTACCATTTGGCCGGCGAAGGCGGCATTGCACTGAGCTCCCAGGATTTCTCCAACCTGCTGGCGACCTGGTGCGATAAGTATCCCATCATCTCGATCGAAGACGGTATGGCCGAGAACGACTGGGAAGGCTGGAAGGTGCTTTCCGACCAGTTGGGCAAAAAGGTTCAATTGGTCGGCGACGACCTGTTCGTCACCAATACCAAGATCCTCAAGCAAGGTATCGACCAAGGCATCGCCAACTCCATCCTCATCAAGATCAACCAGATCGGCACCCTGACCGAAACCTTTGCCGCCATCGAGATGGCCAAGCGCGCAGGCTATACCGCCGTCATTTCGCATCGGTCGGGTGAAACAGAAGACACCACGATCGCCGATATTGCCGTAGCGACCAATGCCATGCAGATCAAGACCGGCTCATTGTCGCGTTCAGACCGCATGGCAAAGTACAACCAGTTGCTGCGCATTGAAGAAGAGCTCGCCGAAGTGGCGTCTTATCCTGGCCGCGACGCTTTCTACAATTTGCGCTAAGCGGACTAGGCAGCCTGGCCGCGACCGGGCTGTTTCTTTTGTAGAACATGCGACTGCTATTCATTATTCTGGTCTTGCTGACCGCCATTACCCAATATCCGCTATGGTGGGGCAAGGGCGGCTGGCTGCGCGTGCAGGAGCTGGAAAGAAAGGCCGCAAGCCAGCAAGAGACCAATGAGGCGCTGGTGGCGCGCAATAACGCGTTGCAGGCGGAAGTACAGGACCTCAAGTCGGGCAAGGCGGCCATCGAGGAACGTGCGCGGGCCGAACTGGGCATGATCAAGGAAGGCGAGGTGTTTGTGCAGATATTGGCGCCGCACGAACAGGAGCCGGAACTCAAGACCCCCAAGATTCCTGTCAAGCCCGGCAATTAGGCGGCGCAACATAAAGCGACTCCGCAAGCCGGGTCATCGGGACCGACTTCCAGTCCGGGAGGCTTGCCGGTGCCTGTGTCGATTTCTAGAGGGTTGTCTGGCACGGTGCCTGCAGTTTGCCCGGGAGACGGCGGGGAGTTGGCAGCGGGCGGCCATTGAGGCAAGGTACTGCCCGTGCCCGTGCCCGTGCTTGGTTGCGGGATTGCGCCAAGGGCAGGCGCTCCAGGCGCGTCCATGCACCATAACCCCTGGCAGCTCGCAACGGCGACAGGCAAGCTTGTGGACGGCAGTTGTTCTTTCACGACTTTGCCATTGGCCAGGGATGGCCAGTCTACCGGATGAGATTGCATCACCAACGCAACCGTGCGCACGACCGGAATGTAGCCGCCCCGTGCCATGGCGTTCTGGCCATATGAATTTCCCTGCGATCCTAGAAGCCGGACCAGTCCCTTGATGCCGGGCAGGATAGGCTCGTGCAGATAGGTCAGGCGCAACACCAGCGTATTGGCCTGCAGAATATTCAGCCCCGATTCCGATCCGTCTGCCGGCGCCCGTCCCCGTGCCGTGGTGCGCCGCGCTTGTTCGGCCAGGTAGTTGTTGTTGATGGCGCGCAGACCCGTTTCCTGCGCAATGGCAAGTGCGGGATCGGAAAAATCAGTGAAGGCTTGGGGCGACGGAGAGAGAATCTCGATACGCCACGCTGCGGCATCGGTGAGCAGGCGTCGCTCTGCCAGCGCGTTGTGCAATCGCTGATTAGATCTGTGTTCCGATGCATCGGCAAATAATGGGAGAAGCGCCTGTTCGAATGCGGCCTCGATGGCGGCGGGTCGGGCATGCGCCGTGATGGCGGCCCGACCGGCTTCGAGCAAAGCCAGGCTTAGGGCTTGCCGCGTGAAGAACCATTGTGAGGCTTCTATGCTTCCCATGCCCAGCAGCAGGACAGGTACAGCCACGATGGAGAACTCGATGAGGCTGGTGCCGGACTGGCGTGCCGGCTGCCGCAAAAACGGGCAGTAGGCACGCCCGCGGCTGCATAGCCGTGGCCGGAGGAGGGCATGATTTCGAAGCATGGGGCCAGTATGCCCCTGCCCGGAAACCGGGTCGATTGTGGATAGTGCCTAAGGAAAGGTCTTCCTGGAGGGCGCGCGTTCAGTGGAGGGACTTTGGGTTGCCGTGAGAGGTGTCCAGGTTTTCGACGAACAGGCCCGCGCAGTCTACGGCATCGAACTGATATGGCTTGCCGCAGAAGCTGCAGGAAATATCGATCACTTCCCGCTCGCTGAGTATGTCTTCGATCTCGTCGCGGCCCAGCATGCGCAGCATGTTGGCCACGCGTTCGCGGGTGCAGGGACAATGCCAGCGGACCTCTTGCGGGTCGAAAGCAATCAGGTCCTCTTCCCAGAACAGGCGATGAATCAGGGTATCGGTGTCCAGCGCAAGGAGTTCCTCGTACTTGACCGTGCTGGCAAGGTGGCAGACCCGCGTCCAAGTTTCCTGGCGCGCTTCATTATCTGTTTCGTGGTCCTGGTCCGCGGTTCCGCCGTGGTGAGGAAGGCGCTGCAGCAGCAGTCCGGCCGAATTCTGCGCGTCGGAGGCCAGCCAGATACGGGTGTCCAGCTGTTCGGAATTGCGCATATACAACTCGAGCACCTGGGCGACGGAGTCGCCTTCCAGGGGAACGATGCCCTGATAAGGTTCCAGATCGGTCGTGTCCCGGTTGGGATCCAGCACCACGACGAAACGGCCTTTGCCGTGTGCGTTGAGCAAGGACTGCAGGGAGCCGTCAGCCGGTATTTCGTGGCCTTCTCGCAGCGTTACCGTGGCGCGTATGGATAGTTCGCCAGTGCATTCGACCACGATCAGGGCAATGGGTCCATCGCCCTGCAGCTGCAGAACAAGCGATCCATCGAATTTGATATTGGTAGCCAGGAGAACGGCCGCGGACACCAGTTCGCCGAGCAGACGCTGCACACATTCGGGATAGTGCTGGTGGACCAAGCCGGCTTGCCATGCGGACGTGAGCTTCACGGCCTGTACGCGGGTGCTGTGGTCGGGCAATAAGTACTTTTTGAATTGATCAGTCATGAGCCAAATTTTAGCCCATAAGCTGGATCAGACGGCCGTCCCCGGCAAAAGCGGTGCGAGCGCCTGGCGCATTGACGGCGGCAGTGTTTGCGGTGTATTGGACGAACGGTCTACATAGGCATGCGTGAAATCGCATTGCGCCGCCGCGTCGTCGTCGTCTTCGCGAAACAGCGCCAGTTCATAGCGGACGCTGGTGCGCCCAAGTCGGCCTACCCGTATTCCCACGGTTACCCGTTCGGGAAAGGCGACAGCCTTGAAATACGAGGTGCCGGTATGGACGACCAGGCCGATGATGTCGCCGGCGCGCATGTCAAGTATGCCGCGCTCGATCAAGATCTGATTCACGGCGGTATCGAAATATTCGTTGTAGACCGCATTGTTCATGTGGCCGTAGCTGTCGTTGTCCCGCAGGCGCATGGTCATCGGAATAAATAGTGAGAAGTCCTTGCGGGTCAGGCGAACAGGCTTGATGGACGCTTCTGAAGTAGTCATGTTTGATTCATACGCCGCTGATCATTTGCGGGTTCCGGAACCGGTAACGGCCCCGTTAACGGTTTCGGCCCCGGTCCCGGTCCGGGATCCGCTGCGCTGCTGCTCGCGGGCGCGCAGCACATGGCGGCGGATATTCCCGGTATTGGTCAGCGGAAGGCTCTCGACGAATTCGATCTCCCGGGGCGTTTGATAAGGGGCAAGCCGGTTTCTGACGTGGTCTTGCAGTTCTTTTTGCAAATCTTGTGTGTCCTGGCCTTTTGCGCTGCTGGACAGTACGACATAGGCTTTGACGAGCGCGCCGCGCGTGCTGTCGGGCTTTGGGACGACGGCGGCGCTGGATACGGCCGCATGGCCGCGCAGGCAATCCTCGATTTCTCCCGGCCCGATACGGTAGCCCGAGCTCTTGAAGATATCGTCGCTGCGCCCGGCGTACCAGAGGTATCCATCTTTATCGACCGAGGCCAGGTCGCCGGTCAGGCACCAGTCTCCGGAAAATTTGCTTTGCGTGGCAGCGTCATTCCGCCAGTAGCCCAGGAAAAGGGCCGGGTCCGGGTGCCTGTGCAGATCGTAGCGATTGAGCGCGATCTCGCCCACGGCACCGATTGGGCATGGCTGGCCATTAGCGTCGAGCACCGCGACTTGATGCCCCGGGTAGGGCCGGCCTATGCTGCCGGGCTTGGCGGGCCACTTTTTGTGGCTGTTGCCGATAACAGCGTTCATTTCCGTCTGGCCGAAGACTTCGTTGGGCGTTACGCCCAGTGCTTTCCGGCACCATTCGAATACGCTTGCGTCCAGGCTTTCGCCGGATGCCATGATGGCCCGCAAAGCCAGCTGATAATGGTCGCGAGGCGCCGGTATGTCGCGCATGATGAGCTTGATGATTGTTGGAAACAGGAAGGTGTTGGTTACGCGGTAGCGTTCCATGACTTCCAGGCAGCGGGTTGTCGAAAAGGGACCCAGCGTTCCAACGACGCTTTGCCCGAAATAGAGAGAGGGCAGCAAGGCATTCATCAAGCCTGCGCCGCGCGCCCATTCTGTCGGGCTCCAGAAGACGTCGCCTTTCTGGGGAAACCAGTTTTGGGCCGCGACGAAACCAGGCAGGCCGCCGATGAGCGAGCTATGGGCAAGCAGGGCGCCTTTGGGGGCGCCTGTCGTTCCGGGTGTATAGAGCAGCAGGGCAGGGCTGTCGGACTTTACTGCGACAGCCTTGAACTCGGCCGGTTGGCGTGCGAGCAAGGTGCGCCACGGTATGATGGCCTCGTGTTCAAAGCCCAGGGCAATGATCTGCGCGAGCGAAGGGCATTGAAGTTGCGCCTGCAGCAGATCCGGCGCGCTGGCGGCATCGACCATGGCCACGCGCGCATCCGCGTCGCGGATGCGCGTGGCAAGGGCGTCGGTGCCTATGAGGGAGGGCAGTGGAACCGCTACGGCCCCGACGCTGAAGACGGCCAGGTAGGCCGCCACGGCCTCGGGACGCTGTCCCATGATGACCGCTACACGGGCTCCGGGCTGAACCCCCATTTTCACCAGCCCATGGGCCAGCTTGTTGGTGGTTTCGGAGAGCCGCGAATAGGTCCAGACCTCGCGCTGTCCGGCCTCGTTCTCGTGATAAATCGCGATACGCCGGCCTTCTTGAGGGTTCTCGGCCCAGCGGTGTACACACGCCTGTGCGATGTTGAATTGTGAAGGGACAAGCCACTGGTAAGTGGGGTACAGCACCGAGTATTGGTCGTTCATTGTCTTTGGATTCAACTAAAGCACACAGAGAGCGCGTTCCTTTATCAGCGCGTTCCTTTATCGCAAGCATGAACGACAAGCGCAAACTGTGCAATCCCCAGGACTTAGAAACCTGACGACACTAGGGTTTATACCGACTATGGGGTTTTCTGCACGTCTATCAGGCGGGTGCCCAGCAAGCGGTCATGCAGGAACTGTTGCTGGGGGTCGAACCACGTCCAGATAAAGATGCTGAAGGGGGCGAAGACAATCAACAGATCAGTCGAGCTGTAGCCCGTCATCCGGGATGCGCCCAATACAAGCAGGGAAGCCAATAGCGGCAACGGCCACAGCAGCACGTACCGCAGAATAAGCCGCCCCACGGTAGGACTGGCGCCGTCGCGGTCGACCAGGCGGATGTTCCAGGTTTTCATCGGCAAGGTCTGGCCTCGCTTGCGCCAGCACATGATGAAGTACACGCCCACGGCCACAAATACGATTGCCTGTCTGCCGTGCCGCAACATCAAGGCATTGCGGCTTTGCGTAAGCGTATCGAACAAATAGCTGGCAAGAAAGATGACGCCGAACAGCAGTACGGCTTCGTACATCATGCAGGCGAAGCGGCGCAGGCGACTGGGAACTTTCGGTTGCGCGTCGGCGGTGACAGATTGGTTTTGTTGCATTGCGAGAACATATAAGGCTGTGAATGAGCGCTATTATCCCGCACTTATACCGACGTATGACGTGAAAAAAGCCGCAGGAGCGGCTTTGCTTACGTGACTGTACGCGCGTCGCCTTGCTGAGCGCGCAAGGCGTGGGTTCAGTTCGCTGTACTGGTAGAGTGCTGAACGGCCGTCTTATCGGTGGCCCATAGTGCGGTAACCTTGGCAATCAGACCTTTCAATGCGATCAATGGCTTGAAGCGGAATTGTTCTTCGATTGCCTGCATCATCAATTGACGCTCGAGCTCGTCGGTTAAACGTATATCTTTGCCTTGGTTGATCATCACTGGCCTTCTTGCTGATTAAATTGAACGTACTAGGGTAAACCCTATTATAGGGTTTACCCCTGTTCAAGGCAAGAGGTTTGTTGCGTTGCAGCAGCGCGTGGAACTATTTATTGCGATAGCCGGCGGCCACCATCTCGAAGCTGAATAGCCGGCAATCGAGTGCGCCGTTATACAAGGGGTAGCGGCGCAGAGGCTTCAGGCGCAATGCCCGCGGCAGGTCCATGTCGCTGGATATGATGCTGACGTTCCAGTCGCTGTAACTCTGCTTGAGGTTCTGCGCCCATTCGCGCCATAAGCCGCTGTCGTGCTCGCTGGGCAGACGTTCGCCATAAGGGGGATTGGTCACCAGCCAGCCGGTGTCGGCCGGCGGCGGCACTGAGCGTGCATCGCCGACTTCGAAACGTATGGAGTCGGGCGTAAGCCAGGCGCGATCCAGGTTGGATTTAGCCGCCTCGACGGCGTTGGGATCCAAATCGTATCCAACGATAGGGCTTTCCAGTCGCGGGGCGATATGCGAGCGGGCTTCTTCCTTGAGGTCGCGCCAGTGGCGGGCGTCGTGATTGCGTAGTCTTTCGAATCCGAAAGGACGCCATATGCCCGGGGGGACGCCCAGGGCTATCCACGCCCCTTCGATCAGTATCGTGCCGCTGCCGCAGAAAGGATCCATCAGAGCTTGGGAAGGATCCCAGCCGGATAGGGCCAAAATGCCGGCGGCCAGGTTTTCACGCAGCGGCGCTTCGCCTTTTTCCATGCGCCATCCGCGCTTGAACAGCGATTCGCCGGAAGTGTCCAGATACAGGGTTGCGCTGTCTTCATTCAGAAACAGATGGACGCGTGCGTCGGGTCGCGCCGTATCGATGTCGGGACGTTCGCCCTCGCGGTCGCGCAGGCGGTCGCAGATGCCGTCCTTGACTCGCAAATTGCAGTATTGCAGGCTTTGCATGGGGCTGCGGATTGCCGAGGTGTCCACGCGCAGGGTTTGTTCGGCCCCGAACCAGCGCTCCCAGGGCGTATCAAGCGCGAGATCCAGAATATCGTCTTCGTGCTGGACAGGGCCGTAGGCGACTTCGACCAGCACTCGCGTAGCCAGTCGCGAGTACAGGTTGGCGCGCAGAATACCCGTCCAGTCCGTGTGGAACCGGCAGCCGGCGCGTGCCGGTGCCGCATCCTTGAAACCCAGCGCCTGCAATTCGGCAACGAGCGCCTCTTCGAGCCCTTGCGGGCAGGGCGCGAACACAGGGAAAATCTCGGCGCGCGGTGCCGGCGCCGGGCGGCGTGCGGCGGATCTTGGCTTGACTCCTTCCGGCCGGGCGTACGCAGCACGTGGCTGCTCGGGGATGGGCTCGCCCGGATAACGGTTACGCGCGCCCGACGGCTTGCGAGGCGGTGACGATTTTTCGGGTACGGGCGCAGGCAAGGGCGCCTGAACGCTGCGTTGCTGTTCGCGCTGTCGCTCCAGCTGTGCGACCTGGCGCGCGCGTCCGCCGGCGCGCTTGCGTCGTTCGCCCTCGGCGCTGCTGCTTGCGGCGCTTATCTTTTTCTTCAGGGTCAGAGTCTTGCCGGTTTTGGCGTCAGTCATGGTTCGGAGGCTTAAAAGGGTTTTGCTACTACCAGGGCAATAACGATCAGCAGCAAAATAACCGGTATTTCGTTGAACCACCGGTAGTACCGGTGGCTGTGTGTGTTGGCGCCCGACTCGAATTTTGTCAGCATATGCCCGCATACCAGGTGGTAGCCCACCAACAGGGCAACGGCTGTGAGCTTCGCGTGCATCCATCCTTGGCCGCTGCCGATGCCGTAGCCCAGGAAAAGCCATAGGCCGAGCACGATGGAAAGGACCGCCAGCGGTGCCATGAAACGGTACAAACGCCGCGCCATGCCCAGCAGGCATGCAACCGTGGCGTCGTCGTGGGTTTGCGCCAGGTTTACGAAGATGCGCGGCAGATAGAAAAGGCCCGCAAACCAGGACGTGACAAACAGAATATGGAAAGTCTTTATCCAGAGCATGGCAGCAGCATCATCCACGCAATTGGCCTTCGCCGGCGAGCACCCACTTCATGGTGGTGAGACCTTCCAGGCCGACAGGGCCGCGTGCATGCAAACGGTTCGTGGAAATGCCGATTTCGGCACCCAGGCCATATTCGAAGCCGTCGGCAAAGCAGGTGGGCAGATTCACGTACACAGAACTGGAGTCCACCTCGCGCTGGAACCGTGTCGCGGCATGCAGGCTCTCGGTGACGATGGATTCGGTGTGTTCAGAGCTGTAACGGGCAATATGATCCATGGCCTGGTCCAGGCTGTCGACCACGCGTATGGCCAGTATGGGGGCGAGGTATTCGGTACTCCAGTCTTCCTCGGTCGCAACGAGGGCCTGCGGCAGTATTTCACGCGTTTGGCCGCAGCCGCGCAACTCGACCCCCTTTTCAGCAAAGGTTTTTCCCAGCCGAGGCAATATCAGGGGCGCGATGTCGGCGTGAACCAGCAAAGTTTCCATGGCGCCGCATATGCCGTAGCGATACGTCTTGGCATTGACTGCAATGTCGTGTGCCTTTTGCAGGTCGGCCGCGGCGTCGAGGTAGACGTGGCAATTGCCCTCGAGGTGCTTGATGAGGGGGACTTTGGCCTCAGCTGCGAGGCGTGTTATCAGGCTCTTGCCGCCGCGCGGCACGATGACGTCGATGTAGTCGGTAAGCGTGATCATCTGACCGACGGCGGCGCGGTCGGTCGTGCCCACGACCTGCACTGCATGAGCCGGCAGGCCGGCGTCGGCAAGGCCTTGCTGGATGATGGCGCCCAGGGCGACGTTGGAATGAAACGCTTCGCTGCCTCCGCGCAGTATGGTGGCGTTGCCCGATTTCAGGCAAAGTGCCGCCGCGTCTATTGTTACGTTGGGCCGCGACTCGTAGATGATGCCGATAACGCCCAGCGGTACCCGCATCTGGGCAATGCGCATTCCATTCGGGCGGGTCGTGGTCGCGCTTAGCCCGCCTATCGGGTCGGGCATGGCGGCGATCTGGCGCAGGCCGGTGGCCATGTTTTCTATAGTCTTTTCCGACAACGCGAGGCGGTCGAGCATGGCGGGTTCAAGGCCGTTCTCGCGCGCCTGGACCATGTCTTTCGCGTTTGCGGCGATCAGTTCTTCTTTCTGCATCATCAGCCGCCCGGCCATTGCAGATAATGCGTCTGCCTTTGCCTGGCCTGTGGCGGTGCGCATCACGCGCGCTGCGAGTCGCGCCTGCTTTCCCAGAACAGTCATGTCGAAAGCACTGGAATTCTTGGCACCGGGGGCGTTGCTGGAAAGCATATTTTGAGTCATGGCAGGTATACAGTTCGATTTTGTCGGGGGTGCTGCGTGGCGCGAAGAACGCCAGATTATCGGGCGGGCGCGGTCTTTGTTATCGCAATGCGCAAAGCCAGGCGTCCCAGTTCTTCCCATGGATCATCAAGACGGCCCGGCACCTTCAGCCCCTTGATCAAACGGTCGATGTCGTGCGCATGCTGAACAGCGGCAGGCCAGGCATGCGGCGGCACCCGGCTCAAGGTCTTGCGCAGCAACTGTTCGCGAGGCCCGAAGATTCGTTGCCGGCGCATCTCGGCGTGCATGTCCTGTCCGGCTGCCTGCGCTGCCGAAAGCCGCGCCAATACGCGAACTTCTTCGCCGATCGCCCACAGTACCAGGGGCAGCGCCTCGCCCTCGGCGCGCAAGCCCGCCAGCATCGTCATTGCCTTGGCGGCATTGCCGGCCAGCATGGAATCGCGCAATCCGAAGACATCGTAGCGGGCTACGTTCAGGACGGCGCGCTCCACGTCGCCCGCTTCGATCTTGCCTGCAGGATACAACAGACCGAGCTTCTGGACTTCCTGGAATGCCGCCAGAAGATTGCCTTCCACTTTATCGGCCATCCATTCCAGGGTGGCGGTGTCCAGTTGTTGCTGCTGGCGCGCCAGGCGCTGCCCGATCCAGCGCGGCAGCTCGTTGCGGCCCACATTCGCGATATCGACCCAGGTGCCAGCTTGCGCCAGCCCCATTGCCCATTTTGCGCTACGCGTGGTCTTGTCGAGGCGCGGCAGACTGACCAACACCAGCGTATCCACCAGGGCGTCGCTTTCTATCATGGCGCAAAGCTTTACCAATGCCTCGCCGCCCAGACGCCCCGGCTTGCCGGTGGGCAGGGCCACATCAACCAGCCGGCGATCGCCGAACAGGGAGACGTTCTGCGTCGCACCGATCAGCGCCGACCAGTCGCTGCGCGCATCCATCATCAGGCTGACACGCTCGCCATAGCCGGCGCGCAGCGCAGCGGCCCGCAAGCCGTCTATGGTTTCGATTACCAGGAGTTGTTCGTCGCCCGAAACGATGTAAAGGCCGTCAAGAGCAGGCGGCGTCTTTTGCAGTTGAGAAAGCAGGCTGTCGGAATCCAGGTGGCGCCCCATGATGTTCGGGCCTACCGCAAGCCTGTATCCGAATCGGTACCGGGCGATCCCCAGGGAATGGGGCCGGGCGATACCGAGGGCATGGGCACGGACTCAGTGCTTGCTGGCGTTTCATCGACAGGCAGGAATTCCGGATTCGCAAAGGCTTCGGCCACATCGGGAGAAGCGAGGCGCCGGACTACGCGGTCAACCATGGTTTGTTGCATTTGCCGAAACACGGTAGTGATTTCACCCTGCTTGGCTTGTACGACGCTGTCGTCGTAGGGCAGTTCGCGAGTGGACCTCAAGGTGGTCGGTGGCAGAACCAGACGGCCCTTTGCGTCGGTAAGCTGGAATACGAACTCGAGGTTCAGTTCATATTCTTCGACGCGTCCCTGGGCATCGAGCGAGAGCTCGCGCAGCGACTGATGGTTGGCAAGTTCAATAAGCCTGGCTTGCGCACCGGCTGGTTCATTCACAAAACGGGTGTTGGGCGAGCTGGCGATAATGGCCCGCCTTATGCTGGCGCCGAAAGCTGAGTTTTCAGCGATGTTGGTGTATATCGTGGTGAAGGGCAAAGGCGAGACGCCCTTGAGCCGGAAGCCGCAAGCCGCCAGGATCAAGCACAGCAGCACGCAGGCGGATCCGCACAAGCGGCGCCGCGCAGCTGGACTGAATAATGAAAGCAGGGGCTGAACGCTATGCATGCCTGATATTATCCGACAATATTGACGAGCTTGCCGGGCACGACAATAACCCGCTTGGGAGGACGGCCTTCCAGGTATTTTCCTGCAGCCTCGTGTGCAAGCGCCAGTTGCTCGATCTGATCCTTGGCGGCGCCATGCGCCACTTTCAACGAACCGCGCAGCTTCCCGTTGATTTGCAGCACGAACTCTGTTTCGTCGGCAATCAGGGCGGCTTCGTCCACCGCGGGCCAGGCGGCGTCGAGCAGGTCTCCACCGGTTTCATCAAAGCCCAGGTCCTGCCACAATTGCCAAGTGATGTGCGGAACCACCGGGTACAGCACGCGCAACAGTATGGATGTGGTCTCGGCCAAGGCGCGATGGGCGAGGGCGCTGCCGTCCAGCGCCGCCGATTCAAGCGTGTTCAACATTTTCATGCATGTCGAAACGACGGTGTTGTACTGAATGCGCTGGTAGTCGTAGTCGGCCTGTTTCAGCAGTCCGTGAATTTCGCGGCGCAGCGCCTTGGTCGGTTCGGCGGCGCCGGACCAGTTTCCGACACTTGCGCGCCCGGCCTTTATGGCGTCACGTTGATTATGGCAGAAGCTCCATACGCGGCGCAGATAGCGATGCGCGCCGTCGACGCCGGAATCCGACCACTCAAGAGTCTGTTCCGGCGGACTGGCGAACATGACGAACAGGCGGGCCGTGTCGGCGCCCATCGAGTCGATCAGGGATTGCGGGTCTACGCCATTGTTCTTGGATTTGGACATTGTTCCAATGCCGCCGTACTGCACCGGGGCGCCGTCGGCTATGCGCCGGGCGCCGGTGATGGCTCCCTTCGCATCGTAGATATTCTCGACTTCCTCGGGCCAGAAGTATTCGACGGCGCCTTGCTCGGTCTTGCGCGAATAGATATGGTTCAGCACCATGCCCTGGCACAGCAGGCGCGTGAACGGCTCGTCGAATTTGACTAGGCCCAGGTCCCGCATGACGCGCGTCCAGAAACGCGCATACAGCAAGTGCAGGACCGCATGCTCGATTCCGCCGATGTACTGGTCCATGGGCATCCAGTAATCGTTGCGGGCATCGACCATGGCGTCGTCATTGCCGGGCGAGGTGTAGCGCATGAAATACCACGACGAATCCACGAAGGTGTCCATCGTGTCGGTTTCGCGCCGTGCGGCCGATCCGCACTTGGGGCACTGGCAGGTCAGGAAAGCTTCATGCTTGACCAGCGGGTTGCCGCTGCCGTCCGGAATCAGGTCGTCGGGAAGGACGACCGGGAGGTCTTTCTCGGGCACGGGCACTGGGCCGCAATCGGGACAGTGGATGATGGGTATGGGTGTGCCCCAATACCGTTGCCGCGATA
>JAKFDW010000007.1:0-7938 GCA_036675955.1 Orrella sp. | reverse complement strand
GGAGAAAGCCAGCGCGGAAGTCTTCACTCCCCTGTTCACCGGCTGCTACATGGAATTCCTGCAGCCCGATGCCTACTATATGAACAGCCGCGAAGCCGACCGCCGCATACGCCCTCTTGCGCTGAAGGCTGCGGTCACGTGGCTGCAAACGGCCGCCCACATGCCGGGAGACGACTTGCGCGCCGTCATCACCGGCTGCGGCGCCACCACCATTGAAGAATACCGGGTAGGTTTCAGTACCCGCCACAGCAACGAGGTCATCTACGGATGCATCTGGCCCGTGCTTAGCAAGGAAGAAGCCGCAACCGACGACGCGGAAGATGAAAGCATCGACATACCCGACGAAATCGCCGCGTTGCTCAAGGAACAGGGCGTGGGCGATGTGCGGCGCTTGCCCGGGGTTCATCCCGCCGAATTTTGCGACGATTGCGGGGCGCCATACTTCCCCAATGCACAAGGCGAAATGATGCACCCGGAGCTTCCCGAAGAAACCGATCTGGCGCCCGTCCACTTTCACTGAATGCGTGGACTGAGCTTCGACATATTCTGCCGTGTCGTCGACAACTTTGGCGACATCGGCGTGTGTTGGCGACTGGCCAGGCAATTGGCGGGACAAGCGCAACAGCCCGAGGTTCGGCTGTGGGTCGATGATTTGCACAGTTTTTCGCGTATTGCACCCCTGCTACGCACTCAAGAAGTGTCGCAGTACATCGATGGCGTCCATATCGTGCACTGGACCGATCCCGCGCCCGAACTACAACCGCACGCCGTCGTCATCGAAGCCTTCGCCTGCGATCCCCCGCCCTGCTTCGTCGCCGCCATGGCGCAGCGAAACAGCCTGTGGATCAACCTGGAATATTTGAGCGCCGAAAACTGGGTGGAATCCTGCCATGGGCTTCCCTCCCTGCAGTCCAATGGCCTGCGCAAATATTTTTTCTTTCCTGGGTTTACGCCGCGAACCGGCGGCTTGCTGCGCGAGCCCGGTTTACTGTCGGCGCGCGACCGGTGGATAGCGAATCCCAGGCAACGCCTGGCCCTGATGAAAGCGGTCAATGTGCCGGACGAGCAAATCCGCCGCCTTGAACAGGGCGCGCGCCTGGTCTTCCTGTTCTGCTATCCCGACGCGCCCGCCCATGCGCTGCTTGCCGCCCTGAATAGCCGGGATAGTCCGACCTTGCTGCTCGTGCCCAGCGGCGTATATCCGTCGCTTTTGGCCAAGCAGAGCGAACATCTGCATATCCACGAAATACCGTTTATCGATCAAGCGCGCTTCGACCCGTTGCTCTGGAGCAGCGACCTGAACTTCGTGCGCGGCGAAGATTCCCTGGTTCGCGCTGTATGGGCGGGCAAACCCCTGGTCTGGCAGATATACGCCCAGGAAACGGGCGCCCATATGGTGAAATTGCAAGCCTGGCTCGACCAGTCAGGCTACCCGGCCGTTGCACAGGCGCTGATGCAACACTGGAATGCCGGCAAAGAACAGGAGTTTTCGGCGAGCCTGCAGGAGGCGCTCGAACCGCAAAACTGGCGACACTGGCAATCCAGCTGCACAGAATTCAGTGAAAAACTGGCCGGATATCCCGATTTGGCCTACTCGCTTGTCGACTTTTGCACGCAAAAGCAGCGATCGGGTTAAAATAGTCGGTTTAGTAAGTAATGCTTCGGCCCGGCAGTGGCATCTGGCGGAGCAACCAAACCCCCGGAGTCTTTGGAATATATGAAAACCGCACAAGAATTGCGCGTTGGAAACGTCGTCAAAGTAGGTAACGACGCACTGGTAGTACAGAAAGCCGAATATAACAAGTCGGGCCGCAACTCGGCTGTCGTCAAGCTGAAGTTCAAGAACCTGCTTACCGGATCCGGCAGCGAATCCGTGTCCAAGGCCGACGAAAAATTCGAAGTCGTGCAGCTCGAGAACAAGGACTGCACCTATTCCTACTATGCTGATCCCATGTACGTCTTCATGGATGAAGAATTCAACCAGCACGAAGTCGAATCGGACAGCATGGGCGATGCCCTGAACTACCTTGAAGAAGGCATGCAGGTACAGGTCGTGTTCTACGATGGCCGTGCCATTTCCGTCGAACTTCCCACAATAGTCGTACGTGAAATCATGTACACCGAGCCTGCCGTCAAAGGCGACACCTCGGGTAAAGTACTGAAGCCCGCCAAGACCAACACCGACATGACGATCAACGTGCCGCTGTTCTGCAATATCGGCGACAAGATCGAAATCGACACACGCACCAACGAGTACCGTAGCCGCGTAATGTAATTTCCCGGCTAGCCTTGCGGATATCCGCAAGGCTTTTATCTACAAGCTTACTTTTGCCCGGCGGCTCTACCTTGATGGTGAGCGCACCAAGATCGGCCAGCAGCATTGTTCCATAGAACCCCGACAGCACATGCGTCAGGCTGCTTAATCAATTGTTTGTATGTTCGCGTCGGCAATCGTCTGGGCACTCGACTCCAGGTCTTCGACGAGTATCTTGTGAAGCTGGTCAGGCGAGCCCGGTTCTACTTCATAGCCCTGCTTTTTCAAATCCTTCCGTAGATCCGAAGATTCAAGCGCCTTGTTGAGAGCCGCGTTGAGGCTATTGATAACGTGAGAAGGGGTCTCTGCAGGGACGAATAAGCCATACCACAGGTGGGCCGAGTAATCCTTCACACCGGCCTCCGCGATCGTCGGTACATCCGGCATCAACTTGGTGCGTTCGGTGGTAGCGACGCCCAGCGCGCGCAGCTTGCCCGCGTCAAGGTAAGACGCAACCGATGCCAGAGTAAGCACACTCGCCTGCGTATGGTTGCCTACAAGATCGGTGATCGCCGGGCCGCCGCCCTTGTATTGAACCTGCGTCAGGTCGGCACCGGTTTTCTTGTTGAACAAAGCCATGGCCAGATGATGCGGCGTGCCCGCCCCCGGCGTGCTCCAATTCAAGGTGCCGGGCTTGGCGCGCGCTTCGTCAATAAGGGCCTGAACTGAATCGATACCTGTCTGCGGATTGACGACCAAGACCAGCGGCGCCGTGGCGATCAGTCCTACTGCGGCCAGATCCTTGGTGGTATCGAACGGCAGCGATTTATACAAGGACGCGTTGATGGACAGCGTATTTGAACCAAATAGAACGGTGTAGCCATCGGGCTGGGACTCTGCCACCTTCGCAGCGCCAATATTGCCGCCCGCGCCTGCCCTGTTTTCGATGATGACAGACTGGCCTAACGCTTCTGCCATTCGTGGGCCGACGGTACGCGCAAGTATGTCTGTTCCTCCACCTGGGGAGAACGGAACGATGAGGTGTATGGGCTTGTCCGGGAATTGGGCTGCGCTAGACTGTGCCGCTACGCCGACGGCTGCTGCTGCGGCGCAGAAAATTCCTGTCGCGAACCTGAGCAGTTTGTACATGGGTTGTCTCCTTTGATGAATACGTCTTTGTGCGCTTATCTTTGCGCGCTTATGTTAGATAAGTGATCTAGAGCGCTTCTGGCAGCTCCACATTGAAGTGCCGCCATAAGACATCCGCAATCAGCTCGTAACAAGACCCCACGCGAACGACTTCCAGTGTCTTGAAATTGATCAAGGTTGCGGAGCGCTGGTACCTGTGATACTTGCGCAAGCCATAGTCGATAACTACGTCCGCCAGGGCAAGCATTTCTTGCGGAATATCCTGGATGCGGAACTTGGTGCCGGTATTAGTAAAATTGCACGACGAGCCAAAAATGGGAAAGTTCTCTTCTCGGCTCAGCTTGCAGATCTCGGCATGAAATGGCCCTGCATTGATCAGCATCGCAATCGTGCCGTCCCGGGTACTGCCGCTGACTGCAGCAGGATCCAAGGCTTGAATCAACCGATGGTCGGTACGATACGGGGCGATACAACCCAACGGTAGGTCGTAATCATCCACAATGGCCGACACCATTTCTCGCCCCCGCGTATCAAGCACGTGCAGATCCCGATGGATTGCCATGTCACCCACCATGGCATTGAGCTTGATGGGCGCTCGCTGCTTGGTATCGAAAATTCGTTGAAGTGACGAAGCTGAGCCCCCGGCGATGGTGTAGCCAACGTCAACCGGAAATACTGCAATGCCCCCGTTCTTCAGTGCATCTAACGCGCGCCTCGCGTCCGCTGGGATATTCAAGACAGACATGTGTTCCTCTTATCAACTGTTGTTGTGACCTCCTGTTAAGAGTAAGATCGGCACACTGATAATGCAATTTGATTCTTCTTATACAACGATCTGATTATCAAATGAATGTCACGCTTAGACAGCTTCGGGCAGCGTTGGCTGTAGCCCAGCACTTGAGCTTCCGACGCGCCGCTACCGCCATCCATGTGTCCCAACCCGCCCTCTCTACGACTATTTCAGAGTTGGAGCAGTCCTTGGGCATTACGCTGTTCGACCGCACGTCACGCTCAGTCGTGCTCACGGATGGCGGAGCGGTCTTTGTCCAAGGAGCGGCCAGAATATTGGAAGATGTGGACCGCTTGATGCTGGACACGACCGGCTTGGTGCAGTCGCGGCGCGGCCGGGTGATCGTATCCACGGTCTCGTCCATCGCCGGCCGGATCATGTCCCGCGTGATGCAGTTGTGCGCGGAAAAATACCCGGCCTTGGAAATAGAGGTACGTGACGATGTGGCAACGCAGGTGCTGGTGTCCGTACGAGCAGGCGAGGCGGATTTTGCCTTGACGGTCAAGCCGGAACGACTCGATGATGACGTGCAGTTCGAACCCTGCATGGAAGACCCGTTTTTCCTGGTGTGTCCGCGCAGCCACCACGCCGCGCAAAAACGCAGCATCACCTGGAAGGAACTGGAAGGCGAAAACATGATCGCGCTGTCCACAACCAGTGGCATGCATCAGATTGTGCGGGACGAGCTACTTCGAAAGCGAGTGATCGTTTCGAAATCGACGCCGGTTTCGCATTTATCTACCGTGCACGGAATGCTGGAAGCAGGCTTTGGAGTAAGCGTCTTGCCGTCAATTGCCTTGCCTGTGCCGGGTCATCCATCGTTGGTTGCCGTACCATTGATCAAGCCCCAACTTAGCCGCACGTTGGGCGTATACCGCCGGCGCGATCGTTCGCTCTCGCCCGCTGCACAGGGATTGCTGGAGGTAATCCATACCGTGCTTGATAAGTGGGACACCTCCGTCCACAGTCGACGTAGCGGCACACCAGGTTGAACGCGCGATATGGTCTTCAATGGCCTGGGGGCCATTCGGCCCGAAACGCATGTCTTTCACGCTAAAAGGCCTAAGCCCCGTGCAATGCCGAACCCAGGTCCTTTGGACTTTAGCTCTTAACCGTCCAATTTATGGGCTTGGTTCATTGGCAGCAGCCCTTTTCTATTGCGATGGCACAATGGCCCTTATTGCAGCCGGTCGTCGTCCAGGAATTCGGGTATGGGCATGACAGTAATCCCTTCTTCGGCCAATTCCCGTCTTTCCTGCAGAGTGGCAGTTCCCCGGATGGCGCGTTCCTGGGTTTCACCCTCGTGCATGCGGCGGGCTTCCTCAGCGAACCGTAAGCCCACGTCTTCCGTGTTGCGCACCATCTGGCGAATATGGCGCATCACTTCGGCCTGCAACTGGGCCATCTGGGCCGCGGCGGGCGCGGCCACCTGGGTGCCGCCGGCCGCCGGGGTGCCCGTAGTGGCAATGCCGTGTCCGCCGGCAGGAAGGGGAACGGCTCCGGGGGCGGCATCGGGGTTCTTCCCATGGCCAAGATTCAGGCGCGGCGCCGAAAGCTTCTTGGACACCTGAGAACTGTTGCAGACCGGGCAGCTCAGCAGTCCCCGCGATTGCTGGGACTCGTAGCTATCGTTTGAGGCGAACCAGCCTTCGAATACATGGCCGTGGTCGCACTGGAGATCAAATACTTTTAATGACATAAGACCAATATGTGGGCGTCTGCGCCAAATACAAGCCGAGGATACTCGCCGTGCATGCGCAACGCCATACGGCCATTATAGAGGGGCGCCGTTACAGGCGCGGAACGGCGGCGAGCAGGCGGCGTGTCTCACTGTGTTGCGGCGAGGAGAGAATGGATCCGGTCGCGCCGGCCTCGACGATTTTCCCTTGATGCATGATGGCGATGCGGTCGGACAGATATTCCACGACACCGAAATTGTGGGTAATGAACAGATAGGCGATATTGAATTCCAGCTGCAGGGCACGCAGCAGATCGAGAATTTGCGCCTGCACCGATACATCGAGCGCCGAAGTGGGTTCGTCGCATATCAATACGGAAGGCTCCACCGCCAGAGCGCGGGCGATGGCAATCCGCTGGCGTTGTCCACCGGAGAATTCATGCGGGTAGCGCTGTGCCGTATTTCCGGGCAACCCTACCCGGTCAAGCAGGCTGCCGATCTGCGCCTTGCGATCTGCCCTGGACCGATCGGGACGCAAGGCCGCTATGCCTTCATCCAGTATATCGCCGACCAGCATGCGCGGATCGAGCGATGCATAGGGATCCTGGAACACGATTTGTATCGACTGGCGCAACTGGCGCAAGCGGGCGCCGCGGGCCAACAGAAGATCTTCACCATGCAGGCTGGCCCGGCCGCCGACCACGGCTTGTTTGTCCAACAGGCGCAGCAGCGCCTTGGCCGTCGTGGTCTTGCCGCAGCCTGATTCACCCAGCAAAGCCAGCGTTTCGCCGGCGCGTAAGTCGAAGGACACATCATCGACGATTCTTATTGGCTCGGAACGCCTCCAGAAACTTCCCTTGGCTAAGTACGAAACCGAGAGATTCTTTACAGCCAGCACGGTGCCATCGGCGAGAGGAACATGGCCCTGGGACGCACCGGATTCCGGTCGGGCGATAACTTGTGTGGAAGCAGAGTTATCTTCCGCAGCGTGCGATCGCGGTGCCGACAGCGGCTTGCCGCGCTTGGCGAAAGTGGGGATGGCCGCCAGCAACTCACGGGCATAGGGATGCGTGGGGGCCGAGAAAAATGATTCCGCATCCACGGTTTCCACAATCTGGCCCGCCCGCATCAACGCGACATGGTCGGCCACGTTCTTGACCACAGCCAGGTCATGGGTGATGAGCATGATGGCCAGACCCATTTCTTTCTGGATATCCGCCAAAAGGTCAAGGATTTGCGCCTGCACCGTGACGTCCAGTGCGGTGGTGGGCTCGTCGGCAATAAGCAGGCGCGGTTCCGCCGCGAGCGCGATCGCAATCATGATGCGCTGCTTCTGCCCACCCGAGAACTGGAAAGGATAGTCATTGAGGCGTTTAGCCGCATCCGGTATGCCAACGCGCTCCAGCCACCAGGCAGCACGCTGCTGGAGCTCCTTACCGCGGTATGAAGTGTGTGCTCGCAGTGTTTCGATCAGCTGTTCACCTATCGACATGACGGGATTCAGGCTGGTGGACGGCTCCTGGAATATGATGCCCACCTGTCCGCCGCGCACAGCGCGCATGCCCTGTTCCGCCAGCCCATTCAGTTCGACGTCTCCCAGGTGAATTTGGCCCGAGGTAATCCGGCCGGCCTCGGGCAGCAGGCGCAACAAGGCAAGTGCCGTCATGCTTTTGCCGCATCCGGATTCCCCGACCAGGGCGAAGGTTTCGCCACGCGCTATGGTCAGGGCAAGGGATTGGACGGCGTCCTGCACGCCGGCATCGCTGGCGATTTGCACCGACAGGTCGCGAATGGAGACCACCGTGTCGCGGATACCGGCCCATTCGCGCGTCGGCGTTGGCGCAATTTCGTTCATGGCGTGGTGTCCTTGAGGGCATAGCGGCGAGGCTTGTAGCGCCGTGTGCGCGGATCGAAAGCATCCTGGATCGCGTCGGCGAAGATATTGGCCGACAGCACCAGCGCCAGCAGAAACACGAAAGCCCCCAGCAAATTCCACCAGATCATGGGATCGCGCGACATTTCCAGCCGCGACATATCTATCATGGTGCCGAATGAAGGCGTGCTGGG
>JAKFDW010000006.1:0-27400 GCA_036675955.1 Orrella sp. | reverse complement strand
TAGCCCGCGTCATGATGAAATCAGGAGCTTTACCGTGAATTTAATAGAAATTCTTGAACAAGAAGAAATCGCGCGCCTTACCGGCGGCGAAGCCAAGCCCGCATTTGGCCCTGGCGATACCGTTATCGTCAATGTCAACGTGGTCGAAGGCGCCCGCAAGCGCGTTCAGGCATATGAAGGCGTGGTCATTGGCCGTCGCAACCGCGGTCTGAATTCTTCATTCATCGTTCGCAAGATTTCGTCTGGCGAAGCCGTGGAACGTACGTTCCAGCTTTATTCCCCGCAAATCGCAAGCATCGAAGTAAAACGCCGCGGCGATGTCCGCCGTGCTAAACTTTATTACTTGCGCAGCCGTTCGGGTAAAGCCGCTCGCATCAAAGAAAAGCTGGTTCGCAACCCCAAGAAAGCAGCCGCTAAGTAAGCAGCGTTTTTCCGGTTTAAACCAGCAAAGGCACCCTCAGGGTGCCTTTGCTTTATGAATTTTATGCCACAGAGCACCTCTCCTCCTCGAAACAGGCGCGTGATTCTTCCGGGCTTCGATCCTTTGGTCCAGCCTGTTGTTTCGAGCGAGGTATTGGAACCTCTCTCAGAGTCCTCGATTCAGCTCGATTTCATCTCTTCGACCTTTGCATGCCCGGTCGAATGGCAAGTGGAGCCTGTCTTTGTCGATTCTTTCCAGGCCGACGTCCTGGAACATCGTGGTGCCATCAAGGCGGCCGTCTTTGTCGCCCTGGTGCAGCGACCTTCCGGCGTACATGTATTGTTCACGCGCAGGGCTTCGCATCTGTATGATCACGCCGGGCAAATCTGCTTCCCCGGCGGGCGCATTGAATCCACGGATACCGACGCCATTGCGGCCGCAATACGCGAAACCCACGAAGAAATCGGTGTGTCGCCCGAATTTATAACCATCATCGGTACGCAACCCAGCTTCCTGACATCGACGCGCTTCACCATGAAGCCGATCATCGGTTCCTTGCGCCCGGGATTCACCATAAATCCTGACCTGACGGAAGTTGCCGAGGTGTTCGAAGTGCCTTTGTCCGTGCTCATGGATACTGGCTTGCACCGCCTGCATCGGGCTTCGCTTCCAGGCGGCGGCCATCGTTTTTATTTTTCAATAACGTGGAAGTCTTATTTCATCTGGGGCGCCACGGCGGCCCTGATACGAAACTTCTATCATTATCTTGCCGCCGCCCAAGGCAGTTCAAAGTAGCCGCCGATGCCTGAAGTCAGTATCGTCCTTGTGCCTCGTTCTCAGCCAGGATGCGCTTGTAAAGCTCGTGGCGCGCTGTAGTAATGGCGCCTTGCTTCATTGCTTCGAGTACGCCGCATCCTGGTTCATGTCTGTGCGTGCAGTTGTAGAACCGGCAGCGCTGAATGGCCTCTGTGAATTCCGGGAAGCCGCGTTCTATGTCCGTAGCGGTCAAGTGGTAGAGGCCAAAAGCCTGGAAGCCCGGAGAATCGATGATGTCCCCGGGATGGTCGGGCAAATGATACAGGCGGGTGCTGGTGGTTGTGTGTTTCCCGGCCCCCAGCGCCTGGGAATGCTCTTGTGTATGGGCCTTCGCGTCGGGCACCAGCGCATTCAGTATGGTGGACTTTCCCATGCCGCTTTGACCCAGCAATAAAGTGCAACGGTCGCGCAGCAAAGGCAGAAGGGCGGCGCGCATCTGTTCAGGTGCATGCGCGCTCAGTTCGACGATGTGAATTCCAAGTTGAGACAAAGTAGCCAGACGCTGACGCGCCTGGCCTATGCTGCCTTCAAGATCGATCTTGTTCAGGACCACAACGGGCTCTATCCCGGCGCTCCAGGCCGCCACCAGCGCACGACCGGTCAGGTCGTCGGAGAAGGCGGGCTCGGGTGCGACAACAATAAGCAATTGGTCGACATTGGCCGCAAACTGCTTGGTGCGCATGTCGTCGGAGCGGTACAGCAGATTGCGACGTTCCAGGATGCGGTCGATGGAACCTTCATCGGCACCCTGGGGGCTGATTATGACCTTGTCTCCAACTGTTGCACCGGCCTTCTTCCCGCGCGGAAAACATTTGCGCAGGCTGCCGTCGGGCAGTTCTACTGTGTAGTGGCGTCCATGCGCTGCAATAATGCGCCCTTCGAGCGCGCTAGCCATGTTTCAAGTTCTGTATTCGGATCACGGCAGGTGGATGGCTGTCATAAAACGCCGAGTGTACCGGATCGGGTGTCAAGGTGGCGGCGTTGTCGTCATAAAGTTTCACGAGGGCCGACACCAGGGCGTCCGGCGAACACTGCTGCGCGGCATAGCGATCGGCCTGAAATTCATCTTTGCGTGAGAACCAGCTGGCAAGCGGGGTAAGCCAGAACGTAAACACCGGTACGACCAGGAAAAAGAGGATCAGGGCCAGGGCGTCGTTGGGACGGCCCAACTGCGGCAGTACCCCCAGCTGCACGTAGAACCAGACCTGCGTCGACAGCCAGCCCAGGAGCAGGGCGAACAGCAATGCGGCGCTGAAACTGATGGCCATGCGCTTGAGGATATGCTTGTGCTTGAAGTGGCCCAGCTCGTGTGCGAGCACTGCCTCGACTTCGTCGATATTCAGGCGTGCAAGAAGGGTATCGAAGAATACGATGCGCCGTGCCTTGCCGAAGCCGGTGAAGTAGGCGTTGCCGTGCGCCGAGCGCTTGGACCCATCCATGACGAACAAGCCGCTTAGTGAAAAACCGCAGCGCTGCGCCAGCCGCTGGATGCGATCGGCCATTTCCGGATTGTTCAGGGGAGTGAACTTGTTGAACAGGGGAGCGATGACCGTGGGCAGAAGCCACAGTATGAGCAGGTTGAAGCCGACCCATATGCCCCATGCCCACCAGACCCAGTTGGGACCCGCGTTCTCCATGATCCAGAGTATGCTGGCCACCAGGGGCGTGCCCAGCACCAGGCTAAGTGCCAGTGTTTTGAGCGAGTCCAGGATAAACAGCCGCGGGGTCATGCGGTTGAAGCCGAAGCGAGCTTCGAGCTTGAACTTTTTCCAAAGTGAAAAGGGCAGCCCCACGATGCCCAGCAAGGCCAGCACGACCCCGATCAGGCATAGCTGGCGCAGCATCTCGTTGTCGAACAGATAACCCAGTTGCACATCCAGGACCTGCAGCCCGCCGAGCAAGGTAAATGCGATCAGCACGGCCGCTTCGGTCACGCGCTCCACCATTGACACCCGCATTTTGGCCGCGGTGTAGTCTGCGGCCCGCTGATGGCTGCGCAGGCTTATGCGGTCGGAAAACTCCGCCGGGACGGCAGCACGGTGTTGACGGACGTGACGGAGCTGGCGTGATGCCAGCCATAATCGCATCGCAATATCGGATAGCAGGAAGACAATGAAGGCCAAGGTGAACATAGAGAGCGCCATTATGCGAAAATCGGTGTTTTAAGGAAGGATTATATGGCGGCGAACGAGCAGCGGTTGGTGTGGCTAGATATGGAAATGACAGGCCTTGATCCCGAAAAAGAACGCATTATCGAAGTGGCTGTGGTCATTACCGAACCCGACCTGACCTTTGTCGCTGAAGGCCCAGTGCTGGTTATACACCAGAGCAATGAATTATTGGACGCCATGGATAAATGGAACCAGTCCACCCACGGAAAAAGCGGCCTGATCGATAAGGTGAAGGCCTCCACCTTGTCCGAAGAGCAGGCCGAGGACCAACTGCTGAAATTCATGTCCCAGTATGTACCCGCGGGAAAGTCGCCGATGTGCGGGAATACCATAGGCCAGGATCGCCGCTTCATGGTCAAGTACATGCCGCGGCTTGAAGCCTTTTTCCATTACCGCAATCTCGACGTCAGTACATTGAAAGAGCTTTCCCTGCGCTGGAAGCCCGAGGTGTACAAGAGCTTTGTCAAGAAAAGCAGGCATGAAGCACTGGCCGATATCTACGAGTCAATTGAAGAGCTCAAGCATTATCGCGAGCACTTCATCAAGTTGTAATCGGCCAAACCTCGTCGGCCGAACCGTTCGTATGTAGACGGTTTGGCCGCCTGATAATGCGCCGGATCCTTATCCAGCAATTGGTCCAGGTGCTGTTCGGCCATATCAAATATCGACCAGTACAACTGGCCGCATAGCGCCCGCGCTGCGTGCCCCGGCCAGTTCCCGGGCAACATCTGATTGGGCAATTGGGGGTCGTGCAGAACAATGCGGCGCCATTCGTGTATGGTCAGGGCGCGCACCGCAAAAGCCTGCGACGGCCGGATGTTTTCGCCCACGGCCGCCAGCATGGGGCCGAAGGTTTCTGAAAATTCCTGATACTGGCGCGCCACGCCTTCCAGATCCCAACATTGCGAAATCAGCGAACTGATGACGAGGCCCTTGCTGTCATTCATTTCGTGGGCCCCCAGCACCAGCGCGTTGTCCGACAATTTCAATTTGCCGAGCACCTTTTGTGCGACGCCGGCCTGGTTGCGGGGCAGGGCAAAGATCCCAGGCGCGATTGCGCCGAATCCCGCCCAGATCAGTTCCCGGCGCACTTCGCTGCGTTTGCTCATGCTGCTGTTTCCGAAACGCGGCAGAATGACCAGCGTCCAGTCGCCCTCCCACTGCGCGGGCGAGCCTTCATAAATGCGGCTGGAGGCTTGCCGGGTAAGCTCCTCGCCCTGTTCGCTCAGGCGATACAGGCTGCGCCTGCCATGGCGCTCGGACTGGAGCCACCCCTGGGCCACCAGGCGGAAGACGCTGGTGCGCAGCAGCCGTTCATTGACTCCCAGGGGCGTAACCAATTCGATGAGATCGCTAAGCCATATGCTTCCTCCGTGAGGGCCTATGGCGTCGCCCAGCAAAGTGACGCAAAGCGATTTTGCCCGTGGCGGGTCGCGTTGGAGCAGGGAATGAATCAGGCGCTGCAGCGTGCTGGTCGAGTCTGGCATGAGAGGGCATCCGTTGGCTGAGCGCCCATCTTATACGAAGCGCCTGCCTTCTTATTTGATACTAAAATTTGATTGACATCAATATTTTTGTATTAAATAATGAAGGCGTAAAGAACTGCTCACACCGAAAGGAGGCTTTCATGTACGCTCAGCTCGTTGAAACCGGGGTAAAAAGCGTGCGCACCGTGGATCAGCTGACCGGGCCTGAACTGGCCTTCCAGCAGCGCATCGACGAAGGCGTCCGTATCGAAGCGAAGGACTGGATGCCGGATGCCTATCGAAAAACCCTCGTAAGGCAAATTTCCCAGCACGCCCATTCTGAAATAGTCGGCATGCTGCCTGAAGGCAATTGGATTACCAGGGCGCCTTCGCTCAAGCGCAAGGCCATCCTGCTGGCCAAGGTCCAGGACGAAGCCGGTCACGGGCTGTACTTGTACAGTGCGGCCGAGACATTGGGCGTCTCTCGCGACGACCTCGTCGACGACCTGCATTCGGGCAAGGCCAAATATTCCAGTATTTTCAACTACCCCACGCTTACCTGGGCCGATATCGGCATGATAGGCTGGCTGGTCGATGGCTCGGCCATCATCAACCAAATACCGCTATGCCGCTGCTCGTATGGGCCGTACGCGCGTGCCATGGTTAGAGTCTGCAAGGAAGAGTCCTTCCATCAGCGCCAGGGCTACGATCTGCTGATGCAAATGTGCCTGCATGGCACGCAGGCGCAAAAAGACATGTGCCAGGAGGCCTTCAATCGCTGGTGGTGGCCGGCTCTCATGATGTTCGGTCCTTCGGATGCCGAATCGCCCAATAGCGCGCAGTCCATGCAATGGCGCATCAAACTGTTCTCGAACGACGAACTGCGCCAGAAAATGGTGGACCAGACCGTGCCGCAAGCCGACTACCTGGGCCTGAAGGTGCCGGACCCCGACCTCAAATGGAATGACGAGCGCGGCCATTACGATTTCGGTGAAATCGACTGGTCGGAGTTTTATGCCGTCATCAAGGGGCACGGGCCCTGCAACCGCGAGCGCCTGCAAGCCCGCGTCAAGGCGCACGAAGACGGTGCCTGGGTTCGCGATGCCTTTACCGCTTATGCCGACAAACAGGCTCGCAAAAAAGCGGCTGCCTGATCCTCTTTATCGAACACATGTCGGCGGCCCGCGCCGGCGAAGGACACGAAAATGAGCCAAAACGGATGGCCCCTCTGGGAAGTCTTCATTCGCAGCCAGCATGGCCTGGCCCACAAGCACGTGGGAAGCCTGCATGCGCCTGACGCCGAAATGGCCATAAACAATGCGCGTGACGTCTATACCCGCCGCAATGAAGGATTGAGTATCTGGGTAGTCAAGGCGGCCGATGTCGTTGCCAGCAGCCCGGGCGACAAGCAGCCGCTTTTCGAGCCGGCCAATAGCAAAATCTATCGCCATCCCACTTTCTTTCCGATGCCTGATGAAATCAAGCACATGTAGGAAATCTCATGGATAAACCTCTGTTTCAGTATCTGCTGCGCCTGGGCGATACCACCTTGATACTCTCACACCGTCTGTCCGAATTGACGGGGCACGGGCCGGCGCTGGAGGAAGATCTGGCCATGACCAATGTGGCGCTGGACCTGCTTGGTCAATCGCGCCTGTGGCTTACGGCGGCCGGCGAGGTAGAAGGCAATTCGCGCGATGAAGATCAGCTTGCCTATCTGCGCGACGCGCCGGACTTTCGCAATTATCTGCTGGTCGAGCGGCCCAATACGCATTACGGCGACGTGATCGCGCGTCAATTTTTCTTCGATGTGTGGCACTACTTCCTGTTGAAGGAATTGTGTTCCTCGCCGGACGAGCGCCTGGCCGCTATCGCGGAAAAATCCATCAAGGAAGTCACGTACCACGTACGCCGTTCATCAGATATTCTTATCCGCCTGGGAGACGGTACGGTCGAAAGCCACGCCAGAATGCAGGATTCAGTAAATGACGCATGGCGTTTTGTCGGCGAGCTTTTTCTTGATGACGAGATCGTCCAGGCACTTGGCGAGCGCAAAGTGGTACCGACGCATACGCAGCTGTGGCCGGCCTGGCTCGAGCATGTATCCAGTACGCTTGAAGAGGCGACATTGGCACTGCCAAGCCCCGACGATGCCCATCATCGCGCGCATCAAGGCGGGATCACCGGTCGCCACACCGAGGCACTGGGCTATATCCTTGCCGAAATGCAATATCTGCATCGTGCTTATCCGGGAGCCGCGTGGTGAACAGCGTTGTACATACGGCGCCCGACGACGTGATGCAGTGGCTGACCGGCGTACCGGATCCCGAGATCCCGGTCCTGTCGGTAGTCGACCTGGGCCTGATACGCCGCATCGACTGGGATGGAGCCACCTGCGTGGTAACCATAACGCCGACGTATTCGGGTTGTCCGGCAATGCAAGAAATTTCAGCCGATATCAAGAGCACTTTGCTCGCGCATGGCGTCGAGCGCGTCCGCATCGAAACCCAGCTTTCGCCGGCGTGGACGACCGACTGGATGACGCCGCGAGGACGGGCCGCGCTCAAGAGCTACGGTATTGCGCCGCCCGGCGAAAAGGCGATCAACATTTCCGGCATTACAAGGCGCGCCTCAGACGTCATCGTGCCCTGTCCACTATGCGGTTCAAGTCACACCCGGCTGGTCAGCCACTTCGGGTCGACATCGTGCAAAGCCTTATACCGCTGTAACCATTGCGGTGAGCCCTTCGATTACTTCAAGGCACATTAATGAACCAATTTTATTCTTTGAAAGTGGCCTCGGTCGCCAAGAATACGCGCGATGCGGTGGTAGTGACGTTCGACGTTCCCGGCGAGCTGGATGAGAAGTTTGCATTCCGGCCTGGACAATACCTGACGCTACGCACCAGCGTCGACGGCGAGGAGCTGCGCCGCTCGTACTCAATCTGTGCCGCGCCCAGCGACAGGCAGTTGCGCGTGGCGATCAAGCGCCTGAACGACGGGGCTTTTTCAAGCTGGGCGAACCAGCATCTGGAAGCAGGACAGTCCCTCGAAGTGATGCCGCCCGATGGAAACTTCACTGTCGAATTTTCGCCGGCAAATGCGCGCCGATATGTGGCCTTCGCAGTGGGCAGCGGCATCACTCCCATATTGTCGCTGGTGAAGACTGCGCTCGATACCGAGCCTGAAAGCAGTTTTACTTTATTTTTCGGCAACCGCGCGTCGTCCGCGGTGTTGTTCCGCGAGGAAATCGAAGACATCAAGAACCGCTACATGACGCGGTTTTCCCTGGTCTACGTGATGAGCCGCGAGCACCAGGATATCGAGCTGTTCAATGGCCGCCTGGACGGAGACAAGGCAACGCAGCTGCTGAGCGTATGGATGGATCCTTCCACGATCGATTACGCCTTTGTCTGCGGGCCCCAGGATATGACCGAGTCCGTCACGAAGGCGCTGATGGACAAGGGCATCGACAAATCCAGGATCAAATTCGAGTTGTTCGGTTCACCCAAAGGGCCCCGGGCGCTGCGCACTGGGCAGGAGGCCCGCAAGGCGCCGGGCCGGGATCTCTGCGAAGTCACGGTCATCCAGGACGGCGTCACACGTACATTGAGCATAGAAAAGAACAAGGACAGCGTACTCGATTCCGCGCTGGCGCAGGGCATTGAGCTGCCTTATTCTTGCAAGGGCGGTGTCTGTTCCACCTGCCGGTGCAAAGTCATTGAAGGCGAGGTCGATATGGATGCCAACTTCGCGCTCGAAGATTACGAGGTCGCCCGCGGTTTTGTCCTGTGCTGCCAGAGCTTCCCGGTAAGCGACAACCTGGTCATTGATTTCGACCAGGAAACCTGAGTCCCGGCTCGACGGCCCTATCGAAACAGAACCGTTGAACCCTAAAATATAAATATGGCGGCCCCGGCCCAGGGAGCGGCCCTTGAAAGGAGTGAATGCAGTGACCACCGATTTCTTCACCACGCATGAACAAATGCTCGAACAGGCCGTGGCTGCCGCCGCGACACGCGGCTACTGGAGTCCTTTTCCGGAATCCGCCAGTCCCCGCTTTTATGGCGAAAATGCCAACGACGAGGGGCGCGCCGCATTCGAACGCTACCAGGGCAACGATTTTCCCTTGAACCAGGACGGCGCGGTCGGCCGCGTTGGCGCAGAAGTATCGCCATTCGGCATAGACCTGAACATCAGCTATCCGCAAGTTCCGCCCGCTGTGCTCATCGAACAATCTGAAGCAGCGCTCGCCTCATGGCGCGAGGCCGGCCCTCGGGCATGGGCGGGTGTATCGCTGGAGATCCTCAAGCGCATCAACCAGCGCAGTTTCGAGATGGCCTACGCGGTGCAACACACTACTGGGCAGGGTTTCATGATGGCGTTCCAGGCTGGCGGACCCCACGCGCAAGACCGCGGCCTGGAAGCCGTGGCCTACGCATGGCAGGAAATGGCCCGCGTTCCGGGCCTGGTAAGCTGGGAGAAACCGCAGGGCAAGCACGACCCCATCAAGATGCAGAAGCAGTTCACCGTTGTGCCGCGCGGCATCAGCCTTATAGTGGGATGCTCGACGTTTCCCACCTGGAATGGCTACCCCGGTCTTTTCGCCAGCCTCGCCACCGGCAATACCGTCATTGTGAAACCGCACCCTGCGGCGATGCTGCCGTTGGCGATCACCGTCGGCATTGCCCGCGACGTACTGGCCGAGGCGGGATTCGACCCCAATGTTGTCTTGTTGGCCGCCCATTCGGCCAGCGACGACACCGCGCAGGCGCTGGCATTGAACCCTGCGGTCAAACTCATTGACTTCACCGGCAGCACCGCGAACGGCAACTGGCTCGAGGAAAACGCCCGCCAGGCGCAGGTCTATACTGAAAAGGCGGGCGTGAACCAGGTAATCATCGACTCCGTTGACGATTTCAAAGCGGTCGCACGCAACCTGGCTTTCTCGTTTTCCCTGTATTCGGGGCAAATGTGTACGGCACCGCAAAATATCTATGTGCCCCGCACAGGTATCAAGACCGCCGATGGCCACATGAGTTTCGACGAGGTCGCTGCCGGCCTGGCGCAAGCAGTGGAGAAACTTACCGCCGATCCCGCCAAGGCAGTAGAGCTCACTGGCGCTATCCAGAGTACAGCCACCTTGCAGCGTATCGACGAGGCAAGAAGCCTGGGCATGCAGGTGTTGGCCGACAGTCGCCGCCTCGAGCATCCGCAGTTTGGCGGTGCTCAGGTGCAAACGCCTTTGTTGCTCAAGGCCGATGCCGGCAACGCGGCAATCCTGCGTGAATGGTTCGGTCCCATTGTGTTCATTGTGGCTACCGATTCCACCGACCATAGCATCAGCCTGGCCAGGCAGACCGTGCTCGATCACGGCGCATTGACCTTGTCGGCTTACACCACTGATGATGCCGTTGCCCGGCAAGCGCAAAAGGCGGCCGAGCATTCGGGCGTGTCGCTTTCATTGAATCTGACGGGGCCCGTGTTTGTGAACCAGACCGCCGCGTTCAGCGATTTCCACGGTACGGGGGCCAATCCGGCCGCCAATGCGGCGCTCTGCGACTCCGCCTACGTCGCCAACCGCTTCCGCGTTGTGCAAACCCGCTGGCATGCCTGAACAACGATAAAAAAGAGACGCAATGAACTACGAAAATATCGAATTCACCAGCGATGACGCCATCGCGCGCATCACCTTGAACCGCCCGGACAAGCTCAATAGTTTTACCGCCGCAATGCACGCCGAATTGTCCGATGCGTTGAGCAAGGCAGAAGGCCAGGGCGCACGCGTGCTGGTATTGACGGGCAAAGGCCGCGGCTTTTGCGCAGGCCAGGATCTTTCCGAACGCGAAATGAGCGCGGGTTCGGCGCCGGTCGACCTGGGCGCCACGATCGAAAAATACTACGCTCCACTGGTTCGTCGCCTGCGGGCGCTCCCGCTGCCTGTGGTGGTGGGCGTCAACGGTGTCGCGGCCGGTGCAGGGGCCAACCTGGCATTGGCCGGCGACATCGTCATTGCCAAGCAGACGGCCAGCTTTATTCAGCCATTCTGCCGGCTGGGCTTGCTGCCCGATACGGGCGGCACCTATGCATTGCCCAGGCTGGTCGGGCATGCGCGCGCCATGGGTCTATCCCTGTTGGGCGAAAAACTCAGTGCCGAGCAGGCCGCGCAATGGGGACTGATATGGCAATGCGTCCCCGACGACCAATTCGACGCCCGCCTCGAGGAACTGGCCCGGCATTTTGCGACGGCGCCCACCAAAGGCCTGGCCTATACCAAGCAGGCGCTGAACCAGAGCCTGGCCAATTCTTTGGACGATCAACTGGATCTGGAGCGCGATCTGATGCGCGAACTGGGCGCCAGCGCAGATTACGCCGAAGGGGTGTCGGCATTCCTGGGCAAGCGTCAACCGGTATTCGAGGGAAAGTGATGAATTCTTTGCCTATTTCCGCCGCGGCGGTGTCGCCCGGAATACCGGAAGACCCACAAGAGCTTGCCGAACTGGCCGCCAGAACCATGTACGACAACGATGCGGCGTCGCAGGCGCTGGGCGCCCGTGTCGTATCGGTGGCTCCGGGCCTGGCCAGCATGACCATGACGGTACGGGCCGACATGTTGAACGGCCACAAGACCTGCCATGGGGGTTTCATCTTCGCATTGGCCGACAGCACATTCGCCTTTGCCTGCAATTCGCGCAATATGGCTACGGTCGCTTCGGGATGTTCCATCGATTACCTCGCCCCGGCGTTCGAGGGCGATGTATTGACGGCAGAAGCCGTCGAATACTCGCTGGCCGGGCGTACCGGTGTGTACGACGTCCATGTAAGAAACCAGGAAGGCAAACGCGTCGCCATTTTCCGCGGCCGCTCATACCGGATAAAAGGCCAGGTTGTAGGCGAATAACGTGTCTAACTATAGTGAAAGAACAGCTGGAGTGGAATATGTCTGAGTTGAAATCATCGAATGCGGGACGCGACGCCATCGAGCACGCCAGCCGGGATGAATTGCAAGCCTTGCAGCTTGAGCGCATGAAGTGGTCGCTCACGCACGCCTACGAGAACGTTCCTCATTACAGGAAGTCGTTCGATGCTGCCGGGGTGCATCCCAGCGATTTGAAGCAGCTCTCGGATATTTCCCGGTTTCCGTTTACGACCAAACAAGATTTGCGCGACAACTATCCCTTCAATATGTTTGCGGTGCCGCGAGAGCAAGTAGTGCGCATCCACGCCTCCAGCGGGACGACGGGCAAGCCGACTGTCGTGGGATACACGGCCGGCGACATAGCGAACTGGGCCGACCTCGTCGCGCGTTCGATCTGGGCGGCGGGCGGGCGCCCAGGCGATATTGCGCACATTGCCTACGGCTATGGCCTGTTTACCGGCGGCCTGGGTGCGCACTACGGCGCCGAGAAGCTGGGTTGCTCGGTGGTGCCGATGTCGGGCGGCCAGACTGAAAAGCAAGTTCAGCTGATTCAGGATTTCAAGCCCGCAATCATCATGGTCACGCCCTCGTACTTCTGCAATATCCTGGAGCAGATGGAGCGCGAAGGAATCGACCCTCGCGACAGCTCATTGCGTATAGGCATATTTGGCGCTGAACCCTGGACGGGACAAATGCGCGCCGACATCGAACGCCGCGCGGGCATCGATGCGCTGGACATCTACGGCTTGTCCGAAGTCATGGGGCCCGGCGTCGCCATGGAGTGCGTCGAATCCAAAGACGGCCCGGTCGTATGGGAAGATCATTTCTATCCCGAAATCGTCAATCCCGATACGGGCGAGCCTGTGGCCGACGGCGAAGCCGGCGAACTGGTGTTTACATCGCTGACCAAGGAAGCCATGCCGGTCATCCGTTATCGGACGCGCGATCTGACCTCTTTGCTGGCGCCGACATCGCGCAGCATGCGCCGTATCGGCAAGATTACCGGGCGAAGCGACGACATGCTTATTGTGCGCGGGGTAAATCTTTTCCCGACACAGGTCGAGGAAATCGTATTGCGTATCCCCGAGCTTGCCGCCCAGTATCAATTGGTGTTGACGCGCAGCGGCAATCTGGATGAACTCGAAATTCTTACCGAGGTACGTCCCGAATTCGATCACTTGGCCGTAGCTGACCGCGATGTACTCGCCGCCAAGCTCAGGCATGCCGTCAAGACCTATATCGGTGTTTCGGCGCGCATTACAGTGCAGACCTCCGGCCTCGTGGAACGCACGCTTACCGGCAAGGCCAGACGCGTGGTGGACAAGCGGCCCCGGCCGTAGCAAGGCTGGAGCGTTCCGCCGTGCTTGCGCAATAGTCAAGGTATCATCTAGGGTCGTATGACGCCACACCGGCGTTGAGCTCACCGGATGGTCAAATGATTGCTCAGGCAGCACAAGGCAAGATCGCGGGCATTGGGGTCGACCTGCTGAAGGTCGGCCGCATTGAACAGGTCTTCGAGCGCCACGGCGCGAAATTCGTGAAACGCATACTCGGGCCGGAAGAAGTCGAAAAATTTCATCAGCGCTTCCAGCGGGATCCGCAACGGGGCATACGGTTCCTGGCGACACGATTTGCAGCCAAGGAAGCTTTTTCTAAGGCGATAGGCCTGGGCATGCACAGTCCCATGGCATGGTCGCGCATGCAGACGCTCAACGAAATAAGCGGCAAGCCCAGGGTGCAGTTGTCCGAACCCTTGGCCAGCTGGTATCGCCAGCGCTTCGGCCCCGCCCATGTTTCAATAACGGATGAAAGCGATACGGTCCTGGCATTTGTCATGATCGAGTCCGCTGCAAATCCTCCCGTCCACTCAACCGAACGAACCACGGATCAATAGAATGACAGCCCAGATGACGCGCGCGAGCCTTCCCCCAGGACCAGTAATGGTCGATGTCGAAGGTACGACGCTGACGGACCTCGAACGTGCACGCCTGCGTAATCCGCTGGTGGGCGGAGTGATTCTGTTCGCCCGCAATTTCGACAATCGCGATCAATTGTCCGACTTGTGCCGATCCATACATGCCGAGCGCGATGAGCCCTTGCTGATTGCCGTTGACCACGAAGGAGGCAGGGTGCAGCGTTTCCGCAGCGACGGCTTTACCGAAATCCCGGCCATGAGCGTGTTCGGCGAGCTGTGGTTCGAAGATTCGCTGGCGGCCATGCGGCTGGCCTCGGAAACGGGCTACGTATTGGGGGCCGAGCTTCGCGCCTGTGGCGTCGACCTGAGCTTCACTCCTGTGCTGGACCTTGATTACGGCGTCAGCAAGGTCATAGGAAATCGTTCTTTCCATCGTGATCCCCGCGTGGTGGCCATGCTCGCCCGGTCCCTGATACAAGGCCTGATGCTTGCCGACATGGCTGCCTGCGGCAAACATTTCCCGGGCCATGGCGCGGTCGAGGCTGATTCTCATCATGAAATTCCAATCGACCAGCGCAGCTTCGAGGAAATCATGCAGGAGGATGCCGCGCCTTATGGTTGGCTGGGGGATATGGTCTTGCCGTCGGTGATGCCCGCCCACGTGATTTACCCCCAGGTCGATCCCCAGCCTGCCGGTTTTTCGCGCCACTGGATACAGAAAGTCCTGCGTCAGGACCTCGGATACGATGGCGTCGTATTTTCGGACGACCTGACCATGGAAGGCGCGACCGTCGCGGGCGATATCCTGGCGCGGGCGCAGGCCGCCCTGAGCGCCGGTTGCGATATGGTCCTTGTTTGCAATCGTCCCGACATGGCCGATGACCTGCTTGCGCGCTTGCAAGTCGCGCACAGTACAGAGTCCGTCCAGCGCATACGCCGCCTGATGCCGAACAAACCCGCCAGCACCTGGGATGCACTGCAAGCCGATGAACGATACCAATATGCCCGACGACTTCAATCTCAAATCGTTTCTGGCTGACCTTCCTCATTTGCCGGGCGTATATCGGCATATCGATGTGCAAGGAGAAGTGCTTTATGTCGGCAAGGCGCGCGACCTGAAAAAACGCGTGAATTCGTACTTCCAGAAAACGCCGGACAGCCCTCGCATCGCCCATATGGTGGCGCGGGTGGCGCGGCTGGAAGTTACGGTCACGCGCTCGGAGGCCGAAGCGCTGCTGCTGGAAAGCAATCTGATCAAGCGCCTGAAGCCGCGCTACAACATCCTTTTCCGGGATGACAAGTCGTATCCCTACCTGATGCTCAGTGCCCACGATACGCCGCGCATTGCCTATTATCGCGGCAGCACAAGCGGCAAGGGCCGGTTTTTCGGGCCTTATCCAAACGCCTGGGCGGTGCGCGAGACCATACAGATTCTGCAGCGCGTCTTTCGGTTGCGCACGTGTGAAGACAGTGTTTACGCCAACCGCTCGCGTCCCTGTCTGCTGTACCAGATCGGACGATGCTCGGCGCCTTGCGTGAATCTGGTCAGCGATCAGGATTACAAGGCCGATGTTGAGCGCGCCGTGCGCTTTCTGGATGGCCACGCCAAGGAGGTAATGCAGGATATCGACGCACGCATGCGCCAGGCATCGGATGCGCTTGATTTCGAAAAGGCCGCCGTGTTGCGCGACCAGATGGGCTCGTTGGCCAAAGTCCTGCAGCAACAGTCCATGGAGAAGGTCGGCGATGACGATGTGGATGTCATCGCCCTGGCCTCGGCCGGTGGGCGAGTGTGCGTGAACTTGGCCATGATACGGGGCGGCAGGCATTTGGGCGACAAACCGTTTTTTCCCTCGCACGCCAGCGACGATAGCCCGGGAGACGTGCTGGCCGCTTTCGTAAGCCAGCACTATGCGGAAAGCAGCATGCCCGCCGTCCTGGTATGTTCACATGCTTTGTCGGATCCAAATCTCGTCGCACTGGTGGCCGAGCGGACTGGCGTCAAGGCTCGCGCCATTATCAAACCCCAAGGCGTGCGCAAGACGTGGCTGGAGCAGGCCATGAAGAATGCCGAAATGGCCCTGGCACGCCTATTGACGGAATCCAGCGCCCGCGCGGCCCGCACGCTGGCCCTGGCGTCCGTGCTGGAACTGGATACCGACGAGGCCGCGCTGGATGCCCTGCAGGTCGAGTGCTTTGATATCAGCCATACCGCCGGCGAAGCGACCCAGGCGTCCTGCGTCGTGTACCGGCATCACGATATGCAGCCGTCCTTGTATCGCCGGTACAACATTGCAGGCATCACGCCGGGAGACGACTACGCCGCCATGCGGCAGGTCCTGACCCGTCGATTCAGCCGGGTGGCCGATGGACTTGCGGAAATGCCCGATATCGTACTGATAGACGGCGGCAAGGGGCAGGTTGAAGTCGCCAGGCAGGTTTTTGTGGAGCTGGGCCTGGATACCCGGGCTATCGTCGGCGTCTCCAAGGGAGAGGGGCGCAAGGTGGGCCTGGAAACCCTGGTGTTTGCAGATGGGCGCGAATCCGTGGCCCTGGGCATTGAATCTGCTGCCCTGATGCTGGTGGCGCAGATTCGCGATGAAGCACACCGGTTTGCCATTACCGGCATGCGGGCGCAACGCGCCAAGGCGCGCAATGTGTCGCGTCTTGAGGAAATCGAGGGAGTGGGCGCCAGGCGGCGCCAGAAGCTGTTGGCCCGATTTGGAGGTTTTTCGGGCGTGGTGGATGCAAGCATCGATGACCTGCGCTCGGTAGAAGGTATTTCCGCCGATTTGGCGGAACGTATCTATCATGCGCTGCGATAAGGTAGTATTCAACCTATGCCATTCAACTTACCCATCGCCCTGACCTGGCTGCGCATAGCCATGATCCCACTCATTGTGGGACTGTTCTATATTCCCGCCGACTGGATATCCGTTCCGGTGCGCGATATGGTGGGTGCGGCCGCGTTCATCATTGCAGCCCTCACGGACTGGTTCGATGGCTGGCTGGCTCGGCGCTGGAACCAGACCTCGTCTTTCGGCGCCTTCCTCGATCCGGTTGCCGACAAGCTGATGGTGTGCGCGGCCCTGCTTATTCTGCTGGACCTGAATCGCGTTGACTCCTTTATTGCGCTGGTCATTATCGGACGGGAAATCACCATATCGGCATTGCGCGAATGGATGGCAAAAATAGGCGCCAGTGGCAGCGTGGCCGTGCATCGGCTGGGCAAATTCAAGACGGCAGCACAAATGGTGGCCATTCCCTGCCTGCTCTATTGGCAACCTTTCCAGGGCGTGTCCATTCAATTGGTGGGTCAGGTACTTATTGTGGTGGCCGCGGTACTTACAGTCTGGTCCATGTGTTATTACCTGCGGCGGGCGTGGCCCGAGATCCGCGACAAAGGCGGCAAGGCCCTTTAACCTTTGCCAGGGTGGCGGCATGACAGCCGGCCAGTATCGGTTTATGCAAGAAGGTTTGTGTACATGAATTCCGCAACGTTAAATCTGCCGCCCGATACCTCGGCCCAGAAGCGAAATGACTGGCTTATCATCAGTCTGGTGGGCGCGGTTCATTCCAGTTCGCATTTCTTTCAACTGGTCCTGCCCACGCTATACCTTTCGCTGGCCCACGAATATGGCTACGACTTCGTCAAGCTCGGCATGCTGGCGTCCGCCTTTTTTCTTGTGTCGTGTTTCGGACAGGCTTCGTCGGGCTTTGTGGTGGATCGCATCGGACCGGCGCCGGTGTTGCGGTTCGGGCTCATGTGCTTTGTCTTGTCCGGAATTCTGATCGCGGTTTCCACCGGCTACCCGATGCTGCTGCTGGCGGCCGTCATAGGCGGAATCGGAAATTCTGTCTTTCACCCGGTCGATTTCTCCATTCTCAACCACAGGGTCAGTCCCCGGCGGCTGGGACATGCGTTCAGCACTCATGGCCTTACCGGCAACCTCGGTTGGGCTCTTACGCCGGTCTTCATGGCCACGATCATCTATCTGGCGAACTGGCGGATAGCGGCATTCTCGGCCGCCGCCCTAGTTGGCGTGGTTTTACTGTTTACATGGCTGGGGCGCGATTTATTGACCGGCCGGAATCAAGTCGCGTCCGACAACGCCGCGGTCAATACAGCGCCAGCCGACGAAACCCCGGAAGCCGACTTGTCCAACCAGACCGCCATGCAGACGCTGACCGCCTTGCTTGCGCAGCCCGCGCTGTGGGGAGCTTTTCTGTTTTTTGCTTTCACGTCAATGGCGCTGTCGGCGGTGCAGAACTACACCATACCCATGCTCAGCGAGGTCTATGCCATCGATAAAATCGTGGCGGGTACCACCTTGTCCGCCTATATGGTCGCGGCTGCGCTGGGCATGCTGGTGGGCGGTTTTCTGGTCGGCGCAACACCCAATACAGAGCGCACCGTGGCCGTTTCCCTTGTCCTGGCGGGGCTTTTGCTGCTGGTGCTTGCCTACGGGGCGATTCCGCCTTCTTATGCCATCGCGCTCGTTGCCCTGGCAGGATTTTGTTCCGGCGTATCGGCTCCTTCGCGCGACATGTTGATTCGGCGCGTAACGCCCAAAGGCGCGACGGGCGCCGTGTACGGACTGGTCTATTCGGGCATGGACGTCGGCTCTTCGCTGGCGCCGGTGGGCTTTGGCTTGATGCTGGATGCCGGTTTCGTACAGGGGCCGTGGTTCGGGGCGGCCACCGGGTTCGGCGTCGCCGCGATATTGGCCTTGTGGGTCGCCAGGACGGCGACGAGCTCCGCCCTGCGTCCGGTCCGGGTTTAAGTTCAAGCCCCTTAACACTCTTCAAGGAGCCGCGAACGCCCTCGGCTTATTGCCGTGGGGTCCGTGTCTGGCTTACGCTGGTCGGCAGGTTGCTGCGCCAGGGATTGATGTCCAGGCCGCCGCGCCGCGTATAGCGCGCATAAACCAGCAAGGACTCCGGCTGGCAGCTTGCCCAGATATCGCAATACAGCTGCTCGACGCAGTGTTCATGGAACTCATTGTGTTGGCGCAGCGATACGATATATTTCAGCAAGGCGGCCCGATCTATCTGGGGGCCGGTGTAGGCGATCTGCACACTGCCCCAGTCGGGCTGGCCCGTGACAGGGCAGTTGGACTTCAGCAGATCCGACGTCAAGGTTTCAGTGACCGTACCGGCCCCCGGTACGCAACGCAAGAGCCCCGCAGACGGCCGGTAAGTTGTGATTTCAATGTCGGTGTCGTCAATGCAGATGCCTTGCAGCGGCGCACACAAAAACGCCTCTTGCCTTATTTCCGTGCAGATTTCGACCGTTACCGGCGCGCCCGCGGCAGCGCTCAAGTCAGCTGCCATGCGTTCCCGGACAAGGGCCGCGTGCGCGTAGCGTTCTTCATTGAATGAATTCAGGTAAAGCTTGAACGATTTGGACTCAATGAGCCGGGGACTGTCGGGAGAAAATGTAAAGCGGGCCACGCCTACTATCGGTTTGCCTTTGCTATTCAACCAGGATATTTCGTAGGCGTTCCAGATGTCTGCGCCATGCCAGTGGTGTGGAATGGCGAGTTTTTCCCGGTTCAGGCTGCGTGCAATGGGAAAGAGCAGCGAGGCGTCGTACGCGTCTGGGTAAGAAACATCTTGCCCCAGAGGGGCGTCAGGAGGGACAGAGGCAGTCATGACAAAAACATTTTGAAGATCAGTACGCTATTGTACATTCCCAATATCGATTTCCCGTATTGTGAAAACGGTTCTGCGGTATATGAAACGGCATTGCTGCAATGCATGATAAATCGTTCCATCACAGGAAATATCGTTTCGTATTACGGAAGTTTATTTATAAGATATTGAATTATAAGCGATATATATTTTGTCTTATATAAGACCTGCATGATGCCTGCCTTGCAGCAAGCGCGTAGACTTTCCTCAAGGGTTTCATCTATTTAGTCTCACTTCACAGGAGCAGCATCATGACCACACGAGAGAACGAAGTACGCAATCTGCAGCGAAATTGGGCGGAGGACGCCCGCTGGCAGGGAATTAAACGCGGATACAACGCGGAAGAAGTCATACGGCTGCGCGGCTCCGTCGTGGTGGAGCACACGCTGGCCAGGCGCGGCGCCGAGAAGCTGTGGGGTCTGCTGCATTCCGAACCTTTTGTGAACTCGTTGGGCGCGCTCACCGGCAACCAGGCAATGCAGCAGGTCAAGGCAGGATTGAAGGCGATCTATCTTTCCGGCTGGCAGGTAGCCGGCGACGCCAATGGCGCGGGCGAAATGTATCCCGATCAGTCGCTATATCCCGCCAATTCGGTGCCGCAAGTGGTGAAACGCATCAATAATGCGCTGACACGCTGCGATCAGATTCAATGGATGGAAGGAAAGAATCCCGGCGACGATGGCTATCTGGACTACTTTGCTCCTATCGTCGCGGACGCCGAAGCCGGGTTCGGCGGTGTCCTGAATGCGTTCGAGCTGATGAAGGCCATGATAGAGGCCGGTGCAGCAGGCGTACACTTCGAGGATCAGCTCGCGTCCGTCAAAAAATGCGGCCATATGGGCGGCAAGGTTCTTGTTCCTACCCGGGAAGCGGTCGCCAAACTGGTTTCGGCCCGCCTGGCGGCGGATGTGCTCGATGTGCCGACGTTGCTGCTGGCCCGCACGGACGCCGATGCCGCCGATCTGGTCACCAGCGATGTCGATGAGAACGACAGGGCGTTCATTACGGGCGAACGCACGGTCGAAGGCTTTTTCCGTACACGGCCCGGCATCGAGCAGGGCATTTCCCGTGGTCTCGCCTATGCGCCGTATGCCGATTTGCTGTGGTGCGAGACCTCCACCCCCAATCTGGAATACGCCCGGCAGTTTGCCGAAGCTATCCACCGCCAGTTTCCGGGCAAGATGCTGGCCTACAATTGTTCGCCATCGTTCAACTGGAAGAAAAACCTGGACGATGCAACGGTTGCAAAATTCCAACGCGAACTCGGCGCCATGGGCTATAAGTTCCAGTTCATCACGCTCGCGGGCTTCCATGCCTTGAACTATGGCATGTTCGAACTGGCGCACGGCTATGCCCGCAGGCAGATGAGCGCTTTCGTGGAATTGCAGCAGAAGGAGTTTGCGGCAGCCGAACTCGGTTTTACCGCGGTCAAGCATCAGCGCGAAGTCGGCACCGGGTATTTCGATGCGGTCACGCAAGCCATTGAGGGCGGACAGTCCTCGACGACCGCGCTCACAGGGTCCACGGAAGAGGCGCAGTTCGACAGCCGGGGCGATCACGGCCTGAAAGTCGCCTGAAATCTAAACGCAGCATAAGAACCGGGCGGAGGCGAATGCGCTTCCGCCCGTCATTTATAAACGCTTACATTTCAAACTTGATTTAGATCAATACGGAAAATCCCTCGGTCGGTATAGTCATATCCATGCGCGCCTTCTCGATTTTTTCCACACCAATAAGCCTGTCCGGCCCCGAACGTCAAACGCGCCGTCACATGCTTGCCCGTATGGGCCTGGCATGGTTGGGCATGATGCAGGTCATGATGTTTGCGTTTCCGGGATATCTGCGCAGTGAAAACATGGCGCCCGATAACCTGGCGCTGCTGGACCAGGCCATCTTCATCATGAACTGGATCAGCCTGGTGCTTACTGTTCCTGTGGTGCTTTATTGCGCGTCGCCGGTATGGAGCGGAGCCTTCAGCCGCCTGATCCAGGGCCGTGTCAGCATGGATGTACCCGTGGCGCTGGGCATTGTCGCGGCATTCATTCCCAGCGCATACAGCACATGGGTCAACCACGGGGAAGTCTATTTCGACTCCGTCACCATGTTCGTGGCGTTTTTGTTGACTGCCCGCTATCTCGAGCTTTGCGCGCGCCAGGCAGTAGATGTGGGCAGGGCGCACGTCATCGTCGAGCAATTCCGGGCCGCCGTTACGCAACGCGCCAATGTCCTGGCTTTCTGGTTTGTCGTCATTCAACTGGCGCTGGCGTTTCTGGTCGGCGCGATTTGGTATGTTTACGCAGCTGAACATGCCATTGCGGTCATGGTGTCCCTGCTGGTAATGAGCTGTCCCTGTGCCATGGCCATGGCCGTACCCACGGCTGTCGCCGCTGCGCACGCCAGTCTCTCGGCCCGTGCGCCATCCTCCGATATTGAAGTCGTGCGCCTGGTCCAGGCGACGGGCCGTATCTCACGTCAGAATCTCTATGCGTCGGTCGCATGGCACCTTCTTATGACGCCGCTTGCCGCATTGGGCTTCGTCGCGCCCTGGCTGGCCGCCATATCCATGCTCTTGTCGTCGCTGGCTGTAGCCGCAAATTCATGGCGCCTGTACCGCGCACAGGTGCGCGTGCCGTACAGCGATTGGCAGCCGCTGGCGGCCCGGAACTAGCGCATGGCGTCTTCCCTTTTTCTGTTGCTTCCTATCTCTCTGGTTTTTGTCATCGTGATAGGCGTTTTTTTCTGGTGGGCGATTTTCTCGGGGCAGTTCGACGATACGCAATCGGGTGGGAACTCCATCCTGAACGATGACGACGCCGCCAGCGAAGAGCCCGCCATAGCGGTAAATCAGGAAGCAACAAAGAAGGGCGGTCCGGCGGAAAACGATAGCCAAGGTGGAAAGTAGTCCGCTGCGTCGGGAAGTTTATTTACGTAGTGTGGTGTGGAAACGTCAGCATGCCCAGCTCCGATTCGGCCTTGATGCATATCAAAGTCGGCTTCGTCGCCATGCTGGATCATGCTTGACGTCAAGCATTGTTTATTTGTTTTAGGGGAAACTCATGGGCACTTCCGATGCGTTCGGAAAACAGGCCGAAATCTTCAACTATGGTGTAGTGCGTCAGTTCACTATCATGACCATAGTATGGGGTGTGGTAGGCATGGCGGTCGGTGTATGGATCGCCGCACAACTCATATGGCCGCAGCTGAATTTCGATATTCCTTGGCTCAGCTACGGCCGTTTGCGGCCATTGCATACCAACGCGGTTATTTTCGCGTTCGGCGGCAGCGCCTTGTTCGCCACGGCTTATTACGTGGTGCAGCGTACCTGTCAGGCACGCCTGTACAGCGACAAGCTGGCCGCGTTCACGTTCTGGGGCTGGCAGGCGGTCATCGTCGCCGCCGTCATTACGCTGCCCATGGGTTTCACCACTACCAAAGAGTACGCTGAACTCGAATGGCCTATCGATATCCTGCTGACCCTGGTATGGGTTGCGTTTGCCGTGGTGTTCTTCGGCACCATCGTCAAGCGCCGGGTCAAGCATATTTATGTGGCCAACTGGTTCTATGGCTCTTACATACTTACCATTGCGGTGCTGCACATATTCAACAATCTTGAGTTGCCGGTTTCAATGTGGAAGTCATATTCCGCTTACGGCGGCGTGCAGGACGCCATGGTGCAGTGGTGGTATGGCCACAATGCCGTGGGTTTCTTCCTGACCACCAGCTTCCTGGGCATGATGTATTACTTCGTGCCCAAGCAGGCCGAGCGTCCGATCTATTCCTATCGCCTGTCCATCGTGCACTTTTGGGCCCTGGCGTTCACTTATATGTGGGCTGGCCCGCATCATCTTCTGTATACCTCGCTGCCCGACTGGACCCAGTCGCTGGGCATGGCGCTGTCGTTGATTCTGCTTGCGCCATCGTGGGGCGGCATGATCAACGGCATCATGACGATGTCGGGCGCCTGGCACAAGCTTCGCACCGATCCTATCCTTAAATTCCTGGTGGTTGCGCTGTCGTTTTACGGCATGTCCACCTTTGAGGGTTCGATGATGTCCATACGCACGGTCAATGCCTTGTCGCATTACACCGACTGGACTATCGGGCACGTGCATTCGGGCGCACTGGGCTGGGTGGCCATGATCACCTTCGGTTCGCTGTACTACATGATTCCTCGCCTATATGGCCGCACCGCCATGGCCAGCTCCAAGCTCATCGAGCTGCATTTCTGGCTGGCGACCCTGGGCGTCGTGATGTACATCAGCGCGATGTGGATTGCCGGAGTGATGCAAGGCTTGATGTGGCGCGCCACAGGCGTCGATGGCACGCTGACATACAGCTTCGTCGAAGCGGTCAAGGCCACTTATCCTTTCTATGTCATCCGCATGCTGGGCGGTCTGTGCTTCCTGGGCGGCGTCTTCGTCATGGCCTGGAATACATGGATCACGGTCAAAGGCCAGACCAAGGTGAATCCGGTCGTGCCTTTGTTCAGTCCCGATGCGCGTGATCCGGCCCTGCTCGGCCCCGCGTCGGCAACCGCTTGAGGAGAACCGGAATGTCCAAGCAAAATCATGGTTTCTTTTCCCACAAGACACTGGAAAAAAATGTCGGCCTGCTGATCATTTTGAGTATTGTGGTTATTTCTTTTGCCGGCCTGGCGCAGATCATTCCGCTGTTTTTCCAGCACTCGACCACGACGCCTACTGAAGGCGTAGAGCCCTACGAGCCGCTCAACCTGATCGGACGCGATATCTATATCCGCGAGGGCTGCGTCAGCTGCCATTCGCAGCAGATTCGCATGCTCAGTTCGGAGGTCCAGCGCTATGGCCCATATTCGCTGGCCGGTGAATCGAAGTACGACCATCCCTTCCTGTGGGGCTCAAAGCGCACGGGCCCCGATCTGGCGCGAGTCGGTCAACGCTATTCGGATGACTGGCATCGCATTCACCTGCGCAATCCGCGCGACGTGGTGAAAGAATCGAATATGCCGGGTTATCCATGGCTGCAGCACAATTCGGTGGAAAACGAAAACGTGCAGGACCGCATGACGGTGTTGCGTACTCTCGGTGTGCCTTACACCGATGAGCAGATCGCCAAGGCGCCTGAACAGCTGAAAGGTAAAACCGAAGAGGATGCGCTGGTTGCCTATCTGCAAGGCCTGGGCGTGGCGGGACGCGCCGCCGCCGCCAAGGCTGTGTCGGATGGAGGCCTGTAATGGCAATCCTCAACGGAATCATGACTATCGTCGCCATGGTGACCTTCCTGGGCATCGTGTGGTGGGCATTCTCACGCGGCCGTGCCGACGCAAACCACCAGGCTTCGCTCCTGCCCTTTGCCGTGCCGGACGAAAGACCAATAAACAAGAAAGATGGGAGCTCCCATGAGTGATTTTGTCAGTAGCTTCTGGAGCTACTTCATCGGTGTGATCGCACTGGGCGGGATCGCCTTCTGCGTGTGGTTGCTATACACCCAGCGCGCCTGGCTCAAGCAGGACGTCAAGCAAGTCGAGGATACGGGACATGTATGGGACGGCGACCTTACCGAACTCAACAATCCGGTGCCGCGTTGGTGGACCGTCTTCTACCTGGGCCTGTGCGCCGTCGCCTTGGCGCTGCTGTTTCTGTATCCCGGCGTCGGCAGCTACAAGGGCAAGCTCGAGTACACGGCCGCCAAGCAGGTCAAGGAGCAGCAAATTGCCTTGAACGAACAGATCAAGCCACTGTTCGAACGCTATCAGCAAATGCCGCTGACCGAAGTGGCCCACGATGACGAGGCACGCGAAATCGGGCAGCGTCTGTTCCTGAACAACTGCGCCCAGTGCCATGGGTCCGATGCCCGGGGCAGCGGCAGCTTTCCCAATCTTGCCGACGGCGACTGGCTGTATGGCGGCGATCCGGAGCAAATCATGCAAACGATTACCAAGGGCCGTCATGGCATGATGCCGCCGTGGAGCGCCCAGATCAAGCCCAGCGAGGCGGCCGACATTGCGCAGTATGTGCGGTCGCTGTCGGGTCTGGCCAGCGATTCCTTGCGTGTGGTGCCCGGCAAACGCGGCTTTGAAACCTTCTGTGTGGCTTGCCATGGCATCGAAGGCAAGGGTAATACCGCCATGGGCGCACCCAACCTGACCGATGGAATCTGGCTGTACGGCAGTTCCGAAGCGTCCATCGTCGAGACCATACTCAACGGGCGCCAGAACATCATGCCGCCACAGGAAGGCATTTTGACTGAAGCACAGATCCGCATGCTCACCGCCTGGGTGTGGGGTCTTTCGAATCAGGGTAGTAACGTAGCAGCAAAATAGGGATACATCATGAGCAGCGAACCATCCGCAACCCCAGAACACGGTCCGGCACCACAGGCAGTACCAGCCTGGCAGCCGCCGCGGGTCACGAAGGTGGGCGGTGGTTCGTCTCCACAGGTCGAAAAAGCCCTGGCCGATGTGCGCAAGAAGATTTATCCGCGTTCGGTTTCAGGTGTTTTCGCTCACTGGCGCATAGCCATGGTGGTGTTGACTCAAGTCATTTTCTACGGCTTGCCGTGGTTGCAATGGAACGGCCGCCAAGCCGTGCTGCTGGACCTCGCGGCGCGCAAGTTCTATATATTCGGTATGGTGCTTTGGCCGCAAGACGTGATTTATCTTGCCGTTTTGCTGGTGCTGTCGGCCTTTGCGCTGTTTCTTTTCACTGCCATGGCCGGCCGTCTATTTTGCGGCTACGCCTGTCCGCAAACCGTCTACACCGAAATTTTCATGTGGGTCGAGCGTCGCATCGAGGGCGATCGCCTGGCTCGCATACGGCTGGACGAGCAGCCCTGGACATGGCGCAAGCTTCGCCTGAAAGCCGCCAAGCATACCGTCTGGATACTCATTGCCTGGTGGACCGGTTCAACCTTCATTGGCTATTTTGCACCGATACGCGAACTGGGCATGGGGCTGATCACCTTGTCGCTGGGGCCCTGGCAGTGGTTCTGGATGGCCTTTTACGCTTTTGCCACGTGGGGCAATGCCGGCTTCATGCGCGAAGCGGTATGCAAATACATGTGCCCCTACGCGCGATTCCAGAGCGTCATGGTCGACGATGACACCTATGTCGTCACCTACGATTATGAACGTGGCGAACCCCGGGGAGGGCGGTCGCGCCGTATCGATCACAAAGAAGCCGGCATGGGCGACTGCGTGGATTGCAGCCTGTGCGTGCAGGTCTGTCCCACGGGCATCGACATCCGCGACGGCTTGCAGTACATGTGCATAGGTTGCGGCGCCTGTGTCGATGCGTGCGACCAGGTCATGGAGAAGATGGACTACCCCAAAGGCTTGATCCGCTACACATCAGGTCGGGCCATTACAGAAGGTCTTGCCCAGCCGCAGGTCCGCAAGCGCCTGTTCCGGCCGCGCGTTCTGGCCTACATGGCCATCCTGTCGGTGATCGGCATCGCCTTCGTCGTTTCGCTGGCAACGCGCACTACCTTGAGGGTCGACGTGATACGCGACCGAGGCGTACTGGGGCGTGAAGTGGCTGGAGGCATGATAGAAAACGTCTACCGTCTTCAAATCATCAACACGACCGAGGCACCCATGACGATCACCCTGAGTGCCAGCGGGGTGCCTGGTCTGTCCATACTGACTGCCGACAGTTCCTCCACCTCGGTAAATATTGATGCCGCATCGAATAAACTGGTGCCTGTGGTGGTGCGCGCGCCGACCCAAGAGGTCAAGCCGGGACTCTACGACATCAATCTCACGGCCACCGCCACGTCTGACGAAGGCCGCGAGAAGGTCGTGGTCGAACGCTCCAGCTTTTTTGTGCCCAAGTAATGTCCACAAAGGAAGAATCGATGCCGCAGCTTGCAAGCAAGGAAAAGCAGGGCAGTCAACCAAGCAAGCCATGGTGGCGCGAACCCTGGCCCTGGATACTGATGGCCGGTCCCGCAGCGGCCATCATTGGCTGTATCATTACAATTTTTTTGGCTGTACAGAATTTCAGCGACCAGGCAATTATGG
>JAKFDW010000005.1:0-9008 GCA_036675955.1 Orrella sp. | reverse complement strand
GTATTAGTTTCTGCCTGATTGGCAAGCTTGTCCAGGATGGTATCCAATTGCTCCATGGAGCGCACATTCAATCGGGCGATGAAGCAATCTTCGCCCGTCACCTTGTCGCATTCGGTAAATTCCGGAATGGCCTGGATCTGGCGCTCCACCAGATGCAATTGGCCCGGCAGAGGGCGTATGCGAACGATCGCCTGTAGAAGATAGCCAAACGCCTTCGGATCGACCGTTACCGTATAACCGGTCAGGACACCGCGTTCTTCCAGGCGCCGCAGACGTTCGGCCACGCTGGGCGACGATAGCCCGCTGGCGCGGGCCAGCGCCTTGAGAGAAAGTCGCGAGTCTTCCATGAGTGCCGCTATGATGATGCGGTCGATTTCGTCATGCATTTTTGTTTAATAGGCAAAATATGAATATTATTGCGCAATAAAAAGGTTATGAGACTGTTCCGCTTAATTTTATCCATAGATGATCAGCATGAAAAGGCTCAAACTTTGCTTGTCTGAATAAAGGAGTTTGGCTATGGAAAATCAAATAAAACGCGGCTCTCTGGAGATGGCCGCTGCGATGACGATATCCGGCACGATCGGATGGTTCGTTCTGATGTCCGGGCAGCCGGTGCTCGACGTGGTGTTCTGGCGGTGCCTGTTCGGGGCAGCCACCTTGCTGGCGATCTGCGGACTGATGGGATTCCTTCGCCCAGGCCTGCTGTCCTGGCCTGTATTTGGTCTTGCGGTATTGAGCGGAGGCGCAATCGTAGGAAACTGGGTTCTGCTTTTCGCCGCCTATTCCGGCGCATCGATTGGGATCGCCACGGCGGTCTACAACACACAGCCGTTCATGCTTGTGGCCCTGGGCGCCGTGTTCCTGCACGAACGCATTACGCTGGACAAAATGATGTGGCTGAGCCTGGCCTTCATCGGCATGCTGGCCATCACTCAGTCGCATGACGCCGCCGGCAGCGGCGGGCAGGCTTACTTGCTGGGTATTGCGCTGGCCCTGGGGGCAGCTTTTCTGTACGCCATCGCAGCGCTTCTGGTCAAACGGCTGACCGGCACGCCTCCACACTTGATTGCCCTGATCCAGGTCTGCACGGGCATCCTGCTGCTGGCGCCGTTCGCCGACGTTTCCGCGCTTCCCGAACAGACAGCGGTGGCGTGGATCACGCTGTTGTCCATGGGCATTGTGCATACCGGCCTTATGTATGTTCTGCTTTATGGCGCCATTCAGAAGCTGCCCACCGCCCTGACCGGCGCTTTGTCCTTCATCTATCCCGTCGTTGCGATCCTGGTCGATTGGGTGGCGTTCGGGCATCGCCTGCAGTGGCTTCAGTGGCTCGGCGTCGCGGCGATTCTTTTTGCGGCGGCAGCCATGCGGCAGGGTTGGACGCTTGGGCGGCGCCGCGCAGTGTCTTGATCCTGATGTTCGAAGCTTACTTCTGCGACCACGCTTCGCGCGGTTCCAAATGCAGCCGGTTCATCAACCTGCGCGCATCGAAGGGGGCCTGTACTTTCTTGTCGTTGTCGAAGTAACAGAAAACATCGCGTGCGGCGCGCCGCCTCGCGGGTTTGTCCATTATGCGCTGTGCGTCCCCAGGCTCGCGTCCGGTAGCCCAATCCGTGATCCTGGCGGCCCATCTATCCAGTGCGGCATCATTGTACCTTCCGCCGTAGACGGTTTGCGTACCGTGCAGGCGCATGTAAACGAAGTCGGAAGTCAGATCCTCGGCATAGGGCCAGTCGGCGACAGAGTCGGACAGGACCAGGGCGGCGCGGTACTTGCGCAGCAGCTTGATGAAGGCGGGATCCACGAAAGTCGCGTGGCGGATCTCGATGGCATGACGCAATCTGCGTTTGCGGCCCGGGCTTATGCAGGGCTCTTTGACGCGCGCGTCATGTTGCGCGGCGATGCCCGCCGCTTCATCGGTATTTGTCGGCAGCAGGTCAAGAATGCCTTCGAAACCAGCCTTGTCGAACTTGAATGTAGGGGGAAACTGCCACAGTATGGGGCCCAGCTTCTCGCGCAGATTGAAAAGCCCCGATGCGAAGAAATTCGCCATGGCTGCACGGGTGGCGTCGGCGTCCCGGAAGCGCAGTGTATGAGTCATGTAGCGAGCGGCCTTGACGCTGAAGACAAAGCCGGAGGGAGATTCCTCGTACCAACTGGCATAACGCCGGGGTGATTGCAGCGAGTAGAACGACCCGTTGATTTCTATTGTGTGCACGGCGCGCGACGCGAACTCGAGTTCACGGGACTGCGCCAGCTTCTCGGGATAGAACACGCTGCGCCATCCTGCATAGCGCCATCCGGAAATCCCGATATGGATACGATTCATAAGCAGCCTCTCAGCAGAGTTCGATCAGTCGCCATTACAGTTTAAGGTAGCGGCTGGAACGAACAATAAAGCGGTCCGGCGCGGGATGCGCGTGTATTATTGCAAGCTACCGATTAGGTGTATGAATCGACCCATCATCAATAACAAGGGGAGCAATAATGGTCAGTACAGCGGGTGTGGCGTTGGTAACGGGGGCAGGCAGCGGCATCGGTCGCGCTGTGGCGCTGGAACTTCTTTTCAATAACTATCAGGTCGTACTGGCCGGTCGACGCGCAGATGCGCTTGAGCAGACGCGCGAACTGGCAGCGGAACATGGCGCGCGGGCTGTGGCGATTCCGACCGATGTCACCGACGAGCAATCCGTGCAGGCATTGTTTGCCAAGATAGAAGCCGACTACGGTCGGCTCGACCTGTTGTTCAACAACGCCGGACGGGGCGCGCCGGCCGTACCCATCGAAGATCTGCCAGTGCAGACCTGGCGCGCCGTGGTCGACGTGAATCTGACAGGCATGTTTCTTTGCGCGCAGTCCGCCATACGTTTGATGAAGAAGCAGCAGCCGCAGGGAGGACGCATCATCAACAACGGTTCGATTTCTTCCCACGCCCCACGCCCGTACTCGATAGCCTACACGGCCACCAAGCATGCCGTATCGGGCCTGACCAAATCGATCTCGCTCGACTGCCGCCCGTACAACATTGCCTGCGGCCAGATCGACATCGGCAATGCGGCTACCGAGATGACCGATCGCATGGCCGCCGGCGTGTTGCAGGCCGATGGCAGCACAAGGGCCGAACCCCGCATGGATGTTGGGCATGTCGCGCGCATGGTGGCGCATATGGCGCAGCTGCCGCTGGAAGCCAATGTGCAGACCATGACCATCATGGCGACCAATATGCCGTTCGTGGGACGCGGCTGACTTCTTTGGGGCAGATCATGGCTATGGATAACAGCGCTCGCGGCAAAACCGCCGACGATGTCCTGGCGTTCTGGCGGGAGGCGGGGCCGCAGCGCTGGTTTCAAAAAAATACCGCCTTCGACCGTGAGTTCCGCGACCGTTACCTGGAATGGCACTTGGCCGCCGCCCGGCGCGAACTCGATCATTGGCAGCGCACTGCCGGTGGCGGGCTGGCCTTGCTGATTCTTCTGGATCAATTTCCCCGAAATGCTTTCCGGGACACGGCTCACATGTTTGCGACCGACGAGCTTGCACGCTATTTTGCAAGCGCGATGGTGGGTTCGGGTCTGGACCAGGAGATCGAGCCGGCATTGCGCGTGTTCTGTTATCTGCCTTTCGAACATTCGGAATCCCTGGCCGACCAGGAGCGCTCGGTGGCGCTTCAGGTCGATATGGATCCGTCGACCCGCGCATTTGCCGACGAACACTATCGCATCATCGCGCGATTTGGCCGTTTTCCTCATCGCAATCGTCAGTTGGGACGTATAACCACGGCGGCCGAGCAGGCCTATCTGGATGGAGGCGGGTTCGCCGGCTAGCCAGCGTGGCCTGCGAACGAATTCCCATGCCTGTTCTATTTGCCATCGCTGCTTTATTCATCATGCAGGTACTGGGCGAAGTTCTGGTGCGCCTGACCGGCCTGCCTGTGCCCGGACCCTTGGCCGGAATGCTGCTGATGCTCGCGGCGCTTATTTTCCACGGGCGCGTGCCGGCCGGCCTGCGCGACACCTGCCATCACGTGCTCAAACATTTGATGTTGCTGTTCATACCGCTCGTAGCGGGCGTCATGCTGCACTTCGGACCGCTAGCCAGCGAATGGATTCCTTTTCTGCTGGCGTGTATTGGCGGTGTTGCACTCACTATTGTGGTCACGGCGCTGAGCTTTCGCTGGATGCTCAAGCGGGTCAGGACGCCGGAGCCATGACCGGCGCATTGCAGGCGCTGTGGGTCTTTCTGCTTGATTCCACGCTTTTCTGGTCGACACTGACCGTGCTGGCCTACCTGGCAGCGGCCGCGGCCTATCAGCGCAGTGGCGGAAATCCCCTGTTGCTGCCGGTCCTGACAGGCGTGGTTTTCATCATCCTGATGCTCATCGCAACGGATACGCCTTACTCCGTGTATGCACAGCGTACGAGCTTCCTTCCGTTCCTGATCGGCCCTGCCACCGTGGCTTTGGCTGTGCCGCTGTATGCACAGCTGCCGCGGTTGATGCGACTGTGGCGACCCATACTCGTGGCCTTGCTTGCCGGCTCGACCACGGCCATACTTTCGGCAATTGTCATTGCCCGGCTTTTGGGCGCATCCAATCAAACGCAGCTCTCGCTGGCCCCGAAGTCCGCGACCATGCCGATTGCCATGGAAGTCGCCGCCTTGAGCGGGGGATCTCCCTCGCTGACTACGGTTGCCGTTGCCATTACCGGTATCGCGGGCGCCATCATGGCAGGCTGGTTGTTGAAGCTTTTACGCGACGATGACCCACAGGTAGAGGGATTTGCGCTGGGCCTGGGCGCCCATGCAATCGGCACGGCTCGCGCTTTTCAAACCAATGATACGGCCGGGGCATTCGCAGCGCTGGGCATGGGTCTGAATGGCATCGCGACGGCAATACTGGTGCCTTTGCTACTGGCCATATTGAACCTGTTCTAGGTGGTGGCCCGACAGTCGCGTCAAATAGTATTATCCTGATGATGAGCAGCACAAACAGAATAATTTACGGAGACCAGGATGCCCAGCATTTTTGACCAGGATTTGCCACAAACCCCGGCGAATTACGCTTCGATTTCGCCGCTGTCTTTTATCGAGCGTTCGGCCAACGTCTACCCGCAGCGCCTTGCCATTGTGCATGGAACCGGTCGCGATGCCTTGCGGCGGACCTGGTCACAACTTTACGATCGCTGCCGCCAACTGGCCAGCGCGCTGGAAAGAAGCGGGGTGTCAAAAGGCGACACGGTAGCGGTCATGCTGCCCAATACCCCCGCCATGGTCGAGGCGCATTTCGGCATTCCCATGGTGGGCGCAGTGCTCAACGCCATCAATACACGGCTCGATCCGCAAACGGTTGCCTTCATGCTCGACCACGGCGAGGCCCGGACAGTCATCGTCGATACAGAATTTGCCCCCGTCATGGCCAAGGCGCTGGCCTTGCGCAGCTCGACCGCGCCCATACAAGTCATTGATGTCAGCGATGTCCTGTACACCGGCGACGCGAAAGCAATCGGAAGCATAGACTACGAGGCATTCATTGCCGACGGCGATCCCGGGTATGTATGGCAATTGCCCGAGAACGAGTGGGACGCCATTGCACTGAATTACACCAGCGGCACTACCGGCAATCCGAAAGGCGTGGTGTATCACCACCGCGGCGCCGCCACCGCCGCCATTTCGAACATCCTTGAATGGGACATGCCCAAGCATGCCGTCTACCTCTGGACGCTGCCCATGTTTCATTGCAACGGCTGGTGCTTTCCGTGGGCCATTGCTGCGCGTGCGGGGGTCAACGTATGTCTGCGCAAGGTCGAGGCCAAAGCCATATTCGACGCAATCCGCGAACACGGCGTCACGCATTATTGCGGCGCGCCCATTGTGCACAGCTTGCTGGTCAACGCACCCAGCGCCATGAAGCAGGGCGTGCCGCAAGGCGTAAAGGCCATGGTCGCGGGGGCGGCGCCTCCGGCCTCGATGATCGAAGGCATGGAGCGCCTCGGTTTCGATCTGCTGCACGTTTATGGCCTGACCGAAACCTACGGGCCGGCCACGGTGTGCGCCAAGCACGATGACTGGAACACCCTGGACATAGGCGAGCGCGCGCGCCTGAATGCACGCCAGGGGATTACGTATCATCTGGAACGGGGCATTGCCGTCATGGACCCGCAAACCATGCAGCCGGTACCGGCCGACGGCGAAACCATGGGCGAGATCATGTTTCGCGGCAATATCGCCATGAAAGGTTATCTGAAGAACCCCAAGGCTACGCAGGAAGCGTTGGCGGGCGGCTGGTTCCATAGCGGCGATCTTGCCGTGATGGACCCGGACGGCTATGTGAAAATCAAGGACCGCAGCAAGGACATCATTATTTCCGGGGGCGAGAACATATCGTCCATCGAAGTCGAAGATATTCTTTATCGCCATCCCGATGTCCTGGCCGCGGCCGTGGTTGCGCGTTCCGACACGCGCTGGGGAGAAACGCCTTGCGCATTTGTCGAGTTGAAGGAAGGCGCCGACGTTACGGCCGACGCCATTATCGAACACTGCAAGAAGCATCTTGCCGGCTTCAAGGTGCCGCGCGCCGTCGTGTTCTGCGAGCTTCCCAAGACGTCGACGGGCAAGATACAGAAATTCGAGCTGCGTAAAAAGGCAGAATTGCTCGACGCCGCCACAAGCTGAACACCGGCGCATGGTTATGCCATGCGCTAGACTATTATTTTTCTCTCACGGAATTCAACGTATGCCAACATTTGATGTCGTCTCCGAAGTCGACAAGCATGAACTCAGCAACGCTGTCGATCAAGCCAGCCGTGAACTGGCCACCCGCTTCGACTTCAAGGGCACCGATGCCAAGTTCGAGCTCGACGGTTTCGTGGTCACCCAATCCGCCTCCAGCGTTTTCCAGCTGAATCAGATGCTCGACATCCTGCGCGGGCGCTTGTCGGCCCGCGGCATCGACGTGCGTTGCCTGGACGTCGCGCCGCCACTGGAAAATCTGGGCGGTGCGCGACAGAAGATCACGATCAAGCAAGGTATCGAACAGGCCATCTCCAAGAAGCTGATCGCTGCGCTCAAGGCGGACAAGCTGAAGGTCGAAGCCCAGATCAACGGCGAGAAACTGCGCATCAGCGGGAAAAAGCGCGACGACCTGCAGGCTGCGATCGCCTTGCTCAAGAAGACCGACGTCGAGTTGCCCCTGCAATTCGAAAATTTCCGCGACTGATCTCCACAACTAAGGCGTGCTTGGCGAAGACACGCCGGCCCGCTACGGGTTTCAGTTCTTGAGCCGGTATCCCGACTTGAATATCCAGTAAACCAAGGCCAGACAAACGGCCAGGAAGAACACCGTCATGCCCAGGCTTACCAGGACATTAACGTCGGCGATGCCATAAAAGCTCCACCGGAAGCCGCTGACCAGGTAGACCACAGGATTGAACAGCGTCACGGTTTGCCAGAAAGGCGGCAGCATATTGATGGAATAAAAGCTTCCACCCAGGAAGGTCAGGGGCGTCACGATCAATAAAGGCACCAGCTGCAGCTTTTCGAACCCATCGGCCCAGATACCGATAATGAAGCCGAACAGGCTGAACGTGACGGCGGTGAGCACCAGGAACAGCAACATCCAGAATGGATGGTCTATTTGCAGCGGCACGAAGAAGCCGGCGGTGGCCAGGATGATGGCAGCGAGGATAATCGATTTTGTCGCCGCCGCGCCGACGTAGGCCAGCGTGATTTCCGAATAGGAAACGGGGGCCGACAAGATCTCGTAGATGGTGCCCGTGAACTTCGGAAAGTAGATGCCGAATGAAGCATTGGATATGCTCTGCGTCAGCAGCGAAAGCATGATCAGGCCAGGTACGATGAATGCGCCGTAACTGACGCCGTCTACTTCGGTGATGCGGTGGCCGATGGCAGCACCGAATACGACAAAATACAAAGATGTGGAAATGACAGGAGCGATTATGCTTTGCAGCAGCGTGCGCCAGGTCCTGGCCATTTCAAATGCGTAGATTGCGCGGATGGCGTGTATATTCATGGTTTATGGACCAGTTTCACAAAGATTTCTTCAAGAGAGGTCTGTTTCGTTTCCAGATCCTTGAATCGTATGCCGGCGCTGCTCAGATCCTGGAAGAGCGCGATGATGTCGTTGTGCTGGCGCTGGCTGTCATAGGTATAGACCAGTTCAGTGCCGTCGACGGACAGCTCCAGCTGATAAGCGGCAAGTGATTCCGGTAGGGCATACAGCGGCTGGGGCAGGTGCAGTATCAGCAACTTTTTGCCAAGCTTGCGCATAAGTTCGGTCTTTTCTTCGACCAATACGATTTCCCCGTTGTTGATGACACCGACGCGGTCGGCCATCTCTTCCGCCTCTTCGATGTAGTGGGTGGTCAAAATAACCGTAACGCCCGTGTCGCGCAAGGAACGCACCACTTGCCACATTTCCTGGCGCAGCGATACATCGACGCCGGCCGTGGGTTCGTCCAGAAACAGTATCTGGGGTTCATGCGACAGCGCCTTGGCTATCAACACGCGCCGCTTCATACCGCCTGAAAGCGTAATGAGCTTGTTGTCCTTCTTGTTCCACAGCGATAAGGCGCGCAGTATCTTCTGTATATGCTCCGGGTCGGGGGGCTTGCCGAACAGCCCGCGACTGAAACTGACCGTGTCCCAAACCGATTCGAAGGCATCGGTGGTGAGCTCCTGCGGCACCAGGCCGATTTTCGAGCGCGCCAGGCGATAGTCGCGAATGATATCGTGACCATCGGCCCGCACGGTACCGGAGGTAGGGCTGACCAGCCCGCAGATTATGCTGATAAGCGTGGTTTTTCCCGCGCCGTTGGGCCCAAGCAGCGCGAAGATTTCACCCCGGCGTATGTCCAGATTGATGTTCTTGAGCGCCTGGAAACCGGATGCGTAGGTCTTGTCCAGATTGGATACCGAAATAACGGGTGACATAATGATTTCCGAATTCGACTAGGGCACAATACCATAATCGGAAACCCTGATCGATTTGA
>JAKFDW010000004.1:0-2831 GCA_036675955.1 Orrella sp. | reverse complement strand
CTTCCATGCCGTCTCCTTTGTTGCAAAGTAATATATAGGGATGAAAAATGAACCGATACTTTATAGCGTAAAGCCTTTTGATCCGTCCGGCCATCGACTCAAGGTGAGCCTGACCATCCAGACTCCAAACCCGAACGGACAGCAACTGTCGCTGCCCGCATGGATTCCAGGCAGTTATCTTATTCGAGATTTCTCACGACAAGTGGAAACGATAGCTGCACACGCGACGGGCCGGCCGGTCGCTGTGCAAAAAACCGGCAATCATGCATGGGTATGCGAGCCCTGCAGCGGCCCGCTCGTGGTGGAATATTGCATTTATGCGTGGGACCTTTCCGTTCGTGGCGCACACGTCGATGACTCCCACGCCTTTCTGAATGGCACTTCCGTCTTCCTGGCAGTCGAAGGCCAAACCCAAGAACCCTGCCATGTCGAATTCTGCCCTCCGCCGCATACCGATGAATGGAAGGTCTACACCAGCCTTCCGGAAGCCAGTCTTCACCCTCTGGCGGCGAAGCGACATGGCTTCGGGATGTATATCGCCCCCGACTACGATGCGCTGATCGACCATCCCGTCGAAATGGGCACTCCTCAGGTCGTGCAATTCACGGCCCACGGCGCGCTGCACGAGATGGTCTTTACCGGCGTCGTTCCAAAGCTGGATCTTGAACGCATCGCATCCGACGTACATGAAATCTGCGAAGCCCAGATTGCATTGTTTGAACCCGACACCAAGGCAGCCCCGTTTCTGGATTCATCCGACCGCTATGTGTTCATGACCATGGTCACCGGTGACGGTTACGGCGGTCTCGAACACCGTGCATCGACCGCACTGATGGCCTCGCGCCACGATCTGCCGGTGCGGGGCCAGGACAAGACGAGCGAGGGATATCAGACTTTCCTTGGCCTGGTAAGCCACGAATACTTCCACACATGGAATGTGAAACGCATCAAGCCCGCCCGTTTCGCTCCCTACGACTTGAGCCGCGAAACGCATACCGAACTGCTGTGGGTCTTCGAAGGTTTCACCTCCTACTATGACGACCTGATGCTGCTGCGCTCGGGCGTCATTGCCGAATCCGACTATCTGCGCCTGGCCGGCAAAGTCATCGGCAACGTGCACCGCACGGCGGGGCGCTTCAAGCAAAGCGTTGCAGAAAGCTCGTTCGACGCCTGGACACGCTATTACAAGCAAGACGAGAACTCACCCAACGCTCTGGTCAGCTACTACACCAAGGGCTCCCTGATTGCGATGGGGCTGGACCTCCTCATTCGCCGGGAGTCGGGCGAGACGCACTCCCTGGACGACGTGATGCGCCTGCTGTGGCAGCGATATGGCCGCGATTTCTATCGAGGCGGGAATACGGGCCTGCGGGAAGACGCCATAGCCAGCCTCGTGCTTGAAGCGACTGGCATCGACGTATCGGACTTTATCGCCCGCCATGCCTACGGCCGTGAAGATGTACCGCTGGAAACCTTGCTGTCCTCGCAAGGTTTTTCAATGGCCTGGAAGCCGGCCGCAGGCGTCACGTCGCTGGACGCCCGCGTGCGCAGCAGCCACGGCGAAGTTCAGTTGGCCACCGTTTATGAAGGCGGGGCGGCCCACGCAGCAGGCCTGTCGGCAGGCGATACGCTCGTGGCGATAAACGGCATACGCATATCTGACAATACCTCGCTGGAACGCGCGCTGAATACCTATCGGCCTGGCGACGTCGTTCCGGTTTTCGTATTTCGACGCGATGAGTTGCGCGCCTACGATGTCGAACTGAATGCGCCTGCCGCAACCGAGTGCGTATTGGAACGCAAGGCCTGATCGTTTTTCGAATGCGGGGCAGTACGAGCCGCCGGCTTACTGCCCCGCTTCGATCCTGGCCTGTATGGCCTTGGCCGCCGCAACGCCATCGGCCAGCGCCGTGACGACGCAGGGATGCTGCCGCTGCGCGACTTCGCCTATGGCGTACACACCGGGAAAACTGGTTTGCGCCGTTTGCATATCCGTAGCGATAAATCCGTGGGCGCTACGGTGCAGGCCCAGTGCGTTCACGAAGTCGGCGCAAGGCTCCCAGCCATAAAACACCATGATCAGATCGTAAGCGTCATCGTCGATACGGCGAGCCGCCATGTCGACCCGATAGCCGCCCAGCCTGACGTCAGCGGACGGAAATTTTCGCAGAAACTGCCACTGGGCCCGGATATTGCGCGCATAAACGTGCACCTTGGCGGCGCCGTGATCCAGGGCGTACAAGGCATTTTCAAAGGCGTTGTCGCCCCCGCCGAGCACTGCGACGCGCTTGCCATGGAAGTCCTGGGCCACGATGTGCGCGCCCGGCCCCACCAGTATGTCCGGTGGGCATGGACCCGGCGATCCACCGGCATCGTTGCCAGCCGTGGCGGCTCCGGCACCCAGCCCGCGGGCTCGCACTCCTGTGGCAAGCACCACATGGCGGGACTTCAACGGGGCATCCATGCCATCGCAGGTCACGGAAAATTCATGCCCGGCAGGCGCGACATCGCGGGCGGCGCACGAAAGCCGTAGCGGAACCCCGGCCTGTTCCAGACTAAGGGCCAGGTTATCGGCCACCTTCGCGCCTGACACGCCAGGCAGGGCGACGTTCCATTCGTCGAGAAATGGATTTTCGCGACACAGGCCGCCCACCTGCGCCTTCGATTCGACGACGATAGGCAAGAGTCCCAGGCGCATCAACCAGACTGCACAGGACACGCCGGCCGGACCGCCGCCAATAATGAGCGCATCGTAGATAGTGCTGTTCAGGCTCATATCTTTCCCAACATCATTCTTGTCTGTTCCAAAGGCACTACAATTCCAGTAATTC
>JAKFDW010000003.1:0-1829 GCA_036675955.1 Orrella sp. | reverse complement strand
GGGGGACTCGAACCCCCACACTATCGCTAGCGGCGGATTTTGAGTCCGCTGCGTCTACCATTCCGCCACTTCGGCGCGGCCGCGAAGTATAGCGGAGTGGCAGGAATCCCAAAAGCTGCAATGAAAAAATCGAGCGGATGGAGCATGGAGCCCGGTCCGATGCTGCAGCGCGGAATGCATTCCTTCCGGACTCGGATATCGTGACAACGCTGTCATTGCGGACACGGCAGCCGGCGCCGGTCCCGTCGCAGGCTACCCGTGAATGAAGGCGCATCGCCGTTGTGTCGTCTCGATGCGCGGCACATTTGCCAACGCGATTCGATTGCATGATCACCCGTATGCTGTGGGCGCCGGGTAGCGCGCGCATGCTTCCCATTCCAACATGAACAAAACGGTGACGAAGACATGACGACACAACAAACCAGATGGTCCCAGTTCGGCGTACTGATCACGGTATTTTTCTTCTGGGGCTTCGTCGCCGCCAGCAACGACATCCTGATCCCGGTATTCAAGAAGGCTTTCGACCTTAGTCATGCGCAAAGCCAGTTGGTGTCTTTCGCATTTTACGTGGCTTATACCGTCGGCTCGCTGATCTATTTCTTTGTGTCCAAGTTCATCGGCACTGACGTGCTGAATCGCATCGGCTACAAGAACGGCATCGCGCTGGGGCTGGTGATCTCGGCCATTGGCACCTTGCTCTTCTATCCAGCCGCCAACCTGGGCTCGTTCAACCTGATGCTGTCCGGCCTGTTCATCGTGGGGCTGGGTTTCTCGCTGCAGCAGATCGCCGCCAATCCGCTGGCGATTGTCATGGGCGATCCGCGCACCGGTTCGCAGCGTTTGACGATGGCCGGTGGCGTCAACAACTTCGGCACTACGATCGGACCGTTATTGGTGAGCCTTGCAATCTTCGGCAGCGTTGCCGCCGGCGGCACCGAGGCCAGCATCGAAAGCGTCAAGACACCTTATCTGGTGCTGGGCCTGGCCTTCATCCTGGTGGCCGTGTTCCTCAAGTTCTCGTCGGTACCTGATCGCATCGACCTAGATCAGGTGACCGAATCCGAGGCGCAGGACAACAGCAAGTTGCTGCACAAGTCCTCGGCGTTCGGGTATCCGCAATTGGTGCTGGGCATGTTGGCGATCTTCGTCTACGTGGGTGTGGAAGTGTCAACCGTGGCCAATCTGCCGGCTCTGCTGGAAGAAAGCATGGGCATTTCCACTTCCTCGGTCGCGCCGTATGTCTCGTTGTATTGGGCCAGCCTGATGATCGGTCGCTGGACGGGTGCCGCCGGCGCCTTCAACGTCGGGGCAAGCGCGACGCGGCTGCTGACCCTGATCCTGCCGTTCCTGGCCTTCGGGGTATTCTTGGCGGTGAACGCGATCGCGCGGCACGAGGTGTCGCAGTTCATGGGCTACGTGTTCGTCATCGCGCTGATGATCCTGGCCACGCTGGCCAGCCGTGGCAACCCGGCCCGCATGCTGCTGTACTTCTCCATCTGCGGCATCGCCGCGTTGCTGATCGGCATGTTCACTGCAGGCAAGACCAGCGCAGTGGCTTTCATCAGCGTCGGCCTGTTCTGCAGCACGATGTGGCCCTGCATTTTCGCCCTGTCCATCACCGGACTGGGCAAGCACACCAACCAGGGCAGCAGCCTGCTGATCATGATGATCATGGGCGGCGGTATCGTGAGCGTGATCCAGGGTCTGGCTGCAGACAAGATCGGCATCCAGATGAGCTATATGGTCGGCGTGGTCTGTTTCGCCTACCTGGCCTTCTATGCGTTGCGCACGGTCGGCATCCTGAAATCGCAGGGCATCGATCTGGACAA
>JAKFDW010000002.1:0-14718 GCA_036675955.1 Orrella sp. | reverse complement strand
CTACGCACCAGAAGATTCACTTTCGGGCAGCCGCGCGCTATAAGTAAACGCTCAGCCTCAAGCATCAGCGCCTTGCCATAGGAGAGCCGTTGAAAGTCAGGAGCAACCGCCAAATAATAAACCCATCCTCGGTGCCCATCGAAACCGACCATAGCCGTTGCAATGACCCTACCGGTCTCTGTACCAACAAGGAAGAGTTCCGGCTGTTCGGTAAGCTTGCGAGCTATATCCCGATGAGGGTCGTTCCAGGGCCTAGTCAAGCCGCAAACGTCCCATAGGGCAACGACTGCCAATTCATCTTGTGTTTGATACGGCCGGATTTCCATAGCTATAGAGGTAGGCAAAAACGCTAGTTCATCAAAAAATGGAAAAGTCCCACAGGCTAGGTGGGACTTCGTTTACTCAAGATGAGGCTAGTTCCTAATGTATCAGAACCTCTATCACTTTTGGAGAAATTCATGAATGCCGATGTATCACTTTGCCATCGATATAAGGTGCGCGATCAGGCGTGCGGCTCTTCTGTTAATCCGAACTCAAAACGCGGGCTTCACCAGAGCAAAGCGTCAAGCCTATGCTAAGGCGGTTGTCCTCGCGCAAGAGAAGATGGCAGCAGTCGGCTTCCATGTCGACAGTAACGCGGCTTTTCTCATCCTGGCCTGTCCCAGAGGGCGTTTGGAACACGATGTGCTCATGCCATGTCGCTTTCACGGTTGCGGCATCGGTGCCATGCGAGATGACATCCTTGATTTTTACATCAAGCGAATAGTCGGCAATACTATTCTTGCTCGCCAGTGTGCCAAAGAGTCCGCCCAGTTGCAGTATGTCATCCTTCTCGAGCGTCATGGCCACGCTACCCGTATGGGCACCGTCTTTCTGAATTCGGATATCTGCCTGGAACGCGGCCCCTTCGGCTAAATTGGTCTCTGTCCAATCTAACACCAACTGCGGATCGTAGGCTTGCATCAAATCCTTGGCCTCTTCGCAGATTCTGTGCAAGTATTTGCGGATGTCTTCTTTCGCTAAGCCGGGCGTTGCCGTGTCCATGCCATCCTCCTTGACTGTTTTGACATAAAGCCAGCTTTATTCTAGAGCGCAAACGAAACCGCTTACGCCACGCTTCGTTTCAGAAGCTTACTGAAACCGACTAGGTCAGTAGACGTGAAAAAGCCCTCCGGAGATGGAGTCGCTTGGCGGGCCTTTCACCTCTCCGTGGCGCTCTTCGTTGGATCAAAGTCTTGGCTCAATTGCATTCATTTCGGGCGGGATAGGCTGGCCCTGGCCGGGATCGTCCGGATCGGGGGAGGTTGTGCCTGGTAGGTCGGGATTTTCAGGATTCGGTATAGGCTGCCCGGGCTTCGGGGGTACGTCTATGTCCGGATCTCGCTGATGGTCTGGTCTATGGCTGATAGGTTGTTGCATGGAAAACTCCTTTTGCGACCCCTGGTCGGCAACGGATGAGACGGCCTGCAGGTATTGCAATCTCATTGAGCAAGCTATATGCCTGATCGAGATAGGCGTAGAAAAGCCCTCCAATATCAAAATACAGGGCGCACCATTGGTCCTTTAAACAGACCAAGGCGCTCTTTCATCATCTGATCTCGTGTGCGCCGAATGGGCACGCCGAATGCTTCGCGGCATGCATATTCGGGAGCCGACCATGACAGACATCAACGACTTGCAGGAAGCCATGCGTAAGTGGGGCGAAGCTTTTGCCGCTCAGGCCCGCTACATCCGGGACAACGACATCATCGATTCCGAATGCTACGGGACCTGGTTGGAACTGCGGGCGGAACAGGACCGGGCACAGCAAAAGGTTGATCGGCTGGTGGCAGTCTGTCGGGGTGATAAGTAGATCATTTTCCATTAAATAGCGCAGCAAGGTGCTCAAACCGATGCTTGTGGCGCTTGGCCTGTAGCCGCATCCTTATTTACCGCTCCTGATCTTTCTTCGCACCAGGCACGCCAATTGCTTTTGTTCACTTGTTTCGGCCGGAGCGGCCAGTCTATCGCGCAGGCGAGGGCGGGTATGTTGGTAGACCCGCAAGCGTGAAAGCTATTGATATCGATCGGAGCGAATGATGAGCAAGACTACTTTTGAACACCAGGGTCGCGTGGTTGAAGTTATATCCACCGACTTGGTTACCGGAGGGCATGGCTTCGGCTTGAAGATCGACGGCGTCACCATAAATCGTAGCGGCTATGATCCGTCTAAGTCTGACGACGAAGCGATTGCAGAGGGCGTCAGATACGCGAAGGAATACATCGACTCTTTACCTTGAAAGAGACGACGACCGGTTTTCCAACACATTCGACAGATATATCATTCCTTGCTCACCAGCCACTGTCCTCAAGTAAACATTGAGGTTTTATGACATACCCGCAGGTTATCCATGGGCTTGTCCACAGTTTGTGTGGATAAGTCCGCCGGCTATGCATGCCGTCGTTCGTCGGCATGCCCCCGGATTCCACCTTACTTTTTTTGATCGTCACGTGGACCGCTGGTTTTTTTCAGGACAAAGGGCGTGTCATCCTTGGGCTTTAGCGGAGAAGATGACGCCCCCTTGGGATTCGGGTTGCCATCAAGCCGGGTTGCTTTTTCGCCTTGCGCCTCTTTGCGCTTGCTTTCTTCTTGCTTGCTGTTGGATTGCGTCATTTCGTTCTCCTTTGCTGATATATGGCCAGTGCCTGCATATGTCATGCCCGGCGGCGTCCGGTCGCCTCATAAAATAAGGCCCTCCAGGGGGGAGGGCCGAACGCGATCAATATACCGTTCTTGTAGCGTGCCTTGATGTTCAGACTACAGAATCAAGAGCCGGTCTACTTCGCGACATTCAACCGGTTTGTACTTCGATACGCCGCGGCCGGGCTTCTTCGCGCCTCGGAATAGTCACTCTCAGTACGCCATCCTGCAGATTGGCATCGATCCGCGTCGTGTCCAGATCAGGCGCCAGGGTAAAAGTGCGCGTAAAACGCGACTCCCTGACTTCAGCGTACTTCAGCTGAAGATTTTCCGGTGAGGGAACGACAGCTTCGCCTTGAATGCGAAGGTTGTCATCGTGCACTTCGATCTCCAGTTTTTCTTTGGGGACAGCGGGCATATCAAGCCAAAGCGTGATTCCATGGCTGTTTTCCTCTACATCGACGGCAGGTGTGCGCGTTAAAGGCTGAGTCGCCTGTTCGTTCTGGCGGGATGCGACCTGGCCTTGGCTGCGTTGCAGCGCGTTATTGCTGGTGTTGTTCATGTTTTCCTCCATGCTCATTGAACCGTGATAGCGCGTGGTTTGGACGCTTCTTGCTTGGCGATGGTCACCGTCAGGCAGCCATTTGCGCAGCGCGCGGTGACCTGCTCGGGGTCGGCGTTCGTGGGCAGCTCGATAGTGCGCCGGAAAGAGCCTGTATAGCGCTCCTGCGCATAGCGCCGGGAGTCATCGCCGCCTTCCTTGGAAAACAAGGCTTCGCGCTCGCCGCTGATCGTCAACAGGCCTTTGTCGATCGATACGTCCAGTTGGTCGGACTTAACGCCGGGGACGAAAGCAACGATCTCGATGGCGTCATCGGTCGTGCCCACATTGAGCTTGGGGAACGACCCGTAGCGATCCGAACGTATGCTCGAAGGAAAACCGCCGAAAAGCGACGCGAGTTGTTGCTGCAGGCGATCGAACTCACTGAATAGATCGGTTTGCAAGTCAGTGTTCTTCATGGACGTAGCCTCCTGGTAACTGGCCAAACGCCTCGGTCCGGGTGGGCGCTCGGCCGCTGACAGACTAAGAAATTGCGAGTGTTGGTTACCCGCTTGACTGCGATATATGCACGAATCCGGGGATTTCAAGAGGGTCGGAACCGCAGAGCACGCTAAACGGCTGATTGACGATATTTGGCGTTTTATTCAGCATCTAGACCATGTTCCGAGGCAGATGCAAATCCCTATTGTTCTCACTCCCCCCGCATAAAAGGAAGGTGTTCACTTGAATTCCCGGCACATTGTCAACGGAACCGGCATATACCGGACCAGGGGCGGCAAGCTCGCCTTTATCACGGAGGTTGCCGCCGCGGGTGAATCGGGTGAAGCCAGTTGCCTGGGGTATGTGCTTGTCTTCGAGCAGCGCGTAGTCGCAACAGAATGGCATCGGTGGTCGCCGACCGGGCGGTGCAGCTCTGGAAATGACCTTGAATTTCATCTGGTGGAGCGGGTATAGCCAGGCGCGGCGGTGGCCGATTGCTGCAGCGGCTTCTGACACAAGGCAAGCAGCGCCGCCAGAAACAGCATTCCGGCCGAAGCGGCCAGTCCGCTCGATAGTGAGCCGGTCAGATCGCTGATCCAGCCGCAGGCGACCGGCCCGATAGTCTGGCCTATGGCAAAAAGACTGGTGGCGACTGCCAGCGCGTTGCCCCAGGCGGGTGGCGGCAGGTTTGCCTTGACGAAACCAGTCACGGCAGACGGTACCATGAACACGCTGGCGCCTACCAGCAACGCGGAAATCCAGATGCCGATCACGTCGGGCACGAGTAGGGGCAGCGCTGCGCCCAACGCCAGTACCAGCAAGGCCAGGCCCATAGGCTTGCCGTCGCGACGCCCGTTGAATACGCTACGCCAGAGCACCGGGGCGGCCAGCGTCATTGCGCCCAGGAGGACCCACATGACTGAAGTGATGCCGGCCAGGCGCGACGTGTCCGGCGTATGGTGCTTGACCCAGGCAACGATGAAGGTCATGTAGGCGATGTAACCCAAGCCAAAAAAGAAATAGGCGATAAATTCGGCAGTGCATTGCCGCCATGGCCAGCTTGCCGACATGCCGGACGAGGAGGGCTCCTGGATCGTAGCCGCCGCAGCGACTGCGGCAAGCGATAAGGGAACGCAGACGGCGCCGATGACAAGCCAGGCCCACGGCCAAGCGGTGGCGCCTGTTGCGCTGAATAGCCAGGGCAGTACGGCGCCGGTGAGCAGCATTCCCAGGCCGCCGCCGCTGAAGAAAATGACGATGGCGCGCGTCCCGAGCACGCCTGACAACACGCCGCCGCAGATGAAGGCGCCGGCCGCGCCGAACCCTGCGAGGAAACGAAACAGCGTCAGCCATTGGAAATCCTGCGTCATGCCGTTGCCCAACAGCGAAATAGTGGTCAGGACAAGGCCGCCGGCAAACAGAATCCGGTTCCCCAGCCTGGCGACAAACAAGATGGTCAGCAAGGCGCCAAGCAGGTATCCCAGCGAGTTTGCGGTGTTCAGCCAGCCTGCCTGCGCATAGTTCAATTCCAGGTCGGTCTGCATCGCAGGCAAGATAAGAGCATAGCCAAAGCGTGCGAAACCAACGGAGACGGCGGCTGCGCCAGACAGGGCCCATATGGTCAGGCCGGCCTTCATGCTTGCATCGCCGAAATGGTCAAGAACATGGAGCAAGCGTTAGCCGGCATGTTTTCCTGCCGCATGGGGTGCAATTGTGGACGGGCCATGGTGTAACGTCTTCCTGTCGTAGCGTTGCCGGATTCATCGAAAAATCGCTTCCAATACACGCCCGGATGCATGCCAGTCGCAAATGCATTCTAATAGCTGTTGGTGGCGGATACAGCCGAATTTGGCTAGCTATTGATAGACGGAAACAAACAGATGATCGACGCACTTACAGCGGGCCGACTTTACGGTGCGCCAAAACAAGGTACGGGAAAGACCGGCGACAGCTATACGACGGCGAAAGTCAAGGTAATGGCCGGCAATGGCGATACGCTGTTATGCAACGTGATCGCTTTTGACGAGAAAGTGCAGAGCGCGCTCCTGGCGCTTGACGATGGCGATTCGGTAGCCATGTCGGGTAGCCTCACCCCCAAGGTGTATCAGGACAAGGCGGGCGATGTGCGTCCCACCCTTGATCTGGTGTGCCATGCTGTGCTGACCCCCTATAACGTGAAGCGCAAGCATCAGGCGGTCAATGACGATGATGATCGCGGTTAAGCCGGCCCGGTAAGGGCGTGTGCATGATTGCGACTGGGCAAAACGGGGACCAGATCTGTACGAACCTCAATAAAGACCGGTTCCTGCGCTGCGATTCCATAGGCTATCGCCTGATCGATCTGCTCGTCGTTCTCGACGAGCAGGGCTTTCATACCGAACGCCGCGGCCAGGGCTCGGAAGTCCGGGTTGAATAGCGACGTGCCGCTGATGCGTCCCGGGTAGCATCGCTCTTGATTGATCCGGATCGATGCGTAGCAGGCGTTATTGGAAACGATGAACAAGACAGGCAGCTTGCGCTCGACGGCGGCGATCATTTCGTTTCCAGTCATCAGGAAGCCCCCGTCCCCCACCATGCATATTATTTTGCTGTCGGCCATGCGCAGTGCGCTTGCGATGGCTGCGGGGGTGCCATACCCCATGGCCCCGGATAGCGGCGACATCAATCGCTGCCGGGCGGTGAATGGAAAATGCCGGTACACAGGCGCGGCGAAGGTTCCGGCGTCAAGGCATAGGACTGCGTTCTCGGGAGCATGCCTGGCCACGCTCTGGACGACGTTATTGAAGGCGACGCCCTGGGTGGATGAATTCGACGGCCATTGGGCATGGGACGCGTGGATCTGGCGCAGGCGCCGAGTCCACGGCGACCAGGCCGCTGCCGCGTCTTTTGTTTCGGCTGGCAGAAGTGTTCGCACCAGCTCCAGGGGATCGCATGCCAAGCCGAAGTCCGCGGCATAGTGCAGGCCGACGACGTGCTCGTCGGGATAACAATGCAATAGAGTCTGGACCGGCTGTGGAAGAGAAGGGAAGGTGTAACCCTGGCTAGGGATATCGCCGAGCCGCGTGCCCAGTGCGAGGAGGAAATCGCTTTGTGCAAATGCCTCGATTTGAGCCTGAGGATTTGCCAGGCCCAGTTCTCCCACGTAGAGCGGATGGGATGCTGGAAAAACATCATGACGCCGAAAAGAAACCGCTACAGGAAGCTGCCACGCCTCGGCAAATTCCTGTAGAGCTTGGCGTCCACCGGGCTTTTCGAATGTGCCCCCAGCGATGATCAACGGGCGTTGCGCCTTGAGCAGTCGATGGCGTATTGCGCTGATCGTGTGTGGGTCGGGCAAGGTGAGCGCTTGCGGGGTGCTTCTCCATTCGGGCTGGCTCGTGCATTGCTGTTGGATGTCCTCCGGTACGACGAGCACCACCGCACCAGGGGTGCCGCTGGTCGCAATTCGAATGGCTTTGAAGGCGGCATGGGCCAGTTGCTCTGGGTCGGTCGGTTCGCTGACCCATTTGGCAATGGAGCCGAACATTTTTTGATAGTCGATCTCTTGGAAGGCTTCGCGGCGAAGATCCCGTTTTGGAATTTGACCGATCACGATGATCAACGGAACGGCATCTTGTTGCGCGGTATGCACGGCAATCGCGGCATTGCTGGCGCCGGGTCCTCGACTTACCATCACGACGCCTGGACGGCCGGTCAGGCGTCCGTCAGCAACAGCCATATAGCCTGCGCCGCCTTCGTGGCGGCAAACAACCGTATCGATGGCGGGAAAATCCAGCAAGGCATCCAGGATGCCCAGATAGCTCTCACCGGGGACCAGGAATACCCGGTCTATGCCATTGGTTACGAAAATGTTGAGCAGTGCATGTGCGGACGTGTTGTTCATCGAGATGCTTCTGTTGAATGCGGTATGGCGACAGTGCCGGGGTCAGCACTATTCTGGGCAAACGGTATAGGGCTGACAATGGCCGGTCGAGCATATCAGCTATACTTTTTTTCTTACCGAAGCGGAGAAAGCCGTGGATTTGAAGCGCCTGGAATACTTCCTGCTGGTCGCCGACCATGGCAGCTTTTCGCGCGCGTCCAGTGTCATAGGCATTGCTCAGCCGGCGCTAGGCCGGCAAGTGCAACGGCTGGAAGATGCCTGCGGCGCAAAACTGCTTTATCGACATGGGCGTGGAGTTGCGCTGACTCCCGAGGGCCAGGTATTTGCCGACAGGATTCGCCCCCTGGTTCATGAACTGGCCCTGGCAACAGAAGGGCTCAGCGCGGGCGAACGTCCGCTGAACGGCGTCGTCACAATCGGCATGACCCCGACCGTCATGTCCCTGATGGGACTGCCGCTGCTACAAAGGCTGCGCGAGAGCGCGCCCGGAATAAAGCTCAACTTTTTGACGGGATATAGCGGTTATGTGCATGAGTGGCTGGTCGATGGCCGTCTTGATGTCGCCATATTGCACGACGCAAGACGCTCGCAACATATCGCGGTCGATTATCTAGCCTGTGCGCGTCTCTTTCTCGTATCCCGGCCAGACCAGGCGCAGAAGGCGGGAATACTGAACCGGAAGAGTCTCTCTGTCCGAGATCTGGGCGATGTGCCGCTTGCGCTTCCCAGTCGCACGCACGGGTTGCGACGCACCCTGGAAATTGCGGCAGCGAAAGCGCATGTGACGCTCGATGTCCAATATGAGCTCGATACCCTTACTTTGCTGAAGGAAGTGGCGTTGGCCGGCGTGGCGCATACAGTGCTCGCGCTACCCGCAGTGCTCGCCGAGGTGAGTGGCGGGACGCTCAAGGCCACCGCATTGGCGGCTCCCCGAGTCGAAACGCGCTTGATGGTCGCCACATCGCTGAACAGGCCGTTGACCCAGGCGGGCAGAGCGGTCCTGGATGCAATCCGGCCCGTATTGATAGACTCAATCCGGGCAGCGGCCATTCCACTCCACATCGACGCAGCGTGAATATCCGCAGGCCGCCGGCCTGGTCCGGCAACGCGAGATAAAGCAATCTGGCATAGCTGATACAAGCTTGACACCATAGAAAGCCCCGCGCCTAGGGGCGGATAATCGGTTCACAACGCCGCCAAGGGCATAGCTTCAACGATCCAGGCGGCCTTCCTGTCTATCAGAAAGAAAATTCCGTGAACCGGAGGAGAGCATATGGCCCGTTATTCATTGAGACTATTGGCATTGGGGTTCGCAGTCACGGCGGCTGTTTCCGCACATGCTGCAACAGACTTCCCGCAACGCCCCATCACCCTGGTGATTCCCGTGGCCGCCGGCGGCACAACGGATATCGCCGGACGTGCTCTGGCGCATCAGTTGAAGGATGTGCTGGGACAGACTGTAATCGTGGAAAACCGGCCTGGAGCCAGTGGCAGCATTGCCAACTCATATGTCGCCCGTTCCAAGCCGGACGGGTACACATTGGTGCTTTCTTATGAAGGCTTCCATACAGGAAACCCGGCAATCTTCAAGGATCTGAACTGGGACCCGGTCAAAAGTTTCACGCCCATCGCGGAGGTGATCAGGGGGCCTCATCTGATTCTCGTGCCCAAGGATTCACCCGCGAAAACGCTGAACGAGTTCATCGCTTTCGCCAAGAAGCACCCTGGAGAATTGAATTTTGCATCATCCGGCGTGGGATCGATACAGCACCTGGGTGCAGAGTTGTTCCAGCTGAAGACCAAAACGAAAATGACCCATGTACCGTACAGCGGTGCCGCGCCGGCCATGCAGGATTTATTGACTGGCCGAATAGATGTTTTTATCACGACCCCTCCTACGGCTATCGGGCATCTGGAAGCCGGGAACCTTCGTGCCTTGGCGATCACCAGCAACCAGCGACATCCTATGCTTCCCGATATACCGACGACGGCCGAGGCGGGTTTGCCCGAGTTTCAGCTTGAGGCGTGGTTTTCAGTATTCGGCCCCGCGGGTATCCCTGACGACGTAGTCCAGAAGCTGACCGGCGCCATGAAAACCGTGATTACCTCGCCTGCCTTCATAAAACAGATGAACACCCAGGGCTCCAATGCCAGCTATCAGCCTCCCGGTGAGGTGGCCAAGATAGTCGAGAACGATCTCGTGAAATGGGCCGATGTTGTCAAAACCGCCGGGATTACGGCAAACTGACATGACGTCCCAAATGCGCCCCATTATTGCGGTTATCGACGACTATGAAGATTTTGTTGCCGGCCTGGATGCTTACGCTGCGCTCAAGGCGCAGTTGCCGGATGCCGATATCCGCGTACTCACCGCTCAACCTCTGGACCAGGCTGGTATTCAATCGCTAGAAGATGTCGAATACCTTGTCCTGATCCGTGAACGTACACGCATCACGCCCGCTTTGCTCCAGAAGCTGCCCGCTCTTAAAGCCATAGTGCAGACGGGTTCCATAGGCGCTGGCGCCACGTCGCATGTCGACGTGGCGGCCTGCAGGGACCGTGGGGTGTTCATTCTGGAAGGACGAACCAGCGATGGGCATTCCGCGGCAGAGCTGACCTGGGCATTGATTCTGGCCGCTAGCCGAAATATTCATTCGTACATGGACAGCCTTGCATCCGGCGGGTGGCAGCAGGGGGCGAAGGTGCACAGGCTCGGACGCTCACTGCATGGACAAACATTGGGAATTCTGGGCTATGGAAGGATAGGGCAGTTATTGAGTCAATATGCCGCAGCCTTTGGCATGGACACCCAGGTCTGGGGACGTGAAAACTCACGTGCGGCAGCAAAAGCCCATGGGGTGACGATCAGTACATCGCGCGATCGCTTATTCGAAACCAGCGATGTCCTTGCGATACAACTGCGATTGAACGAGGAAACGCTCCATTCGGTAACCGCGCGGGACCTGAGCTTGATGAAGCCTACATCGCTGTTGATAAATACCAGCCGCGCTGCGCTGATTGCGCCGGGGGTCCTGCTGGAGGGCCTGCGTAGAGGCAGGCCCTCAATGGCCGCGATCGATGTGCATGATGTCGAACCGGTTTCCGCCAGCGCATTGACTGCTATGCCGACGTGTATTGCAACCCCTCATATTGGCTACGTTGAACGCAATAGTTTCGAGATACTGTTTGGATCAGCGTTCAAGAAACTGGTCGACTACGTCAGGGGGCAGCCGCCGTCATCTTGACGGCCATTGGCCGCGGACGTTCCGCTACTCAGTCTTCCGGCCCTGTCCACAATGGATCGAAACCGATGCGCGCGGACAGGCGCGTGCATACGTTTTCCATGATTTCCTTGATCTGCTCGATGTCGGGACGAGGTGTGCCGTCGATCCGGGCGATATGGGGTACGTTGATTGCAGCCACCACGCGTCCTCCTATGCTGCGCACAGGAAATGCAATATTCGTGATGCCGTCGATCTGTATGCTGGGCATGGATGCATAGCCCTTGGCGCGCACGTCTTTGAGCAGGGCGAACAGCTGGCCGGGATCCATGTGCATTTCGCCTTCCACCCTGATATGGCTGCTCAGCATGCGGGTTCGCTCTATTTCGTCCTGGTAGGCCAGCAGGACATGGCCTGAAGATGTATCGGTAAGCCCCATAACCACTCCGATCTTCAAGCCGAAGGACCACCGCTCGGGACTATCGACCTGTGCAATGACGACGACACGTCCGTTCTGGAAAATAGAGAGGTGGCAAGACTGCCGTGCACGCTCGGCCAACTCGTGCAATAAGGGAAGAGAGGCGCTGACCAACGACTTTATGGGCTGCTGTCGATGTGCCAGCTGAAACATCTTCAGCGTAAGTGTGTAGCGATCGTTCTGATCGGTCTGGATGAAGCCGCGGCGCTGCAAAGTGACTACCATGCGAAACAGCTCATTCACGTTGCGTCCCAAAGCCTGGCATAGCTCGTTGAGCGTATAGCCGTCAGCGCTTTCGCTGAGCGCCTCGAGAATGTCGAGTCCTTTCTCCAGCGCGGGGGCGGCGTAGCGGGTGACCTTGTCTGACGGCGTGTCCGGCGTACCCTGTGGCGGCATGTTGCTCATAATGCTCCCGAACACCTTATTGATTTCATATAAGAAACAATATTTTATATACGATTTATCATCGAAACCGTTCCTGGCCCGTATTTGACGCATATTTTCGGGTATTCACCTATTCAGAGGGAAATCCCTAGTTCGGACAAGGCCATATTCGATTGATTGAGTCGGATGACTGCCTTAGGATAACCACTTGCATCGGAAATTAGTTTTCATAAATAAAATCAAACTAGTGCATTTGGAGCAAAAATGGCAGGTCGTTTAGTGGGGAAGATCGCGCTGGTGACAGCTGCGGGGCAAGGAATAGGGCGGGCGACGGCGGAACAGTTCGCGGCCGAGGGGGCGCAAGTCATCGCAACCGACATCAACGAGGGCTTGCTGGCTGACCTGGCAAGTTGCCAGGTACGGCGCCTCGACGTGACCAAACCCGACGAAGTAAGAGCCTTGGCCGATGAACTGGGCAGTGTCGACGTCCTGTTCAATTGTGCCGGCTATGTAGCCGACGGCTCCATCCTCGATTGCGATCTGGATGCCTGGAATTTTTCCATGGACTTGAACGTGACGGCCATGTATCACATGATTCGGGCATTCTTGCCTGGAATGCTGCAGCGTTCGCAAGGCTCGATCATCAATATGTCGTCGGCGGCTTCCAGTATCAAAGGCGTGCCTAATCGATTCGTCTACGGCACCACCAAAGCCGCCGTCATCGGCCTGACCAAGGCGGTCGCCGCGGACTTCGTTTCACAAGGCATACGTTGCAATGCGATTTGTCCCGGCACGGTGGAGTCGCCATCGCTCAGGGGGCGCATCGCATCCCAGGCCAGCAAGTACGGCAAGACCGAACAGGAAATACATGCGGCATTCGTGGCCCGCCAGCCCATAGGTCGAGTGGGCAAGGCGCAGGAAATAGCCGCCCTGGCGGTATATCTGGCATCGGATGAGTCATCCTTCACGACCGGTACTACACATATTATTGATGGTGGCTGGTCCAACTAGCCTGCCAATTATTAAAAGGAAGAAAGCATGAAACTACTACGATATGGGCCTGCCGGGAATGAAAAGCCCGGGTGCTTGGATGCCCAGGGCAAGGTTCGCGATCTATCGGGCCAGGTGCAGGACATTACTGCCGAGAGCCTCAGCCCCGAACAGCTGAAAACCTTGCAGGCTATCGACGTTGCCGGTCTACCGTTGGTCGAGAATCCAGGACGCATCGGTATTCCCTATTCGGGCCTGGGCAAGTTCATATGCGTAGGGTTGAACTATAGCGACCACGCTGCGGAGACCGGCGCTGAAGTCCCCAAGGAACCAATCCTGTTCAATAAATGGTCCCGGCCCTCCGGCGCCAACGACGCCGTTGTCATTCCCCGGGGGTCGGTCAAGACCGACTGGGAAGTCGAACTAGGTGTCGTCATCGGTTCGAAGGCGCGTTATGTCAGCCTGGACGATGCCCTCAAACATGTCGCGGGATATTGCATCGTCAACGACGTATCAGAGCGCGAATACCAGATCGAGCGTGGCGGCACCTGGGACAAGGGCAAGGGCTGCGACACGTTTGGACCCGTGGGGCCTTGGCTGGTTACCGCCGATGAAGTCGCCGATCCGCAAAACCTCGCCATGTGGCTGGATGTAAATGGCAAGCGCTTCCAGGATGGCAGCACCAAAACCATGATTTTCGATGTGGCTTATCTCGTTCATTACATCAGTCAGTTCACCACGCTGTATCCCGGCGACCTGATTTCGACGGGCACGCCGCCCGGCGTAGGGCTGGGCCAGAAGCCGCCCTTGTACTTGAAAGCGGGCGATGTCATGCGTCTGGGTATAGAAGGACTCGGCGAGCAGGAGCAGGCCGTCCACGCATGGGATGCCGCATTGCTGGACTAGGAGCATATCCGGGAAATTACCAAGTCAACTATCTTGTCACCGAGTGGGTGAGGGGCATTACGATGCAGTACGAACCACTTGCGGTGACAGTGATTTTAACCAGCCAGACAAAGGAGACGATGGACGAATAGCGGTAGGCATTATGCGTGTGCTTTCAGAAACATGTCACTATTTTTTATAAAAGACTGGAGAGAGACAAATGAAAAAAAGGTTCCTGCTTAAATCGGCCATGGCTCTTGTTGCCGGACTGGTGGTTGGTACTGCCAACGCGGCCTGGCCAGAAAGGCCCATCACCATGATTGTTCCTTGGGGAGCCGGCGGTGGAACGGATGCCACCGCCCGCATTATTGCTTCTCAACTCGAAAAAGAACTGGGGCAACCGGTGAACGTCGTCAACCGCACAGGCGGTAATGGTGTCGTGGGCCACTCGGCGATCGCCAAGGGCAAGCCCGATGGCTACACGCTAGGCATGCTCACTGTCGAAATAGCGATGATGAAGAAGCAGGGACTGACCAAGCTTTCTCCGGCCGACTACACCCCTCTGGCCCTGATGAATGTGGACCCGGCCGCCGTGTCGGTCAGCGCTGAGTCTCCCTACAAGACGATGGCTGAACTGGTTGATGCCATCAAGGCCAACCCAGGCAAGTTGAAAGCTTCGGGAACAGGGCAAGGTGGCATCTGGCACATCGCCATCGCGGGCCTGCTCAAGAACATCAATATCGATCCAGCGGCTGTACCGTTCGTCCCTTCGAATGGCGCAGCGCCTGCCATGCTCGAACTTGCCGCCGGCGGTATCGATATTGTGCCTACGTCCCTGCCTGAAGCGCGGGCCATGATCGATGCTGGCAAGGCAAGGCCTCTTGCCGTCATGGCGGACAAGCGCGAGCCGCTGTATCCCGACGTGCCCACACTGAAGGAATCCATAGGCAGCGACTGGACAATAGGCGTATGGCGCGGCATTGCCGGACCCAAGGGTCTACCGGATGACGTAACCCAAAAATTGGTTGCGGCCTTGAAGAAAATCAACGAGAGCAAAGAGTTCAAAGATTTCATGAAGTCGCGCGGCTTTGGCGTTGGCTATGCCGGAGGAGCCGACTTTGGCACCTTCATGCAGAAGTCCGAGGCCGACTTCGC
>JAKFDW010000001.1:0-6004 GCA_036675955.1 Orrella sp. | reverse complement strand
CACCACCGATACCGCGTAATCCAGGTAAGCCTGCTCGGCGTAATGTGCGAGCGTAATGCTGTCGCCGTCCGGCGCCTGGTCGAACAAGCCTGTTTGTATACTGTCCATTGTCATCTCTGTGTGGATTTAAACGTCGACCTCGGCCAGATTGCCTTTCTGCTCGAGCCAGGTGCGCCGTTGCGCCGATTCGCCCTTGCCCATCAGCATGTCGAACATTTGCGTCGTGGCCGCAAGCCCCAGGTCTCCGTACGTGACGGGCGTGAGCCGGCGGGTGTCGGGGTTCATGGTGGTGTCCCATAGCTGCTCGGCGCTCATTTCGCCCAGGCCCTTGAAACGGCTGATGCTCCACGATGATTCGCGTACGCCTTCCTTGCGAAGCTTGTCTTGCGCCGCGTCGAGTTCGCCCTGATCCAGGCAGTAGACCTTGCGTGCGGGACGCTTGCCCGCCGCCGGCACATCCAGGCGGAACAATGGCGGGCGGGCCACATATACATGTCCGGCTTCGACCAGCTTGGGGAAGTGCCGGAAAAACAGCGTGAGCAGCAGCACCTGTATATGCGAACCGTCCACATCGGCATCCGACAGAATGCAGACGCGCCCATAGCGCAAGCCGGAAAGATCGGGGCTGTCGTCGACGCCGTGAGGATCCACCCCAATGGCCACCGCGATATCGTGAATCTCGTTATTGGCGAACAGGCGGTCGCGGTCGACCTCCCACGAGTTCAACACCTTGCCGCGCAGGGGCAGGACAGCCTGGAAGCCCTTGTCGCGGCCCATTTTCGCCGAACCGCCGGCCGAATCCCCCTCGACCAGGAAGACCTCGGTTCGCGAAATATCGTTGGACTCGCAGTCCGTCAGTTTGCCGGGCAATACCGCCACACCCGAGCTTTTGCGTTTCTCGACTTTCTGTGCCGACTTGGCGCGTGCCTGCGCCTGCCGAATGGCGCTCTCGGCCAGCTTCTTGCCATGTTCAACGTGGGCGTGCAGCCACAAGTCCAGTGCATTCCTGGAGAACCCGCTGACCAGCCGCACGGCGTCGCGGCTATTGAGGCGCTCTTTAATCTGCCCCTGGAATTGAGGGTCGAGGACTTTGGCCGACAAGACGAAGCTGGCGCGGGCGAAGACATCTTCCGGCAGGAGCTTGACGCCTTTGGGCACCAGGCTGTGCAATTCGGCAAAGGACTTGACGGCATTGAACAAACCGTCGCGCAGCCCCGCTTCATGGGTGCCGCCGGCCGTGGTCGAGATGAGGTTGACGTAGGATTCGCGCACCACCGCGCCGTCGGCGGTCCAGACGACGACCCAGTGGGCGCCTTCTCCGGGCGCGAAGGAATCGTCGTCATCGGCGGCATATTGCTTGCCTTCGAACAAAGGTATGATTTTCTCGGCATCGCCCAGGGCATCTTCCAGATAACCCCGCACGCCCTCTTCATACTGCCATTCGCGGGTTTCCCCGGTTTTTTCGGTGGTCAGCGTTACCTTGATACCGTTCAGCAGCACAGCCTTGCTGCGCAATACATGCACAAGTTCCGCCATGGGTATGGCCGCCGAGTCGAAATATTTCGGATCGGGCCAGACGCGCACCCGGGTGCCGGTTTTCTTGCGCCCGACCGGATCGAGTTCCTGCAAAGGCTCAAGGACATCGCCATTGGCGAACACCAGTTCATGTGTCTTGCCGTCGCGCCATACGCGTACTTCAAGCCGCGTGGACAGCGCGTTGGTGACCGACACCCCCACACCATGCAAGCCGCCCGAAAAAGCGTAGGCGCCGCCGTCCTTTTTATCGAACTTGCCCCCGGCATGCAGCCGTGTGAAAACCAGTTCCACCACGGGAGCGTGCTCTTCGGGGTGCAGCCCCACCGGTATCCCCCGGCCATCATCTTCGACGGTCACGCTGCCATCGGCATGCAGCGTCACCTTTATCTGCTGGACGAAACCCGCCAGCGCCTCGTCCGCGGCATTATCGATGACCTCCTGGAGGATGTGCAGGGGGTTGTCTGTGCGTGTATACATGCCCGGGCGCTGGCGCACGGGTTCCAGCCCCTTCAGGACCCGGATGGATGCTTCGTCGTAGCGTGGTGTAGCCAATTTGCTCTCGAATTTTCTGTGTGAATTACGGTATTTTACGGAGTATGCGCCATATCGCCGCCAGCAAAGCCCGACGCGCCGATGATAAAACGTCTTGTGCGCACCCCGGCTGTCGGTGGTATGCTTGTAAAAAAACGGGCGCAATGCCCCGTTTGCACTTACTAGAATACATGGTCTTGCTGCCTTGCCTTCAAGCAGCAAATTCAAGTCACTATCATCTTCTTAGTTTTCCTATCATGAGCGAATCTATCAAACACGTGAGCGACGCCTCTTTCGAGAACGACGTCCTGAACTCCGACGTACCCGTACTGGTCGACTATTGGGCCGCATGGTGCGGCCCCTGCAAAATGATCGCCCCGCTGCTGGAAGAGGCCGCAGGCCAGTACGAAGGGCGTGTTATCATAGCCAAAGTCGATGTGGACGAAAACCCCGAAACCGCCGCCAAGTTCGGCATTCGCGGAATCCCGACGCTCATGCTCTTCAAAGACGGCAAGCCCGCTGCCACGAAAGTCGGCGCACTGTCCAAGTCACAACTCAACACTTTCCTAGACGAATCCCTGTAAACGGTCGTTTTCGCGCGAGCCTGCTCTAGGCTCGCCGCCACTTTGCAAATACCCCCTCTTTCCTCACATGCATCTCACCGAATTAAAAGCACAGCACGTTTCGAAGCTTCTCGAAATGGCCGCCGCACTTGACATAGACAATGCCAGCCGGCTGCGCAAACAAGAACTGATGTTTGCCATCATGAAGCGGCATGCCAAGCAAGGCGAACAGATTTTTGGCGACGGCGTCCTGGAAGTGCTGCCCGACGGTTTTGGTTTCCTGCGCTCACCTGAAACCTCTTACCTGGCAAGCACCGACGACATCTATATTTCGCCGTCGCAAATCCGCCGCTTCAACCTGCACACCGGTGACTCCATCGAGGGCGAGGTCCGCACCCCCAAAGACGGCGAACGCTATTTCGCACTGGTCAAGGTCGACAAGGTCAATGGCATGCAGCCCGAGGCCATCAAACATCGCATCATGTTTGAAAACCTTACGCCGCTGCATCCAGACGAAGTAATGACTCTTGAACGCGACATCAAGAGCGAAGAAAACATTACCGGCCGCATCATGGATATCTTTGCTCCAATCGGCAAAGGCCAGCGCGCCCTTATCGTAGCCAGCCCCAAGTCTGGTAAAACAGTCATCATGCAGCATATGGCCCACGCCATCAGCACCAATTATCCTGACGCCGTCATGATTGTGCTGCTGGTTGACGAGCGCCCCGAAGAAGTCACCGAGATGCAGCGCACTGTACGCGGTGAGGTCGTGGCGTCCACCTTCGATGAACCCGCCACGCGCCATGTGCAAGTCGCCGAGATGGTGATCGAAAAAGCAAAGCGCCTGGTCGAGCTCAAGAAAGACGTCGTCATCCTGCTCGATTCCATTACGCGGCTGGCGCGTGCCTACAACACGGTGGTGCCTGCGTCCGGCAAGGTCCTGACCGGCGGCGTAGACGCCAACGCACTGCAACGCCCCAAGCGATTCTTCGGCGCGGCCCGCAACGTCGAAGAAGGCGGCTCGCTTACCATCATCGGCACTGCACTGGTAGAAACAGGCAGCCGCATGGACGAGGTCATCTACGAGGAATTCAAGGGCACCGGCAATTCCGAAGTGCATCTGGAACGTCGCCTGGCCGAGAAACGCGTATACCCGGCTATCAATTTGAACAAGTCCGGCACGCGTCGCGAAGAACTCTTGATCAAACCCGAACTTCTGCAGAAAATCTGGGTGTTGCGCAAGTTCATCCACGACATGGACGAGCTCCAGGCTATGGAGTTCATTCTGGACAAGATTCGCGCTACCAAGACAAATTCCGAATTTTTCGACATGATGAAGAAATAGAAACGATGACTCTACCTACGCTCGACCAGTTTCTCGCCCAGATACAAGCCCGCGATCCGAATCAGCCGGAGTTCATGCAGGCAGTCAAAGAGGTCATGCACAGTTTATGGCCGTTCATTGAACAGAATCCTCATTACGCGCAGCATGGCATCCTGGAGCGCCTGGTCGAGCCGGAACGAGTCATTCAGTTCCGAATATCGTGGGTCGACGACCAAGGCAAAGTCCAGGTCAATCGCGGTTTTCGCATACAGCACAGTTCAAGCATAGGTCCCTACAAGGGCGGCATGCGTTTTCATCCATCGGTGAACCTGTCCATCCTGAAGTTTCTTGCATTCGAGCAGACGTTCAAGAATGCCTTGACCACGCTGCCCATGGGCGGCGGTAAAGGCGGGTCCGACTTCAATCCCAAGGGCAAATCCGACGGTGAAGTCATGCGCTTCTGCCAGGCACTCATCGTCGAGCTGTACCGGCACCTGGGCCCCGACACCGACGTACCCGCAGGCGATATCGGCGTAGGAGCCCGCGAAGTCGGCTTCATGGCCGGCATGATGAAAAAACTGTCCAACTCGGCAAGTTCGGTCTTTACCGGCAAGGGCTTGAGCTTCGGCGGCAGCCTTATCCGCCCTGAAGCCACGGGATACGGCACGGTCTATTTTGCCGAAGAAATGCTCAAGCATGCGCGCCAGTCGATCGAAGGCTTCACCGTATCCGTATCGGGTTCCGGCAACGTCGCCCAGTACGCAATCGAAAAATGCATGCAGCTGGGCGCCAAGGTCATCACAGTCAGCGACTCGCACGGTGTAGTGATCGACAAAGCCGGTTTCACGCCTGAAAAGCTGGCCGCGCTTATCGAGCTCAAGACCAAGCATCGCGGACGCGTCGAAGACTACGCCAAGCAGTTCAACCTGGTTTATGAGGCCGGCAAGAGGCCTTGGCATGTGCCGGTCGACGTCGCCCTGCCCTGCGCGACGCAAAACGAACTCGAACTCGAAGATGCACAGATGCTGATCAAGAATGGCGTGCGCTGCGTCGCCGAAGGCGCCAACATGCCGACCAGCCTGGACGCCGTAGATGCCTTCATTGGTGCCAACATCCTGTATGCGCCCGGCAAGGCCAGCAACGCCGGCGGCGTGGCTGTATCGGGCCTGGAAATGAGCCAGAACTCGCAACGCTTGCAATGGACGCGTGAACAGGTCGACAGCAAGCTGCACGCCATCATGCGCAACATCCACGAAAATTGTGTGCAGCACGGCACAAACTCAGACACAAAATCGGTCAACTATGTAAACGGTGCCAACATCGCCGGCTTCGTGAAAGTGGCCGATGCGATGCTGCATCAAGGCATTTGCTAAGATCCTGGCCTGCCAGATAATGCCGCGCTGCGGCGGCCTGCACAGGCCGCATGCGCGGCATTCTCATTTTTGCGCCGGATACATCAGGGCGATACCGGCCTGGGTGTTTCTTTCTTTGCAGCTTGGCCCTCAGGCGGAACAATAGCGTCGCTGATCTTGGGATCATCCCAATCGCCATCGATATGGTAGCGTGCCGTCATGGCCTTGGCCAAAGGGGCCTGCAGCAACCACTGCGTCAGGAAAGCGCCGATTCCCACAATAGGGTTGATGGCAATACCGGCAGCAATAGCGGCGCCGCTGACATCCAGGTTCGGAACGACCACCGCTTCCAGATTCAGCCGTTCACTGATCAAATTGATGTCGCCCGCGATCACAATGGTGCCCACGGGGCCTACCACCCTATAGTCGTCGGTGTTCATGATGCCGTCGTTCAGCAACAAGGTGCCGCGCAGCCTGTCATAAGGAAATCCTTCCTTGATCAATCCTGCCGGGTTCACATCCATGCGCGCCAACCTGTGCAGCGACTGCAGAGACAACAATTCCAGCAAACGCGAAGAGCGCGAATCCACACTGCTGAACCGCCCTTTTTCCAGGTCGATCTCGACCTTGCCGTTGAGGTCTGCCTTGCTTACGTCCCATGGCATATTGCGCCATTCGAACCGGCCAACGGCTTTCCC